>JBGSTP010000301.1:0-15236 GCA_041736515.1 Pirellulaceae bacterium
GGCGCGATCGACTTTCTCGAAAAGCCCTATCGAGCAACCGACTTGCTCGATTGCATTGATACGGCGCTCTCGACCGATGCGAGACAACGCGAAGAAAGAATGCGTGTTAAGCAGCGTTTGGATACCTATCATGCACTGAGTACGGAGGAAAGAGCCGTGCTGGATGGTATTGTGGCAGGTCGCGCTACCAAGGAAATAGCATCGGAGATCGAAGTTAGCTTGCGGACTATTCAGTTCCGCCGCGAGAGTATCATGAAAAAGTTCAACGTGAACTCCCGCGCCGAGTTGGTTAGCTTAATTGTCAAGCTTGGCGAAAGCAGCCCTTAAGTAGCGTCGCTCAGAACCGTAGCCACCTGGGATGCTACGTCGTTCCCACATGACTAGACCCCACACGGATTCTGGAGCAACTGATGAAAGTTCTATTGGCGACAGATGGTTCAAAGGTTGCTGAGGAGGCAGCGTGGTTTCTGGCACATTTGCCCCACTCGGAGCGTCTCGAACTGACGGTCCTATCGGTGGTACCCTCGTTTGAGTTGCACGGTTCTAGAGAAGTAATCGACTGGGTTAAGCACAACTCCGAACTGGAGAAAAAACGCGCTGCCGAGTTGTGTGGTCGCGTCGAGCGCGCGTTCGAAGGGGCAGACGCCACAGTAGAAGCTGTTGTCGTCGAGGGACATCCCGCCAAGACGATTGTCGAGCAAGCTAAGTCGCGAGGAATCGAGTTAGTTGTAATAGGTGCACGCGGTCACTCAGTAATCGCTCGAATTTTGCTGGGGAGTGTCAGCGATTTTGTAGCGACGCACGCGCACTGTTCGGTGCTATTAGTGCGTCCGGACAATAAGCCAACTGAACAACACGAGGGCTTGAAACTGTGCCTAGCCTACGACGGGTCAAAGCACAGCCTGCAAGCCACAAACGCGTTCGAGAGTTTCATTTGGGGCGGGCGAACCCATCTCGACATAGTTAACGTAGTTCCGTTGCCCTTCAGTTACTCGGATGTTCCGATCGAAATTGATACCGCATCAATAAAGGATGCCATGAGCGAGGCCGTCGAGGAGGTTTCGCAAGATCTTAGCAGCCACTTTGCCAAAATCGACCAACATGTTATCGAGGCGGCGCATGTCGGCGACAGTCTGGTTCGCTTTACGGACCAGCAGCAGTCCAACATAATTTTCATTGGTGATACAGGGCATGGCTTGCTGGGGCGTTTTTTGCTTGGCAGTGTTGCCCGTTATCTGTTGCATCACGCGAAGTGCTGTGTTTGGCTATCGCGAAATCCAGCGGCCAACGCATAGATGCACATGAGAATTTTCGTTCCGACAGTCTTGTGGCATGCACGCATCGCTTCGTATGCGTGCCTCGTCGAATCCAGGCTAGCCCTGGCTGCAATCGATCGCAGCAACTAAATGAATAGTAGGTGTGTGCCCTCACCTCGCGCGCGCTCGTAAAATCCACCTACCGTCAGGATATCGTCGACTCCATCGAAGAGATCGTTGCGCTGTAGATGAAACATTTCCATGGCCAACTTACAGGCCCACATCTTGACGCCAGACGCCGAGAGGATCTCGAGGAATTCTGCAGCCCCTGGTATGTCGAGTTTTTCCATTTCCTTTTTCATCATTGCGGAGGCCATCGCTTCGACGCCCGGCAGTCCTCCCAGCAGTGTAGGAATGTGCATGGCTGGATTGCCTACGGTGGCTACATGCAATCGTTCCATCTTTTTCTTTGTTATTGCTTCCAGACCAAAGAATGTGAAAAAGATCTCTGCTTCTATGCCTTCCATGCGAGCACCGTTGGCAAGGATGAAGCAGGCATAGACATTGTCCAGGGTCGCTTTCGATAATATCAGCAACATTTTCCTGACCTGCCCAGAAGGCTTCTTCTGAGTGGCTTCGTCTCGGGCTACTTCAACATTCAGAGTGTTCATTGTTCGCTCCTGGATTAAATTCAATTGCTAAATGCAACTGGCCGGTTTGGGGATTCCCGCAATGCGACTGGCCTTCTTCAGCGGACCGTCTGGAAACAGACTGTAAAAGTCTTTGATTGAAACTGGCCCCTTTTTGCCCAGCGAACGAATGGATAATGGTTCGGATTTTTTGAAACTCTGCTGCAGGAATTCAATTACTGACCAATGTTGATCGGTTAGTTCAATTCCCTCCTCCTGCGCTATCTCCCGAGCGACTTCTTGCGTCCATTGGGACAAGTCGGTTAGGTAGCCCTCCTCGTTCATCGAGATCACTTTGCCTGCGACGGTCTTATCCATGTTTCACCTCTTCATGCGGATATTTTTTGCCAAGTTCGCTCATCGTGGGCGACACGAAAGGTATGTGTCGGCCGCGGAGTAAGATGTTCCAATACATCCATCGGAACGCCATCTTCCCGTAGTGATTGATCCGGCTCTCTTCCAAAAGTTTCAGTGGACCCACGCCAGGAAAGGGAAAGGTTCCTTCGACTGGTTCATGTGTGTAATTGAAATCGATTAAGAGAGCCTTCCCGTGCCCGGTTTCGATAAAACAGTTGGCGTGTCCATCAAACTCTTCCTTAAGCGGCTGGCCGTCAATGAATCGCAAGATATTGTCGGTAAGGATCTCAGATTCGAAGTGAGCCACAGATCCCGCTTTTGAAGCGGGGAGATTCGTGGCATCGCCTATAGCAAAGATGTTTTCTTTAACCAATGATTGCAAAGTTGCCTTGTTGGTAGGGACAAAATTCATGTCATCGCCAATTCCCGATCGAGCAACCATCTCGTCGCCTAGATTTACAGGAACCGTTACCAAGAGATCGTAGGTGACTTCTTTGCCACCGTAGTCAATTATCTTCTTATGCTCGTTATCGACCTTCTCTATAGCAAAGTCGCTCACGATGTTAATGCGTTTTTCCTTCAGCAGGTGCCCTAATTTCTCAGTCGCGGTGGGCTTCGTAAATGCTCCACCGAGCGGCGTGACAAACGTCAAATCGACACGATCACGCATCCGTTTTTCATGAAAAAAACTGTCCGCAAGGAAACAAAATTCGAGCGGAGCCACGGGGCACTTGATCGGCATTTCGCAGATGTGCACTACCAGTTTGCCACCGTCCCAGTCCCGCAGTTTGTCGCGCAAGGCTTTGGCACCTGCAAACGTATAGAAATCGAAAATGTCTTTGCGCCAGCCCTCTCCCAGCATTCCCTCGGTTTCTTGCGGCGCGATCTTCGTGCCAGTTGCAATGATCAGAATGTCGTACTCGAGCTCATACCCGTCCAACAAACTAACGACGTTCTTCTCAGGCAATACACGGTCGATACCGCATTGAACCAACTGCACTCCCGCAGGAATAAACTTTTCGATAGGCTTCTTCAGCTGTTTGGGTTCATAGGTGCCAAACGGCAAGAACAGAAAACCAGGTTGGTAGTAATGAATCTTTTCTTGGTCAACAACAGTAATTGACCAATCGCTGCTCCGGAGTTTTGGTCTTAGGTGGTTTGCCATCATGGTGCCGGCAGTTCCTGCACCCAAAATTAGAATCCGTCGCATTAATCGATTCCTTCTCGGAGTAGAACGTGGCAAGCGACGCAACTGGTCGTTAGTTGATTAAAAGCCAATGCAGCGCCTTCTGCATTTTTTCGTTTCGCCTGGCGTATCAGTTCTTGAGAGGCTGCATCGAATGTTCGCAATTGAATTCGATAATCCTCGTTATTGCGCCGCACAAAGCCTTCGATACGACCTAGAAGCCTCATTTGCTCTGCAGTTTCAGCTAACTTGTCGAAATCACCCATGGTCAGGGATTCTAGAACCGTCTTGGAATAGTCCAACTTCCGAGCCATCCAGAAGCTCATTGGTTTCTCGCTAGTTACTTTCGGTACTTCGTTGTGTTGCGAGGAACCGATTGGTGGCGACTTCGTATCCTGCGCGAGACCGCGCGGGAGCCCACTGCCCGTGAAGACAGCCAATACAGCGGCGGAAAACAGCCAACGCATACCCATGGATTTCATCCTTCCCTGTTAAACCAACTGATTGCAATTTGCATTTCTCGGCGAGACCGCAGGTTTGATTGCCGAGTTGCAATCTGCGTGCCAGCTCGGAGACCACTTGGGGCACAGTTCAAATCCACGTTAGTCCGCAGAGCTCGCGTAGCTTAGTTGTGCGGAGTGCGTCGCTGCGGCACATGTGCGGTTGTTAGCGATCACCTCATCTGACGTTTCCGAAGTAATCAGCCGGGCCCTGGTTGGCGGGAGTCTTAGGTGGAGAGGCTGGACGGGTCGGCGTCTTTTCTGTTAACATCCGGTCGGCTAAGATATGCGTCGATCCAAGCTAAGGCTTGTCGACGATTGGATGTGGCTGAGTGGTGGAATAGGCAGACACACAGGACTTAAAATCCTGTGAGCAGCAATGCTCGTGCGGGTTCGATCCCCGCCTCAGCTATTGGACCAAGTTTGAGGGTTTTCGGCTCGTGGTTTCTGCTTTTGTTCGGCTAAAATCGCGTTCGTAACGCCATAAAGCCTGCTACGACAAAGATTGCGGACAATATTCCCCATTGGGCAACGTCCATCTCCATCATCAGCCAGTGTACGTTGTCCCAGCCGGCACCAATGCAGGAGGAGATGAACCTACCAACGGATTGCAACATTTTGGAAGTCCTTCGCTTGAATGCAAGCTCCTGGGAGCGGATCTGGCTGGCTTGCTGTTCTTGAAAGCCAACGCTTCAACCGTAGGTCAACCTCAGCCGCAAGCCGTTTTTTCGGTGTTGGCAACTAGAAAAAGGTACTGTCAAGTTCCGGTCGTATCGTCTGAAACAGATGTATATGCTTCTCAAAGAAAGTCGCCCGCCAACACAAAACTACCGCCACTAATGGCCTTGCAGAGCGATTGCCTCAGCGTATAATCCGGCGTATCCAAATGACGATCTTCAAAAGACTGCTCATTTTGGGGCCGTAGCTCAATTGGTTAGAGCACTGGACTGTCGATCCAGAGGTTGCGGGTTCGAGCCCCGTCGGCCTCGCTTTGGTTTCACCAAGCGATTCGTTGGCAACATCTACCGGAATTTCTGACCGGTTTGCAGTTTTCTTGGTCCTTTCGCGGCGCTCGAATATCCAGATGCTCGAGTATCTGGATAGCAGATGAATGAAATCATCGCATCTGAATCGAAATTGTCGCAACAGACAATGGACAAAGTATTGAATCCAGACCAGCAAGCCACATCTTGCAGGACGGGCACATGCTGTGACCTAGGTACGGCTAACTGAAGAAATCGGTGTCACCGACAAACAGATAGGTCTTTGCAAAGGAATGCGCGACAGATCGAAGAGATTTTCTAGGCAAGATACGTGCGAATTCCGCCTTCTCACCCGTACAGGTAATGAAAATCCCGTAATAGCGGCCTGACTATTTTAAAGCAGCTTTGTTTGAGTCTTGGCTCTCGCGACCTCGCCGCTGTTCGAGTTGTTAGCACAATTGCGCCGTATTGGTCGAAAACCAAAGCTCTGTGCCTGAAAGAACTGCGACCATTCCTCTACAACGGGAGGCCGGAGCCGTAGCGTCAAACTCAGGCGGGTCCCGCGATTCCAGACGCTGTTCGATGATTGCAGTTTATCTGTGGCAGGCAAACGTCGAAAACCAGAACCGGGCTTGTCTCGCGTACGCCTGTACGTGTAAATTTTAGACGTACAAACGTACGGCGCAGCTGCACAGGATTCTATTTAAGTTCAGGAAGCTGATAAATGGGCCCAAGACCCGCACTCTCAAAGGGAGAAATGGAAGTCGCTCGCGTACTCTGGGAGATTGGACCGGGTTCCGTGCGAGCTATCCACGCAGCGCTGCCAGCCGAACGTGCCATGGATTTTGCCACTGTGCAGACCTACCTGCGGAGATTGGAGACCAAGGGCTATGCTAGCTCGCGATTGGACAAACGTCTTCGCATCTACGCAGCACGCGCCAAGCCGCGGACGGTTATTCGCGAAACTGTGGACGATTTGGTCGAGCGACTGTTCGGAGGCGAGACGATGCCGCTGGTTCGCCATTTGATTGAAGAACGCGGCATTGACGCGAATGAATTGGCCGAACTGCGAGCGCTCGTGGAGCGGATTGCAGAGCAGGAGCCAGACCAATGACAAGCGACCGAGTATTCGCCATATTGTTGGCTCAGACTTGGCAAGTGGGTTTGTTAGCCGCAGGAATTTGGACGCTCACCCGTATCGCCGGCCGCGACCGCCCGCACCTTGCGCATTGTCTGTGGACGCTGGTAATATTGAAGTGCTTGATGCCTCCGGTTTGGACTAGCCCAGTTGGCTTGTTCTGCTGGATCAATACTCTTTCTCTGCAGTGGATTGCAAAATCAACCGCTATCTCACCGGCATTGTGGGTAGAACCAACCACACAGTCGGACGTGGCCATTCGCATCTCAGGCACCTCCGGTGTTAGTGCTTCGCCCAGTGACACGCTGCGTCCAATTCACGCTGTCGCATTAGATTCTCCACAACTCACACCAAAAATAACGCAAGTAAAGCACTTGTTGCTGATGGTTTGGTGCCTAGGTTGCGTGGTCAGTGCGGGCGTTGCCATCGGGCGCTTAGTCATGTTTTGGCGGTTTGTATACCGTTCGTCATTGCCGCGAACTCAGGTAATCCAGAGCCTGACTCTTGAACAATTGGTGCACCGATTGAGTAGGCAACTGCAACTGAATAGGCGAGTAAGCGTGTCGGTCTTGGATGCTGCCGTGGGGCCCGCCGTCTATGGTTTGGTGCGTCCCATAATTCTGCTTCCGCGGGCCATCGTCCGCGAGCAATCGCTCGCGGAGCTTGAACCACTGCTTGCCCATGAGTTGATCCACGTTCGCCGGGGGGATTTGTGGTGGGCATTGGTACAAACATTAGCCTGTTGCCTGTTTTGGTTTCACCCGCTGGTGTGGCTGGCACAAGCCATGCTCGTTCGTGAAGCCGAACGCAGCTGCGACGAGGAGACCGTCGCTAGCTTGAAATGTTCTCCTGTGGAGTACGCCAGGAGCTTGTTGAGAGTTCTGGAATGCAAACAGCGGCTGCGTGTGGCTCCGGCGTTGCCGGGCGTGCGGCCGGTGGATATCACGCGAAATCGATTGGAGAGGATTATGCGACTTGGACAAGGAAGTCACGCGAGCACACCGGTTTGGGTCTGGCTCTTATTTCTGGGGAGCCTGACTATTCTCTTGCCGGGCGGCGCTTGGTTAAGCGCGCAGGAGGGGCGTACTTCGGCTTCACGGCCTAGCTACACAACCGAGAAACGCGACAAGGGGCCGACGATGGCACCGCCGGCCAAGGGAGCTTGGGTGGAGTCCTGGCAAAACGAACAAATTGAGGTGGGAGACCTTTTGGACAAACTGGAGTTGCAGCATGGCGATCGCGAGGTCGCGCGAGGCGTGCTGTTGAGCATGATTCCCCAGCGCAGCATCAATGCGATCAACGCAGAAGGCAACGTGACGTTGAGCTCTGTACCACCATTTCTGATCGACGGTAACACGCTAAAGGTGTTTGAAACGCGAGATCAAATCGCCAACATCAAACAGGAAATCGCAGAGCTCAGTCAACTTGGATTTGATCATGTGCGCATCCAAATCGAGTTGCTGACGATTTCGAAAGAACAATTGAATGCACTGGGACTTAACTGGGAAAAAGCCCACGAGCCCACCAATGGCTTTCTACGTGAAGCAGTCTCTTCGGTGCCTACATCACAGGAAATTGAAGCTATGCATCGTCTACCGACGCCGCACTTCATGGGCTCTGTGCCGCAGGAGCAACCGTCGGGCAAGGTTCCCGCTTTCGCAGCCTCTGGCCCGGTGCAACCGGCTTCAGCATCAGCCGCCTCCCATCAAGCCGTGCCCGTAACTGTGAAAGAGGCAAGTCCCGGCAGGATAACGTTGGGCGGATCCATCCAATCTGATCTCGGAATCGCTGGTTCATTGGTGATCCCCACAAACACGCACGTAGAGCCTGAGGAAACATACTTTGCAATCCTCGACGCAGAAAAGGCAGCTGCCATCTCAAGGTTGGCATCTAAATTGAGCGCACCGAAAGCGACCTGCCGCAATGGAAGCTACGTCAAGATGGCGTCGTATTCTCCCTGGTCGGCCAAACCACGCACGGTATCGTTCGACAGACCGGCACCCATCCAACCGATGCCTCAACTGGGATTCAGTGGATTCTCCCTGGCGGCTCGACCGCTGATTTTGCCGAATCAACGCGACAACGAGTCCATCGCCTTTGATTTATCATTGGCCTGCCTGGTGCGCGAGGTCACTCGGCTCGATAGATTCACTTTTGCGGGTGGACAAACCAGCGTCGCGGATGGAGGGAGTTCGTCAGTCCAGCAACCGAACGTCGAATGGAAGACATTGGCCGCGCAGCACACCTTGGAGGCAGGCCAAAGTTTGTTGATCAGTAGTCGCAAACCGCTTGCGTCTGAAAGTGAAAACAAAGGGTTGGTCGTCCTGGCGTCTTGTGAAATACAATCAGCGAATTCGATTTTGCATCACAATGGAGACACTCCAAACGCCGATGCACGACGCCCCAGGCCCGTGAAAGATCGATTACCCATCAACGGCGTGCTTACGTCGGGCGACCAAGTAGAGAATTTGCCTGAACCATCCACTGATGAAACATTGTCAGCATGGCAGAAGGCAATGCCCAACGATCGATTTTGGGCCAGCTTGAATGGGACGAGAATTGAAATCTCCAAGGTCTGCATTGGCGACTATGCCGACGATAAGAGATTCGTGCCCATGATCGGCGATGCAATTCTGCACCACCGAATCTACAACTGCAATGCCTACCAATTTGCACCGGGGGAATCGGATGCTAACCCAACATGGATAGGCTCGTTTGTTGTCGATCACCATCATTTCCACATGGTCGATCCAAAAACGCCAGCGAATAGTGCTGCACAAAGCAGTCGTTGAACCAGCTTCGAATCGGCAGGATGAGTCAGTTACAGTTACACCAGCGGCAGTACTGCTCTGGGGCTGTAATTGACCGAGGCAGACACAAGGTGTGGACGGTCGAAAATCTTCATACATTGGTCGGATCATCCAGGCAATTACTCTTGCTGCGATGCTTGGCCAATCCGCATGCGGATGCCGGTCGACGGTCCCATGGTGACGTTGCGTCGTTTAGGCAATACTGGCTTCGACTCAAGCAGTTCCAGGGAGTAGTTGCCGATGATTGTACCTAGAGCAATAGACATCTCGTACGTCGCGAATGCGGCACCGGCACAACGGCGGTGCCCACCGCCAAACGGCAGGTATTCCGCAGAAGTATATTTGCGATCCAAGAAACGCTCGGGACGAAAATCGTCGGGGGACTCGAACACGTTTTCGTCGTAGTGAGCCAAGACGATGGCCGGTGCGACCGCCGTGCCAGCTGGCAGGTCATATTCCCCCAGCTTCATTGGAACATTTAGCAAACGGACCACTTCGGTAACGATAGGATGCATACGCAGCGTTTCTTGGACAACTGCTTTCAAGTAAGGCAACCCGGCTAGGACCTCAGGCGGTACCGCGCCGGCGTCCTGCAATTCCTGATGCAGCCTCTGAAGCTTTTCCGGGTGGGTATGCAAGTGATAGATGGCCCAGGCCATGGCGATAGCCGACGTTTCGTGGCCAGCAAACAGGAATGTGGCTAACTCATCGTAAGCGTCATCCGCCGCAATGCGACTGCCGTCCTCGTAGGTTGCGTTCAGCAACAGAGTCAGGATGTCGTCGCGTTCTGCCGTGATTCCGGATCGGCGAGCCAGTTCAGAGTCAAACGCATTTCGCAGTTCCCGTTTAGCCTTCAAGAATCGATCCCACGGGCTGAGTCCAAAGAAGCCGAAATGGAACTTGGGGGAGAAAAACAGCAGCGGCGAAGTATCACGGACAGAAACGCGAGATAGTTGCATGAGATTCGCAATCGACCGACTTTCCTCGCCGCCAAAAATAGCTTGCACGATGACTTTCAGCGAGATGCTGGTGGTCACGTCGAGAATGTTGCATTCGGAGTGTACCACGCGCTCCATGCTCTCCCGCGCGGCCTGTTGCATGATATTCGCATAGGACCGCATGCGGTCGCCGTGGAACATTGGCATAATTAGTTTGCGCTCTCGACGATGCGCGGCACCTGCCAGGCACAGCATCGAGCCAGCACCCAGAATCGGTGCCAGCGCTTTGGTAGCGAATGGATCAAAATGTGAGGAATCGTGAGAAAAGATGTCATGAATCAGATCAGCTCTACCAGTAACTACCACTGGTCCATTGAGCGCATGCACAAAGAACGGATCGCCGTACATGGACCGCCACTTATGGAGTGCCCCGCGTGGGTCGCGTATCAGCTGCAATGTAGGCCTCAAACGGCCAGCTGGGCCCGGAGGCAGAGAGGCTCGATTTAGTTTTGACATCGCCACAGTCTATCACATAGTCGCCAACTCCACTGCTGCTAAGTGTCCAAAATATGCGATCGTTCAACGCTGGCTACCGTCGCTGAGCTACAAGATTTGGATCGCTACGGCTTTTCCTAGCTTTCTATTTAGATTGACTTGGACAGTCAGGTCTCTTTGCGTGCGATGGCGATATTGTCGTATCGAGTCACTCATCAGAGCAATCGCACGTGCACCTAGCCATGGCAAGGGCATCGTGCGTGGTCTGATAAGGATTCCATACTGACATGTTCTGGCTCCCTGGTTAAGCGGCTCCCGTCGATGCCCTGCAACCGCCGCAGCAAAATTCTTCGAATCGTGGATCATTGTTGCAACAAGTATTGTCTTGACATTGTTTCCCGAGCATGATAAAAAATTCTTGGGAGGGCCATTTCGTGTCCAAAACTCAACTGCCAACCACGCACCGTTTTGATTCGCTGCAACAAGAAGTCTTCTTGAACCTATGGCGAACGTATGACCGTCTGAAGCTGATCGAAGATGAAGTGTTTGCCGAAGAGGGCATCTCTGCGCAGCAGTATAACACGCTGCGTGTCCTCCGATCCGTCTATCCCGATTCCATGCAGACCTTGGAACTGGGGCGCAGGTTGATTTCGCGGGCTCCGGATATCACACGTTTGATCGATCGCCTCGAGCAACGCGGCTTATTGGAACGAGAACGGACAAATGCAAATCGCCGGGTTGTAGAAGTGCGAATTGTCGCTGCCGGTATCGCTCTTCTAGAGAGAATTCATGAGGCGGTGCAGGCTTGCCATCACCGGCAACTTGGCCACATGAGCGATGCTTCCCTAAATCAACTCGCTCGGCTTTTGAAACAGGCGCGTCGGCCACATGAGGATTCGAATAGTCCAACTTTTCTTGATGAATAGTACCCGCTGCGACCCAAATCTAACCTTTAACATAGGTACTTCAAGAAATGGATTCTAGTCAACAAAACGCTGATGCAATTGTGATAGGTGGCGGGCCGGCAGGTGCCACCGCAGCAACCCTAATATCGCAGCAGGGCTTTAAAGTCGATTTGTTCGAACGTGACGTCTTTCCTCGTTATCACATCGGAGAATCATTAATCCCTGAAACGTACTGGGTACTGAAGCGACTGGGAATGCTGGAGAAGATGACACGAAGTCATTTCGTGAAGAAGTACAGCGTTCAATTTGTAAGTTCTTCCGGCGTTGAATCAGCGCCATTCTATTTTCACGACAACAAGCCACACGATTGCTCGCAGACATGGCAAATCAGGCGTAGTGAGTTCGATGAAATGATGCTCAACAATGCACGAGAACACGGCGTGAATGTTCATCAAGGCATCCGAGTACGCGACGTTCAATTTGATGAAGAACGCGCGACGGGTATCCAATTCGTCGATACTGCTGGCAATACTCGCGAAGCCAAGGCATCGGTGATTGTCGATGCAACTGGGCAAAGTTCTCTACTGATCAACAAGTTGAAACTTCGAGTTTCTGATCCGCAGCTAAACAAAGGTGCGATTTGGACTTACTATCAAGGTGCGTATCGCGATTCTGGGATTGATAGTGGAGCCACCACTGTACTCAGCCTCCAAGGGAAAAAGGGATGGTTCTGGTACATTCCGTTACACGACGATATCGTCAGCGTGGGAGTGGTCGCTGATTTCGACTATCTGTTTAAAGGGCGCGAGAACCATGAAGTCACTTTTGCTCAGGAGATGGAAAACTGCCCAGCCTTGAAGGCTCGAGTTGTCCAAGGAAAGCAGGTGGAGCCGATCAAGGCCACCAAAGACTACACCTACAAAGCGAAGCAGGCGTCCGGAGATGGTTGGGTGCTCGTAGGGGACGCTTTCGGTTTCTTGGATCCTCTTTACTCTTCGGGTGTTCTTCTTGCTCTGGTTTCTGGCCAACTTGCCGCCGATGCCATCATTGAAGGAATGCAGAAGGGGGATGTGAGTCGGTCACAACTTGGAAAATGGGAAAGCGAGTATGTCCAAGGAATGAATCGCATGCGCCGATTGGTCTGCGAATTTTACGATGGTTTTAACTTCGGTCAGTTTGTCCGCCAGTTCCCGCAGCACAAAGGAAGCATCACCGATTTGCTGATCGGTGACCTATTCAAGCCAGAGCTGGATGAAGTATTCAACGATATCGACTCAATCAAAAACGACTTGTCCGGGCAACTCAAGATATCTGAAGCTCACATTTGATTTAGCAATCGGAACCGATCACACGCAAGACGATGTTTGTCAACCTTCCAGTACAGTAGGCCGAATGTTTCGCAGCAAAGTATTTACAACCTGGTTCATTGCGGCATTATGTGTCTGGGCTTGGCTCTTTCACACTTACTGTAGTGTCGGCTTTCTCCAAGAGTTCTGGCACTATCCATTGATCATGGTGCTCGGTGCATTCGTCGCTGGACTGACCCCCGAAGGTGGCGGAGCCGTTGCGTTTCCCATACTCAGCGTTTTCTTCAACATCGACCGTGTTCTCGCTCGAGATTTCAGCCTGATGATTCAAAGCATCGGCATGACCAGCGCGTCGATATTCATCTTGACGCAATCAGGATCCGGTCGGCGAGTTTTCCGGCCTCTGTCATGGATGCTACCTGTTGTGTGTGTGGGCTTCGTGCTTGGCATGGTGACGCTTCAGTCGATCCCTGTCTATTTGATTCAAGCACTTTTCCTAAGCATGATCACCGCGTTTGCTTTTTCTTATGCTTGGGGCGATCACCGAGGAACCAAGCAGTCACTCTGTCTCGAGTCCAACTGGGATGCATTTTTCATCGGGTTAATTCTGATACTCGGTGGTCTGTGCACTAGTCTCTTTGGCACCGGTGCCGACATTCTACTCTACTCCTTGCTCGTGACGCGATTCCGCATGTCGGAAAAGAATGCTACGCGGATGTGCATCATGTTGATGGCAGGAACAAGCGTTTTCGGATTCGGATACCGACACTTCATTGACGCAGGCCTGCTGGCGGACCAATACAAGACCTGGATTTGCGCGTATCCCGTCGTGCTCTTCATGGCTCCCTTCGGCGCATTCGTTCTGAGTAAGATCAACGTCGAGTGGATGATCAAGGGGATTGTCATTCTGAATTTCGCGCAGCTGGCGTATTTCAACATCAATCGCCCATCGGTCGAGAAGCTTATCGCATCCCTGCTCTTCATGGCGATTTTGCTGTTTCTCTTTCTTCGGTCCTTTGCCAGGTTGTCCGCCACGACGCCGAAGGCCTCGCCACAGCCGACCTGTCGCGCAGGAAACCCATCTGCCGAGCCTACGCAAACCGATCAGGAAGGGATTGCCGTCTAAGCGCCAATCTTCTTCGCCTCGTTGCTTTCCGAATTTGTGCGCACTAGTATCGCTCTGTCAACTATACGATAACAGATCTCAATGGCGCTGTTGTCGGCAGGTGTTAGCAGAGACTTTGCCATCGACACGGTTCATACTTTCTTGTCGGAGTTCATGACGTCTCCAGCAGCTTGGCGAGAAACTCGCTGTCACTGAATTCGCGGCCTTGGCTGTCTCCCATGCGGACGACAACCATCTCGAGAGAAGGAATGACGTAGCACCGATTCTTGCCTTTTCCCATCGCTGCCACGGTTTCAGCAGGGAATTGAAAGTTCCGTTTGCGGTTTTCTTCAATAAGCCGCTTCGTCTTGGGCGCAAGATTGCGACCATTCGCAGCCTCAGTGCTACTCTCGTCGCTTTTTCCCAGCAGCCACCAAGTCATTCCATACGCAGGTTGAGCCGTTGATGGCTTAAAGCAATCAGCCAGTATGGCGGCCGGCACAATTTCTGCTTCATTCCACTTTCCACCGAGTCGGACTAGTTCGCCGAACTTCACCCATTCGCGCGGTGTTAAAAATGCCCCGGCTGGTAAGTTGATATTGCCGTCTGCATCTTTGCGCCAAAACCCTACCTTCATGCCGATCGGATCCAGCACTCGACGGTGCATATACGCTTCGACCGATTCTCCTTTGAATTCGAGCTTTCGACGCATCAGTTCGCCGAAGCACTGGAATGGTATTGGACCGTACGAAAAGCTTTTGCCGGCGTCCGCGGTTGCATCGGCCATCAAAACGGCCCGCTTGTAACTCGGTACTGTCCCATTGTCTCCTCCGTCAATACCACTGGATAGGCTCAGCAAATGACGAATTGTGATTTGTGACTTGCGTTGATCGTCTTTCCATTCAGTGAGTGTCTTTGCTACTTTCTCATCCAAGGTTAGTAGTTCGTCATGCACTGCGCAGGCGGCCATGACACCGCAAAAGCTCTTTGTGCCACTGGCCAACAAGTGCGGTTTGTCCGCAGTCCAGCCTGGTGCATAGTCCTCGAAAACGATCTCACCGCGTACCATCACAAGGACACCTGTCCCATGCTGTGAATGGGAATACTCGGCAGCCGCTTTGCAATTGTCGATCGAGGGCACAACCTGGGCGTTTAGTGGTGCGAAGCCAAATGCATAGACTGATGCCGAGAAGAATATCTGGATCACGAGAGTTCTATGGGATGCCATGAAGTTCTACTTTCGTATGCAATAGGGTGATCGGTCGTGCAACAAAGAGCATGAAATACCATGCTCATTCGCTCCTACTATTCTTGGAACGGAAAATTCTAGCAGTAGTTGGAATGAACAGTCGATCGCGACAGTTCGACGCCATCAGTCCGTGGAAAGTCGGAAAAACTTCCGCAGTCGAAGCGTTTGCGTAAGAGGAAAAAATTCGACGGTGTCGATTGAAATGCTTGTCGATGAAATCACTCCGGTTAGGGTTACGAATGGCACTTAGATAGTCGTAAATGATTGTCAGAGAATGATCTATACAAAATGGCCTCGCATGCCTAGATGGAGTTGTCA
>JBGSTP010000120.1:0-21296 GCA_041736515.1 Pirellulaceae bacterium
AGCAGGGTTCACAGCATCAGGGTTCTCAGCATCAGGGTTCTCAGCATCAGGGTTCACAGCAACAGGGTTCACAGCAACAGGGCTCTCAACAGCAGGGTTCACAGCAACAGGGCTCACAACAGCAGGGCTCACAACAGCAGGGCTCGCAACAGCAGGGCTCGCAACAGCAGGGCTCGCAACAGCAGGGTTCACAGCAGCAGGGTTCACAGCAGCAGGGTTCACAGCAGCAGGGTTCACAGCAGCAGGGTTCACAGCAACAGGGTTCACAGCAACAGGGTTCACAGCAACAGGGCTCGCAACAGCAGGGTTCACAGCAACAGGGCTCACAACAGCAGGGCTCGCAACAGCAGGGTTCACAGCAGCAGGGTTCACAGCAACAGGGTTCGCAGCAACAGGGTTCGCAGCAACAGGGTTCGCAGTCGGGAAGTCAAGGAAGCAGTAGTGGTAGTCCAAGCGGGCAGAGCCGCGGCAATGGTGCGCAGGGTGGAGAAGGTGGACCGACAGGATCGAGAGACAAAGCAGACCCAGAGTTTGCCAACAAGACAACGCAACTCGTCCTTGACTACCTCAATCGACAGAAGGATCAACCTGACCCAGAACTACTACGCGAATTAAATTGGACAACCGACGACCTGCGGCGCTTCGTTGACCGTTGGAATAAGGCACGCGACCTGGCAAAATCAAGCAATCCTGTCGAGCGCATGAAGTGGGACGAGATGTTGGAGGAGCTGAACTTACTACCTGCCGAGCAGAGAGCTGTGAAAGGATCATCGCGAGACGACTCTTTCCAACAAATGCAAGACAGTGGCGGACGCTTGCGCATGCCTGAAAGCCTGCGCAAGCAGTACGAGGCTTATCAGAGGGCCATTGAGAATTCCCGCTAGCTTCTTGGCACGCGAACCATTGCTGTTGGCGGAACGATCAAAACCAGGCGACTTCCGACCTCCACAGTGTTGTTATCGCTGGTAACCAAACAACGGTAAAGGTCGTGTTCCACCCGTAAGGTAACGAGTCGTGCAAAACCCAAAAACTGAATGATTTCTACTTTGGCTTCGATCGTGAGCGAGTTCCTATCGTCTGGATAGCTGGCGCTCAAGCCACATAGCTCTGGGCGAAATCCCAATTCCCTCCCCTCGTTCAATTCCTCTGCAGCTTGTTGCTTGAGCAGCGAAGCAGAAAAACGTGCTAGTCGTTCAGCGTTCAGCCAGTGTACGCCAAACATGCTGAGCAACTCGGCTGAAGCGCGAGTTGTGGGCGCACGATAGACGGCTTCCGGAGAATCCAGTTGCACCAGCTTTCCTTCATTCAAGATAGCCACTTTATTTACTAAGCGCAGCGCATCGACAGCATCGTGGGTAACGAGAATGAGAGATGAGCTGGCGTGCTCGACGACTTTCAAGATTAACTCCCGCAGGTTTTCTCGCACGGTGGCGTCGACCTGACTGAGTGGTTCATCCAGCAATAGCACGGCTGGATTCCGCACAAGTGCTTTGGCAAAGGCGACGCGCTGCGCCTGGCCGCCCGATAATTGCGATGGTAATTTCTCAGCCAGTTCTGCAATATCAAACCAACTCAAGACTTCTGAGCACCTGGCTTCGCGAGCGCTGCGGCTCAGCGAAAGCGATATTAACGCCGCTTCCAAATTTTTGCGAACACAGAGCTGTGGATAGAGCGGATAGTCTTGAGACATCAGCACCAGATTTCGTTGATGCGGCAATGCTCGGCTGACATCGACGCCATCGATTGCAATGCTCCCGACATCAGGCGTCTCTAGTCCAGAGATGAGACGAAGGAGGGTAGACTTGCCCGCGCCGCTAGCCCCCAAAATTGCCAAACGATCGCCGGCGGCAACTTTTAACCCTACCGAGTCGATGGCCACAAAGGAGCCAAACCGCTTTGTAAGTCCAGTGATTTCTATTGCTGGCATTTCTTTGCTCAAAATTTAAAGGTTAGGGACCTAACGATTATGCGGCGAAGCCCGAAGAGTTTGTAGCTTCGGATGAATCCGAACCGAACTTATATAACGGAATAACGTCTAAAGTCAGGGAGTTCCCAAATGCATCTTCTGTCTCGCCAAGTTTTGCGCAAACTCTTATTCACCGTATGGTTGATTCAATCATCCTCAGCGTTGAAAGCACAGGACAGCGGACTGATCGAGTTCGTGCCCAGTCCAAAGTGGAACCCCGCGACGGCAACGACTGGAGCGCCGAGCGCGAGTCCATTCGCGGTTCTACCTTCACTTGGACAAAGTGCTGCAGCCTTGGTGACTCACGCCTCCACCTCCTCGACTCAGGAGAGGTTGCCCAACCGCTTGCCGGCACTCAGCAACCCCAGTGACCCTACCCAAGGACTCGGTACTCCCTCGGACGAAAAAGACCCGAAAGCTGCTACCGATAGCGTGGGCGGAGTTAGCAAGGACGACATGTCGACAAGAAATGCAACGGCATCGAAAGAGAACGAAAAGTCGTTAGCGCCGCTGCAGAACAGGGCTTTAACGATTGCTGTCCAAGTGGTTGATCTGTCAGTAGCTGACCTTGGCACTCGGACAGTCCCAGATTCGGCCGCAAGCCAGCGAACTGTGGAATCCAGTTATCAGCGTAATGCAGCGTTCAAATGTGTTCATTGGCATCCCAGCAGTATATGCCACTTTCCGCTTCGGTTTGAGGATGCCATGCTAGAGCGACATGGACAAGTGCGTTATGGTTGCTGGCAACCGTTGGTGTCGGGTGTTAAATTCTTTGGCACGATTCCATTGATTCCATACCTGAATACGTTGCATCCCAGGTGCGAACCGGTTTACGCTTTGGGCAATTACCGTCCCGGTGGATGTGCGCCTGTTTTGCGAGATTCGGTTCCTTGGGATAGGAACGCTGCGGTAGTCGAAGCGCTATCGTTGGCTGGATATTTTTGGGCTGCTCCGCTTTAGTTCTCAGTGGAGACGGCTTGATCCCCAAGCGGCACAGCGTTAATCTGGGGGAGTTCCAAAAAACCTGAACTCTCCTTTGCTCGGTGCCAGTCGATGAATAAAGATATCCGTTGGGTTGCTCTGGCGTTCTTTGTGCTCGCCATCACTCTTCGTTTTCTCCCACATTTGCCCAATATGGCACCGATGGCGGCTCTTGCACTGTTTGCAGGCTGCTATTTGTCGAGCCGAGTAGGGCTGATCCTGGCCTTTGGCGCGATGGCGGTCAGCGATTTGATTGGCCACTGGTTCGAAGTCCCAAGTATGGGATTGTACAGCCGTGGCACGATGCTAACGGTGTATTTGGCAATTGGTCTGACCGCTTGCGTGGGGACCTTTTTGCGCGGCAGAGTCAATATGATATCCGTTCCGTTGGCATCGCTTGGCGGCACAGCAATTTTCTTTCTCAGCACCAACTTCGCATGTTGGCTCGACCCCATGATGGGCTATTCGCAAAATGCATCCGGCCTACTCAGTTGTTACTTCAACGCCGTTCCTTTTGCGAGAAATACGCTGGTCGGCGACCTGCTGTATTCCGGGCTTCTGTTCGGCATTTATGCAGCTTTGGTAGCTCCGCGACTGGTTTCGATTCCAGCACCCAAGACCCATTAGGCGATTGCACAGGGCGGTTTTTCTATAAATGCGTCGCCTGTATAACCATGGGTCGCGGAGGGCAGTTTTCTTGCTCCGGTGCGTCGCTGGTTTTGAAACGATCTCGCGATTCTAGCTGTTTCCGTCTGGCACACTCGGCAAGTGTCAAAGCGTGACGGTTGTTCCGAATCCTCATGTGCTAGCGTTAGTACTTCCTGTGCTAGTACTGCCTCGCGATCTAGTTATCCGTTTTACTCACCCGATACCACAAGTAACGGTTCCGATCTCTGGAACTAAAAAAGCAGTTTCTCTGGCATGGCCATAGAACACCTTCATTGTGGGACAGGTTGGGATGAAAAGCATTCTCAAAAATAAGACTCTAAGATGGCTTAGCGTCTGCCTTGTTGCAACGACGGGCTGCTCGCCAGTTAAGAAATTTCGCTTTGGTGATTCATGGGAGTCGACGCCTAGTTACCACACGTCGCTCGCTACACAGATCGAGTATCCCAATGTGAGTTCGAATTTGCAGCCGCAAGTCGTCAACGCACCTCAGCCGTTGACCATACAGAATCCGTCGGAGCTCCCCTCGCGAGAGATCCAATTGGATGAAGCCATTCAAATTGCTTTAGGCAACAGCGAGATCATGCGCACGCTGGGAGCGAGCGTCGTACAGAATACTTTCGGCACGACCACCAACTACGATCCGGCGATCACGGAAAGCAACCCGCTTGGCGGTGTCGAAGCAGCACTTTCGGCCTTTGACACACAAGCTACCGGTCAGTTGTTTTGGCAGGTCAACGACCGTCCGAACAACATCAACTTTAATCCTATTCTTCAGCAGTTCCAAGCCTCTGCTTTCCAACAAACTGCCGCGACCTTTACTTATGAACTGGCCAAGCGAACCGCTACAGGCGCTCGCTTTGCGGCTCGCCATAATGTGAATTACGACTTGGCCAACACACCAAACCGGCTGTTTACCAGCGCATATGTGGGTTGGTTCGAAGCAGAATATCGCCAGCCTTTGTTGCGTGGAGCTGGCGTCGACTTCAACCGCATTGCGGGACCGAACTCTCAGGTTGGACAGTACAACGGTGTACTTATTGCACGAATAAATACGGACGTTTCGCTGGCTGATTTTGAGCAAGGCATTGTCAATTTCACTAATGATATTGAGACGGCCTATTGGGAGCTTTACTTTGCTTACCACAATCTTGAGACGATCGTGGCTGGTCGAAATAGTGCCTTGCTCACCTGGCAGCGGATTAAGGAATTGCAAAAAGTTGGCGTACGCGGTGGTGATGCAGCCGCAGAGGCTCAAGCCCGCTCCAGCTATTATCTGTTTGACGTAAATGTTCACGAAGCTCTTACTGGCACGAACGGATTGTATGCCGCAGAACAGCGTCTGCGTTATCTAATGGGTCTTCCACCCACCGACAACGAGATTCTCAAACCGGCCAGTCAGCCAATGGATGGTGAAGTTGTTTTCGATTGGAATTCATCGCTCAGCGACGCTCTCACGCGACGCGTGGAAATTCGTCGGCAGAAGTGGACGATCAAGCGACGAGAATTGGAAATGCTAGCCGCAAGACTCAATCGCAAGCCCACCCTCGACTTTCTGGGGCAGTATCGCTACCGCGGACTCGGTGATGCGCTCATCGATAGCCGCGATGCGAACAACTCTTTCAACAGTCTTTACCAAAGCATCTTTGAAGGCCAATACCAAGAGTGGCAAGCAGGTGTCGAATTGGGCTATCCTGTCGGTATGCGACAAGCCAGCGCGGCAGTTGCCAACGCTCGCTGGAACTTGGCACGCGAACAGGCGCTTCTCAAGGAGCAGGAGTTGAGAATTTCGCACGACCTGAGCACTGCCAGCCGGCAAGTGGCCAGAGCCTATCAATTGATGCAATCGAATTTCAACCGACAGGACTCAGATCGCCAACAGGTCGAAGCGTTGCAGGCTCGCTATGAAAGCGGCTTGGACAATATCAACTTCTTGCTGCAAGCCCAGCAGGATTTATCTAGAAGCCAGAGTTCTTACTTCCGTTCCCTGACGGACTACCAACTAGCCTTACGAGACTTCCATCGCGAGAAAGGGTCGTTGCTGAACTACAATCAAGTTGGTTTGAGCGAAGGTGCCTGGCCAACAGCAGCGTACCAAGACGCGGTTGAACGCGGACGATTCTTCGTGCCCCGCCAGAATCCAGCAGCTGTCGAAGTTCCCTGCCCCGTGACTTCCGGGTGCTTTGATCCTAGCCAAGTCGGCTTGAGTTCTCCGGGTATGGTCGTTCCCTCTACCACCCAAGCCGCTGATTAGCGCAATTTTCTGATCGCCGTGCATCTGCAAGCAGGGCACCCACCCTGCTTGCTCCCTAATTCGTGGCTCATCGCCAAAGAAAGCAACGAAGTGGGTGTTAAATAAATCGAGGGGCAAAAAGTGAGACGGCTGTTCAATTCGTTTTCGCCACTACATTTTATTTTTTGTCACCCTCCTTTCTACGGGCCGAGTGCTTTGTCCGGCTTATGATTTTAGGCTTGTAAACGTGCAAAAGGTCCTGCCGTAACGGAATCTTGGCTGTACCACGCTGCCAAGCTGTGGTTAGTCAACTATGTTTTGTCCACCGTCTGGCGACGCTGGCTACCATTCTCTTGCGGCCGTAGCTACCGCTGCCAAGCGGTTGACCGAGCTACCGAAGATCGCCTGCGAACCATCCACCGTCTGGCGATCTGGCGACGCGGTGTGTCCCTGCATGCAATCTCCGCCGCAAGCGGCCCACCCAGCTTGCCCTACTCGCGGCGTTTCCTGGACTCAACCTGCTGCGAGAAAATCTTTCATCCGCCACTCCAATCACTCCAGAATTTACTTGTTCTCCCACAATGCGACAGAAATCTTATTCATTAATTGATCGCTCAGCTGCAAGAATCTCATTGCCTTGGCGTGCAGATTGGGCGAACATAGAGCGTGATTGAGTGCCGGTCACACTGGCCTTGATTGGTCCCCCAGCTTGCGACCAACCCACGGGTAGTCCATCCTTCAATTTTCCCACCTATTTGAGTATTCGTACCATGCGAAATCCCTCCCTCTCTCTTGCATTGATGATGGTCCTGTTATCGACACTCTGCCTGGTACACGCGCCTGGCCAAGATGTGAGCAGGGAAGACAGTGAAAGCCAAGCCAGCGATCCCGCTGCAGGCCATTCGTACCACGGCGAAGCGTTCAACTAGGGACCTCGTCAAGCCGCGTATTTGATGCCGGGCCTCGGACAGGTTGATTTTCCAGCTTCCACTGAAATTGAATTGGCGCAGCGCTTCATTAATCAAGGCATTGCGCAGTTGCATGGGTTCTGGTATTACGAAGCAGAGCGATCTTTCCGTCAGGCAGCGGTACTCGATCCCGAGTGTGCCATCTGTTATTGGGGAATGGCCATGGCCAACGTAGAAAACCGCAAGCGTGCACGCGAATTTATTGCCAAGGCGATCTCCTGGAAACAGAAAGCGACAAAGCGTGAGCAGTTGTATATCGAAGCATTTCAGCGATTCTGTCGCGATGAGGACGAAAAGGGCAAAGCCATCGATAAGAAGTCGCGGGCCCAAACCTACACGCATGACTTGGAAGACATTGTTGCCCAATACCCGCACGACATCGAAGCCAAGGCGTTTCTCGGACTGCAACTGTGGCAAAACGAGCGAGCAGGCCTTCCCATCGTTAGTCAGCTTGCGATTAACGCGGTTTTGCAAGATGTGTTTGATAGTAATCCCAACCATCCTGCGCACCATTATCGCATCCACCTGTGGGACAAACGCAAGCCGGAGCGAGCGCTTGAAAGCTCAGCTCTTTGTGGTCAGAGTCTTCCTGCTATCGCACACATGTGGCATATGCCAGGCCACATCTATTCCAAGCTGCACCGATACCAGGATGCCGTTTGGCAGCAAGAAGCCTCTGCACGTGTAGACCATGCCCACATGATGCGGGATCGAGTGCTGCCTGACCAGATACATAACTTTGCCCACAATAATGAATGGCTGATTCGCAACCTAATCAAAGTTGGACGAGTTCATGATGCACTGTCGCTGGCTGAAAACATGCTCGAACTACCGCGTCATCCCAAATACAACACCATCGAAAAAGGTAGTACGAAGTATGGCCGCGAACGCTTGCTCCTCACTCTGTCTACCAATCGAATGTGGCCCGAATTGATCGCAATTGCCCAATCAGAAGTGTTGGAGCCCACCGAAAAATTCGAACTCCAGGTAGAAAGAACTCGTTACCTGGGCTTCGCAAGAGCGCTCGTTGGGGACGCGGATGGTGCCGCCAGCGAACTTTTGTCGCTAACCGATACTCTCGCAGGCATCAACGACACTGTGGAGCGGCTCGATAAAGAACTCAAGCGTGATAAAGAGCCGACCACCGATAAAACAGCATCGACTATGCCCGAAACAAAGTGCGACGACGAAAGCAAGTCGGATTCTACTGAAGCATTAGTGAGTAAGGCCGACGCACAGAAAACAAAGGCCAACAACGAACGACGCACCAAGGAGCGTAACGAAGAACTCAAGAAACTCCAAGGCAGACGCAAAGTACTGGAGAAGGCCATCGCTACCGTCGAAGCAGCTCAAGCGGCCAGCAAACAGGATTGGGAACAAGCACTTAAGCTGTGGCCTAAATCCGATCTCTCCGACAACCTTCTCAAAGCAGAATGGCTAGCCAACAATGACAAACTAGCAGAGGGTCTCGCTGCAGTTGATAAAGAAATAGAAAGCAACCCCAACGAGGTTCCATCCTGGGCCGTGAAGACATGGTTATTGTACACGCACGATGGCGTTTCTGCCGCCAAAACCTCATTCGCCAGCCTGCGTGGGCTAGCCTGTACAGCCGACTTGGACATTCCGCTGCTGTCGCGACTACTACCGCTGGCAGCAGAAATTGGCGAAGAAGAACATTGGGCAGCCGAATACGAACCAGCTACCGATATTGGCACACGGCCGAGTTTCGGCACGTTGGGTCCATTCCGCTGGCACCCTTACCTGGCGCCAGATTTTGTCGTGCAAAGCACGAGCAACACTGCAACCCGCCTCAAGCAAACTGCTGGCAAGCCCACCCTGATCATTTTCTATCTCGGATTCGGCTGTTTGCACTGCGTTGAACAATTGCATGCGTTCTCGCCCCGAGCCAACGAATTTCATGCCGCTGGAATCGAGGTACTCGCCATTAGCACCGAGAGTGTGGATTCGCTAAACACGGCTTTGACAACCTACAGCAAACCACTCGACATACCTCTTCATGCCGATCCAGAGCTGACCGCGTTTAAGGCCTACCGTTGCTTTGACGATTTCGAGCAAAAACCGCTGCATGGCACTTTTCTACTAGACCATAACGGTCGTGTGCTATGGCAGGACATCAGCTACGAACCCTTTATGGATGTTGACTTTGCACTGAAAGAATCGCAACGCCTGTTAAAGCTTTCTGGGTTTGAGGCCTTGCCAAAGAATTGATGATCTGGCGTGTAGCAGCAGTCGCGTGTGGAGATTAAGGGGGCGAGCGATCGGGCCGTTGGCATGCTACGCCCAGCCACTTCCCTGGCCAGTCATGCATTTTGTCGGCGAACGGTCTCGTAGAGATCCAAATCCGCTCGTCCGCCGATCAATGAGAAAATTCGGCGAATATGCCCGAAACAGTCCAGCATCGAACAATGGCTTCTGCTCGCCTTTTGACCGGCCGTGTAGTAATGTGGCTCGGGACAAACAACGTCTTCGGATTCGTCGACCGGTATTAATAAGCTGTGTGCAAAACTCCAATCCCTGATGCAATCGTTGCAATTGACAAACAGGCTACCGCGGATGTCGAGCGTTTCTTCTTCGCCAACCTGCAATCGCACTTCCCATTGGTCCGCACTCTGCTGTATGGCTTCAACTCCCCACACAGGCATGCAAACCAAATTGGGATTCTCGTTGTTGATTAGTGACTGGACGGTTATGCCGTATGCGGCATCGGTAGGCGCCTGCCAATCCTGCAAAAGATCCTCCCCAAGTCTTTTGGGGAGGATCCATGTTGTCCGCGTGCCCTGCTCTACTGCCAATGCGGCGAGGTCGATCGCATTGGCGACCGCCAAGCGATTGCGACCGAAAAGCAGCGAATGTTGTCCTGAAAATTTCGGCCGCAGCGCGCCGAGCACATCCACCTTGCCATGAAACATTTGCGATCGCAAGGCTATTTCTCGGAGAGCCAATCCAGCTCCACTAGCTAAACCACATCGCTGCTCGAGCCCAGTACAATCCAGGACAATGTCGGCCAATTGGGTATACTCGCCGCGCTGTTGAGAATCAACCAGCAAGCGAAATTCTTGCTCGGCGCGTCTTTCCAACGAAAGTGATGGAATCAAGCCGCAACCTGTACGACTGACTGACACGACTTTGGCATTGATTTGTACCGAATCATAGAGCAAATCCGTACGTGCAACTGGCAACAAATACTTTTCCACATAGCAGCGAAACGACACATGCTCATGGGCTGGAGGCAAATCTTGAGCAGTACCTTGAGCCTCGAGCGCAGCTAGCCCCAGTGGAGAGGTAACATCTCCCCAGGACAAATCCATTAAGTGATCCCCCCAAGCCAATTGTCGATGCCCAACTTTGCGCGCATCGAACAGCATCACCGAGTAACCGAGGAATCTTGCGTACAAGGCTGCTTCCACGCCCACTGGACCGCCCCCAATCACGGCGACGGTCGCGGGCGTGTCTATTTCTGGATCCCAAGTAATATCCATCGCCGCCTTATTTCTGAATTGGAAGTTGCATTTTTCGCAGTTTTCCGTCTCTCAAAACTTCGACCTCGATACTATCACCTGGCTTTTTGGTCCGCAGTAAGTGCGCAAACACTTGGCTCTCAGTCATCGGCTCTGCCTTGCCATCGATTTTGGTAATGATATCGTCCGCTTTAAATCCTGCCCGTTTTCCTGCAGCGTGATCATTAAACTGCCCAACCGTCTTGACCGACAAATTAACTCCGGTTGGCTGACCGAGCGCCTTGGCTTCTTCGGTGGTCAAACTTCGTAGTCCTAATCCACCAGTAACCATGCGACGCAACGGCCAACTGGTTGCCCGCCACGAAATATCCCCTGTTTCGCGCCAGCCGGAGGGAAGCTTCAGAATCAAGCTGTGTTTATTCCCGTCTCGCTCAACCACTGCGGCTATTTCAGCGCTGTCATTGGCGTTATGCAGTACCCATTGCATATCAGCCATTGAGACGATTGGCTGTCCGCCGAATTCGCGAACGAGATCACCCGCCCGAAAACCCGCCACGGCCCCCCAGCTGTCGGACTCTACTTTCGCGATGCGAATCGCAGATTTAGGATCCATGACAAGTCCCAAGATCTTGGGGTGCGGATATGGGAACAGTTGCTTTGCAGGCGTCGGATTGTCGCCTCCGCGATACCACTCATGGAAGGCATCTCCAACTTGATGGCAGTGAATACAACTGCGTGCGACTTCACCTTCATAGTTCAAATTGGCTGTATATTTCTCTTTCAAGCTGGGAAACTCTTCGGGTCTGGCGACCGGCGACGGCTCGCCCAGCTTCGCGACCAAATTGGATTTCACTTCGTCAAACCTTTCGTGTAGCGCGAGCACTTCATTCATGGTTGATAGAAATCCTTCCAGCGTCACATCATCGGCAGACTCCGAGCGATGCGAGCGTGTACCATATCGTCCGTAGATCGTACCGTCTCCATTCATAAAGAATGCAGCCCAGGACTGATCGTAGTCAAATTGAAAGCGCGATAAATCCATCCCGTTAGCGTACACGCTACGCACACAGACAAACTTACTCAACCACTTGCGGACCGATGGGTTGTTTTCGACGACTTCTTCGTCCAACTGGGCGCACGCTTCACAGGGGATACAGCGAAAAACGACCAACAGCGGTTTACCCGTCGACTTGGCTTGGGCTAAGCCCTTGTCGATATCGTTGTAGATCCAAAATCCATCGTCCAGAACTCGCGCGCGGTCGTCGCGGACCATCGTGTTGCGGTCTTTTTTCTGCGCGAAGACTTGGGCCGAAAAAAGCGTCATGGCAATCAGGACTGCCAAAGTGGAAACTCTCATGTTCGATCTCCTAAGTGGTTTGTTACGCAAGTTGGGAAGTAGCGCAGCCTTCCTATCGTAACTCTTTTTAGCTCAAGCGAAATAGTTGGAATTTGAGATAGCGGAGTTCGGGCATCGCCAGGGGCGTGGGGTGGTCGATCGGCAAGCTGCATTCAGCCAGGAGTGTCGCGCTACGTCTCGCATGCCCGAACGCTTCCGCATTAACATTTCGAAAACTCGTCGCGTCCACATGGCTCGAACACGAGGCGAGCGCCAATAGTCCGTTGGGTTGCGTGACGTTCGCGGAAAGTTGCGCTAAGCGTCCGTAGGCGGAAAGCGCTTTTTCTCGAGATTTTTCATTCGGAGCAAACGAAGGTGGATCGCATATTACGACATCCCACTTTTCGCGAATTGTGGCAGCTGTTTCCAAGAAGTCAAAGCAGTCCGCCTTAACCCCCTGGTGAAGGTCCACTGGAAGTTTGTTGAGATCCCAATTCAGCTGCGCGGCATCTATGGCAGGACCAGCGATATCAACGGAGGTGACGTGCGCTGCCCCGCCGCGCCCAGCCGCCACAGAGAAACCGCCATTGAAACTAAACAAATTGAGCACTCGTCGCCCGCGACTGACGCGTTCAATAAGCGCGCGGTTGTCGCGTTGATCTAGAAAAAAACCAGTCTTCTGACCATGCTTGACGTCAGCAGAAAAAGTTAGGCCATTCTCGATAAAGGGAACGTCATCGCCGCGAAGTTCACCAACGAGCGTCTCCCCTTGTCGACCGCGCTCCCGCGAGCGCAGGATTACGCATTGCATGTGGTGGAACTGACACAGCCACTGGGCTATACCACTGGGCTGATAAAAAGCTTCCGGCGCGCCGCCATCGAGCTTGATAACGGCGGTTCGGTCATAGATGTCGACAATCAGCCCTGGCAGATTATCGCCCTCGCCGGCCACGAGCCGATAGCCTGTGGTTTGTGAAGGATCGAAAACTGCGGTGCGCAGCCTGGCTGCGAGCTCGAGCTGCTGTGCAAGCCAAGAATCATCCAGCGTAAGCGGCGGCTGAGTCCGACAAATGCGGAGTGGAATTGCGTGCTGTGGATCGTAGATGCCACTCGCAATTCGTTTATCGCCCTTGCGATCGCTCAAAATGGCTACGGTTCCCGACTCGGCTGGCACCAACTCGATGGCATCCGAAAACAACCACGCATGCCCCCGTTTGATGGAACGCGTCAAATCTTTGCGCAAGCAAATTTGTACTGCCCTACCCTCGCGAACCATTTTCATATACTGGTGCTCTAATCGTGAACTCGTGCTATCGCATTTGCGAAGTGAAAGTTTTTAAACTAGCGAGCTTTTTACTCTAATCAGTGGCGATCGAAGATGCAGAAAGTCCACGGCACATACCGTGTCTTGCTCGAAAAACAACAATTGGTCTTCAGCGCGGCCCATTTCATCACTTTCGCAGGGGATATCTGCGAATGCCTCCACGGTCATAACTACGGCGTTCGTGCACAAGTCCAAGGTGCATTAGATGAAAATCAGTATGTCGTCGATTTTATTGCTTTTCGCGATGCTCTGGCCGCTATCGTCAAGCAGCTCGACCACCGTGTGCTGCTCCCGACAACTCACCCTTTGATCGAAGTTCGCGAAGATGAACTAGAGGTAGTCGCTACATTTCGCGCAAAACGATGGGTCTTCCCTCGAGAGGATTGTATGCTGCTGCCTATAACGAATACAACGGCTGAGCAAATTGCCTGGTGGGTCGCTGTGCAACTGCGTGAATCGATGAAGCCCAAAGCCGGGAACGCAATTGAAAAACTGGAAGTCTCGATTGATGAAAACCATGGACAGTGGGGAATCTGCGAAATTGACTGGTAAGATCGCTACATTCACGACCACTTCCCAGAAGTTCTTGGGCTAGTTAATCAGAACGCTGCGAGCCGCCGAGCGTGCCATCCGATAATTTGACGAGTCGCTGTCTCGGTATGCATGTTATCGGATCCAAGCATGTCGTTTACTCCCAACACCATGAACGTCACGGAAGGCGTCCGCAAAGCAGCCATTCTGCTGATGAGTCTGGAAGAGGATCAAGCAGCGCAAATCCTTTCGATGCTACCCCGCCGCTATGTCGAGATGGTATCGATTGCCATCGCCCAGCTCGACACCGTAACAGGCCGCGAGCAAGAGAAGATAATTCAGGAGTTTCTCAAAAGTCGTCCCAGCGCGATCGGCCCGAATTCTGGTGGATTGGACAAAGCCAAGAGTTTGGTCAAGAAGGCGCTTGGTAAAGATGCAGGCGACATGCTCAGCGTTCTGCAACAAACGCTCGAAGCGCTACCGTTTGGTTTCCTGCACAAGGCCGATCCTCAGAACATCCTCACCTTCCTGATTGATGAACACCCGCAAACGATCGCGATGGTGCTCAGCAACATTCCATCGGCAGTTGCTGCGGGAGTGCTCAATGGACTTCCGCCCGTGCGGCAATTAGCAGTGATTCAGCGCATTGCCGAAATGGGACAAACCAGCCCCGATGCAATCGAAGAAGTCGAGAAAGTACTAACCACGCGCATGGCACTGTTCATGACTCAGGCGTATCGGAAAGCGGGTGGTGTTCCAGCCGTGGCCGAAATGCTCAACGTTTCCGATCGCTCGACCGAGCGTACGATTATGGACGGACTCTCGAAAGATCGCCCAGAGTTGGTCGACGAGATTCGGCGTTTGATGTTTGTATTTGAAGACGTGGTGAAACTCGGCGATAAGGACATTCAAATGCTCCTCAAGAACGTCGAAACCAATCAGTGGGCCATGGCCCTCAAAGGAGCCAGCACGCCGTTGCAAGACAAGATTCTGGGGAATATGTCGCAGCGAGCAGCCGATATGCTGCGCGAAGAAATGGAGTTCTTGGGTAAAGTACGACTGAGCGAAGTGGAAAGCACGCAGCAAAAAATTGTTGACGTCGTGCGATCGCTCGAAGATGCAGGACAACTGTCGCGCCCAACTGGAGACGAAGAAGAAGAGTTCGTCGCCTAACCACACCTTGGTTTTCATGCCATCATCAGGGATACTTGCGAACTTCACGACTGTCGCGAGAACTGGTTAACAGGGCTCCTGTCCACCAACAGGACGCGAACCTGCCATAAGCCCAGCTTCGGTCCTGGTCCAGAGTCGATCGCAGAGTGGCGATTGGCCGCCCAAAGCTCCCCCGTAGGTTGAGGCTTTCGTCTGCACATGAATCTTTCGCCTATGATGCGGCAATACGAAGAGGCAAAGGCCGCTGCTGGCAATGCCCTGCTGCTTTTCCGTATGGGCGACTTTTACGAACTCTTTCATGAAGACGCCAAAATCTGCGCTCGCGTGTTGGGGTTAACACTTACCAGCCGCGACAAAGGCGAGAATCCCGTGCCTATGGCCGGCTTCCCTTACCATCAATTGGAAGGCTACTTGGCGAAACTGATTCGCCAGGGGTATCGAGTCGCTGTCTGCGATCAAGTCGAAGACCCACGCGAAGCTAAAGGGATCGTGCGTCGCGAAGTTACTCGAATCGTTACCGCAGGTACGCTCACCGACGAAGCTCTACTCGATCCGCTGCAGACAAACTTATTGGTCGCCGTCTTCTCCGCCACCCCTGGAAAAAGCGATGCAGCGGGTCGGAACGCACAGGTCGGATTGGCATGGACGGAGCTCTCGAGCGGCAGGTTGGAGGCCGGCATTTTCCCGCGGGCCAAATTGATGGATGAACTCGCGCGGCTCGAACCATCCGAGGTGCTGCTTCGAGAAGACGACTCACTATTGTCACCCGGAACCAGCGATGAGTTTTCGGTAACCCTCCGGCCAACCTGGCAATTTGGAGCTGAAGAAGCTACTCGCCAACTCTGCCAACATTTTGGGACTCAGAACCTGGAAGGCATGGGATGGGATGACCAAACAGATGGACTGGCCATCGGTGCGGCCGGTGCTATTCTGGCCTACCTGAAGGAGACTCAGCGGACATCGCTGGGGCATATCCGACGACTGACCCCCTATCGCCAGGGAGCCACGTTGGAGATCGATGCAGCCACACGACGCAGCCTTGAAATAACGCATACCATGCGAGATCGTGAACGGAGTGGCTCGTTGCTATCGGTGCTCGATGAGACTTGCACGCCCATGGGCGCGCGTCGCTTGGCTTCGTGGCTGGCGTCTCCGCTAACCGACCTAGAAGCCATTGAACATCGGTACGGCGCAGTTGCAGAATTGCTGAGCGACAGTCGCTTCCGCGCAAAAGTACGCGGGGCTCTTGGCGAAGTCTACGACCTTGAGCGATTGCTCGGCCGCATTGCAACGGGCAGAGCCAGTCCGCGAGACCTACGGCATGTGGGCACAACTCTCGCCCAATTACCCGGTTTGAAGGCAGCTTTGGCGTCGCGCTCATCAGTTCGCATCCAGGAATTGCATGACGGTTTGCTACTGTGCGAAACGCTACGCGATCGCCTGCTGCAAGCACTGCAATCCGATTGTCCCTACCATCTACGCGACGGTGGGTTCATCTGCGAAGGCTACAGCCGCGCATTGGACGAGCTACGCCAGTTGGCTTCCGGTGGTAAACAGTGGATTGCCGAGTACCAGGCTCGCCAAATAGAAGCGTCTGGTATCACCAGCCTCAAAGTCGGCTTTACTAAGGTCTTTGGCTACTACCTCGAAGTGACCAATGTTCACAAAGACAAAATCCCAGCCCACTTCATCCGCAAGCAAACATTGAAGAATGCCGAACGTTATATCACCGACGAACTAAAACAATACGAAACGAAAGTAATTTCCGCAGACGAAGAAGCGCTGGCGCTCGAAGTTGAACTGTTTCATGAGCTTCGCCAGCAAGTGTCTGAAGTGCTCGATGAACTTCAACAAATTGCTTCTGTCTTAGCCGAGCTGGATGTGCTCGCAGGTTTGGCAGAATTGGCAAAGAGGCAGGGCTATGTGAAACCCGAATTGGTCGACTCCGACGAGCTCGAGATCGTTGAAGGCCGCCACCCTGTCTTGGATGCTAAAGCTCAAAAAGGCACTTTCGTACCGAACGATTGTTTATTGGGTAGCAGCAACGGATCCATCATGCTTATCACCGGCCCCAACATGGCTGGCAAAAGCACGTATATTCGCCAAGTCGCACTGATCACGCTGATGGCTCAGTTGGGCAGTTTCGTACCCGCCAAGCGAGCAAAAATCGGTGTTGCCGATCGCGTGTTTGCTCGAGTGGGCGCCAGCGATGAACTTTCGCGTGGCCAAAGTACTTTCATGGTGGAAATGGTCGAGACGGCACGCATTCTGAACACTGCCTCGTCGCGTAGTTTGATCATCTTGGACGAAATTGGACGCGGTACCAGCACCTACGATGGCCTGAGCCTGGCGTGGGCAATTGTCGAGTACTTGCACGACTCCGTTTCCGCACGCACGCTGTTTGCAACGCATTACCACGAATTGACCCAGCTCAGTAAGTCGCTTCCAGGAGTGCGAAATTTTAACGTGGCAGTAAAAGAGTGGGATGAGAACATCGTGTTCTTGCATCGCATTGTTCCAGGCGGTGCGGACAAGAGCTACGGAATCCACGTCGCCCGGCTGGCAGGCATTCCCCAATCCGTCAATGAGCGCGCGAAAGAAATCCTAGCTCAATTGGAAACGGATCATTTGAATCATCGGGGAGATTCCAAGATCACTCCACCTAGACGGAAATCGGACTCGCCAATTCAGTTGACGCTTTTTGAAATGGGACATCACCCGGTTGTCGACAAAATTCGCGACCTTCAAATCACGTCGACTTCGCCCATAGAAGCGTTTCAATTACTGCAGCAGTGGCAAAAAGAGATACAGAACGATACCCGCTGAACCAGATAAAAAACTGACACCGAAGGGGCGCGGGATTCCCTCCGGTGTCGATGCGGGGAGAACAGGCGTGGCTTTACCTGAAGCTCCCCCGTTTCTGGCAAGCGAGCGGGGGCTAATTGCGAAGCGGATTGACCTGCTCAGTCTCTTCGCGAGGTTGTAATCGCAAGTTGGGCGTAGCCGAGATTCGTTGCGGAACAGAGCCAGACGCAGTGACAACGGAAGACCCTAAATTTCGATGCGGTGTGTCAGGCCGGGCCGACCGTAGGCGACTAGAGTTATTTGCGTCCAAGGTTAATCGCGACGAATCGTAGGTCGCTTCGTCAGTCATCCGAACGCGAGCCGGCGTCTTCGAAGCCTGTGGATCGAGCCTGTTCCCGTAATTCTGAACCGAAGTCTGATAATGCACGGGCCGTGCTGGGATTCGACGAATGCGAGCTTCGCCTTCGTCGCGAAAGGGGTCGACTTCATTATCGGGAAGCGGCACGACTTCGTTTGGAGCTTTTGAGCTTGGCGCGCTTTCCGGAACTTTTTGAAGTTCACGGCTGGGCATCGGTTGGGCTGGCTGCGCATGGGTATGGGGTACGGTTTTATTCTGCAGCAATTGGGGCGCCAACCTCTCCACTGCTACGGGAGCCGGTGCAGCCTGCAGCGGAATTGCTCCCTCGTTACGATCGTAGGCACCCATGGACATTTCGCAGCCACAACTGGGTTGCTGTTCGCAACCGCAACTTGGTTCCATCTCGCAACCACAGCTTGCCTCTATTTCGCAGCCGCAGCTTGTACTCGTCTCGCATCCGCAGGTCGCTTGTCGGCTGCTGTCAGTTCGCCCGACTCGCCCCGAGCAGGCATCGCGGAGAAGCCTGTCGAGCGGATTAACCTTGCTCTTGGCTGCTTTGGGTAATCGCGGCTGGAGTCGATGGGCTAATGCATTCAGACCGTCGAGAATCCCACGGTCATCGCAGGCTTGGCACGCACCCCGTTTAGCCTGCACTTCGCATTGATCGCATGCCAGCAACGCTCCCGTGCTAACGCCCAAAATTGGAGTGGCTGTAAGGAGAATAATAAAGAGCTGACACTTATTCATGAAACTGGACTCCATTCACAGACCCCGAGGGAGCAGCGTAGCCATCCGCTGCCAAGCGGTGGACCCCAACGTTATTTTGGGTCTTCAGCTCGACATCTAACAATCGACATTTGTCAGTAAGGTTCAGCTAATTGATCGAACCGTTGCATACGGAATTTACATAACTTTCTAACTAAGCGCAACAAACTACCAGCAGCCCCCAAATTAACCGAGAAACCATTGCGAGTTCCCCGCTTCTAATGGTAGGGCGTTTTAACGGAAACCCAGCGAAATTGGGGGGCGAAATTGTGGGACAGTCGCTGTGTGAATGGCTGACAAACTGCGGAAGTCCGCCTACATTAACAATTTATGAACTGTTGGCTACAATCTTGTGCTTCCCTGGAGCAGCCTGAACAGGCCATCCTATTCCAAGATACCATTCCGCGCTGAGACTTAATTTCCATGGCACAACAAGCGCTACTTCAAGATCCGTTCCGCGTTCGCGACAAATTTCGGGGGCCCACCGGTGAAATCGGGTTTTACAGTTTGTTGAAGCTCGAGTCTCAGGGCCTGGGCAAGATTTCGAAATTGCCATTTTCGATTCGTATCCTGCTGGAAGCCGTGTTGCGCAACTGCGATGGCTATGTGGTCAGCGAAGAAGACGTTCGGAATCTAGCCAATTGGAACGCTCAGGCTCCAGCGGCAGTGGAAGTCCCGTTCATGCCGGCACGCGTCGTACTGCAAGACTTTACGGGCGTGCCCTGCATCGTGGACTTGGCTGCCATGCGCGACGGCATGAAGACGCTCGGCGGCAACCCCAAGAAGATAAATCCGCTCATCCCCGTCGACCTGGTAATCGACCATTCTGTACAAGTCGATTTGTTTGGCACACTCGACGCGCTCACGCGGAATGTGGAAATCGAATTCGAACGCAATCAAGAGCGTTATGAGTTCCTGCGCTGGGGACAACAGGCCTTTGATAACTTCCGTGTGGTACCTCCGAACACGGGCATCGTTCACCAAGTCAATCTGGAATACCTCGCACAAGGTGTTTTTGTGCGCGAGGACCACGCTGGCCCAGTTGCGCTTCCCGATACGTTGGTCGGCACGGACAGTCACACAACGATGATTAATGGCCTGGGCGTTTTGGGCTGGGGTGTTGGAGGCATCGAAGCGGAAGCAGGTATGCTTGGCCAACCACTTTACATGCTGATGCCTGAAGTAGTTGGGTTTGAAATCACTGGAGAGCTTCCCGCCGGAGCAACGGCGACCGACTTAGTTCTTCGCGTAACAGAGATATTGCGCAAAGCGGGCGTGGTTGGAAAATTCGTCGAGTTCTTTGGGCCCGGGATCGCGAAAATGTCTCTCGCGGATCGGGCTACGATCGCCAACATGGCTCCAGAGTATGGTGCCACAATGGGTTATTTCCCAGTCGATGCAGAGACGCTGCGTTACCTGCGACGGACCGGCCGAAGCGAAGAGCAAGTCGCACTTGTCGAAAGCTACATGAAGGCGCAAGGGCTCTTTTTGGATGAAAACTCGCCCACGCTCGAGTACTCCCAAGTCCACAGGTTTGATCTTAGCTCGGTGGAACCTGCATTGGCTGGCCCCAAACGCCCGCAGGATCGCGTGCGACTGGCCGACATGAAAACATCGTTCCGCGCTAGCTTGGTTGCTCCCGTGGATAGCCGCGGATTCGCATTGGATCAAGCTGCCCTGGGGCGCACAGCCACGGTCGCAGGCAACGATAACTCTACGGAAATTGGCCATGGCTCAGTAGTCATCGCGGCCATCACAAGTTGTACCAACACATCGAACCCGTCGGTGATGGTTGGTGCCGGCTTATTAGCGGAGAAGGCCCATAAGAAAGGACTAAAAGTGAAGTCTTACGTTAAGACTTCGCTAGCGCCTGGTTCGCGAGTCGTGACAGATTACCTGGATAAAGCCAATCTCAGTGAGCCTTTAGCAGCTCTTGGTTTTCATACAGTCGGCTATGGTTGCACAACCTGTATCGGCAATAGCGGTCCCCTACCCGAACCCGTTTCCGCTGCCATCGTGAAGGGCGACCTGGTTGCTGCCGCGGTGTTAAGTGGCAATCGCAATTTTGAAGGTCGCGTCAATCCACACACGCGAGCCAATTATCTTGCCAGTCCGCCGCTTGTTGTTGCTTATGCGCTGGCCGGGACAGTCGACATCGATTTCGAAACAGAGCCCATTGGCACCGGCAGCGATGGACGACCTGTCTACCTGCGCGAGATATGGCCAACCGCCGCCGAAATCGCGGAAACCATCGAGAGTTGCGTATTGCCAGATATGTTTACACAGCAGTATGCAAGTGCTTTCACTTCTAATGTTAAATGGAATGCGATCGAAATAACCGAAGGCGACATCTATAATTGGAGCCCCAACAGTACTTATATTCAACGACCTCCATTCCTCGAAGGCATCACCGCTGAGGCAACGCCACCAGCAGCAATTAGAGCAGCGCGCTGCCTAGCTTCGCTGGGCGATTCAGTTACCACGGACCACATTTCGCCTGCCGGTGCGATCGCCAAAAAGAGTCCAGCCGGTGAATACTTGATGGAACACCACGTCGACCCAAGCGATTTCAACAGCTATGGCTCTCGGCGTGGCAACGATCGCGTTATGGTCCGAGGCACATTTGCGAACATTCGCATCCGAAATCATATGATTCCAGGCACCGAAGGGGGCTACACCAAGCATATTCCCTCGGGCGATGTACTATCGAT
>JBGSTP010000126.1:0-78186 GCA_041736515.1 Pirellulaceae bacterium
TCGGCAGGAAAGACGCAATGATTTTGGACGTTATCTCGTGCTTTCATTCCTTCTATCGGTTTTCTTTTTTGTGCTACAGGGGGCAGGATTAACATGGATGGTAACAGAGCTGACAAAACCCGCTGCACAGATGCGTAACTTGTATGGGCTCACGTTTTTCTTGGTCGTGGTGCACGCGTTGCATGTTATCGGTGGCGTTGCGGGAATCACGTTTCTACTGTTTGGTTTGTCGCGCGGCCAGTACGATCACGAGCAGTACTTTCCAGTTAAGTTCTGCGCCATGTACTGGCATTTTTTGGATGTTGTGTGGATTCTGATGTTGGGTAGTTTTGCGTTGGCAGCCTACGTATCCAAGTAAACGCTCCAATGCAAGTCGTTGCTCATCAAGCTACGTTTTAAGCCAACACTCAATTTGCACTAGAGCTTCTTGGGATAGTTCCTGTCTCATGGCTGCTGCAGTCTCGATGATTTGGTAACTGCGTTTGGCGCCGCATAGGGCGACGGTGACGCCAGTTTGCGAAAGAGTCCACGCAATTACCAGTTGCGCGACAGTGCAATCAAGTTCGCCAGCGAGTCGCCGTAGATTGTCCAGCAAGTCCTGGCTTCGCTCCCAGGCAGCTCCTTGGAAAATGGGATAGGATAATCGACGATCGGCCGGATCAAAGCGATGATTCCTTGGCAATTTTCCAGCCAAAAGTCCCTTCATGAGTACCCAATAACAAGCGATCGCGATGTTTCGCTCGACACAGAAACCTCGAATGGCGTCGGTTCGTTCTGGCTGCAGCATGTTGTAGGGTGTTTGCACGACAATTACTGGGCATATTCCGTGAAATGCGCGCAGTTGATCTTCGTTCACGTTCGAGACTCCTGCAAACCTGGCTATGCCACTCGTTACGATTTCGGCGATCGCACCAGCTGATTCCTCGATGGACACGGTGGGGTCGGGCTCGTGCAAGTACATGACATCGATTTGCTCGAGCCCCAATCGCTGGCGGGCTCGATGCGCCTGGGCGATCAGCGTTTCTGGCCGGCCATCCACCCTGCGATTACGTTGCGAGTCGTAATGGGAGCCTACTTTGCTGGCAACAACCATTTCATTCCGCCGCTCGCGCAGCACTTGAGCGAGGAGTCTATCCGCTTCTCCATCGTAACCGTACGAGTAGGCCGTATCGAAGAAGTTGATACCAGCATCGATGGCCGCGTGAATTGTCTTCAGACTATCGGCATCATTGACTTCGAGCGACGAAACACCTGCAATGGGCCAACATCCGAAACCTACCGGACTGACCCAAAGATCGGATTGGCCTAACTTTCTCCGAAGTACATTCACTGACATTTCGCGGTACCCTAAACCCGGCGTTGAATTTGGAAAGTCATGCAGCTTTTCACCGCTTTAGTTTGCATTCGATCTGACCTTTTGAACTACCATAAACATGTTTAGTTGCCTGTAATCGACGGGAGGGGGCCCATCTGCGGCCAGGCATGCAGCAAATAGCTCGCCGCACACCAAGCCCTAAACAGGTACCCTACTCCTACAGATTTTAGTTGGGCAGCGCCACCTTGATTCGAAAACATTGGAAATCTCAGGCTCTTCTGATTAGTGAGCGGCACTGTTTAGTGAGCGGCACTGTCTAATTAGGGTGTTTTAAGTTTTAGGGTTGCCGTCGTACAGACGCGAGTTGTTTTGACCGGTCAAGACCATGAACCGACTCTTTAATGAACAACAACGCCGCAATGCTGATAGTCGCGGCAGTTGGGAAAGTTACTCGCAGCATCGCCAGCAGGTGACCGACCTCATTATTCAAGCTGGCCAAACTGACGCGCGACGGTTGTGCATTCTAGGTGCTGGCAATTGCAATGATGTCGACTTAGCAACGCTGTGTGACCATTTTAGTGCTATTAGTTTGATCGATATCGATGAAAAGTCAGTAGCTCTGGGCGTAGCTGCCCAGGGTCTGGCTGCACACATGGAGCCTGCGGAGGCAGTTGGATCACAGGAAATTTTATCTTCTGCGGTCGTATCTCCTACGGCTGCATCCCAGGGGTTGCCCGAACAGGCTTCCATCAAGATTTGCCGTGCAGTCGACTTGTCGGGCTGTAGTCGGATTCTAGACCGATGGTGCAAGGAAGAAACGCCCGCAGAATCGGAACTCGAGGACTGCCTCAGCGCTATCGATTCATTCAATGCACCATTGGAACTTCACGGCTTTGATGTGGTTGCTTCGCTGTGTTTACTGACACAGTTGTTGGACTCGGTTGCGATCAGTTTGGATGCATCCCATCCAAGGTTTGTAGAGTTGTTGACTCGTATCCGGCTGCGTCATGCGCGCATGCTGTTCGAATTGCTGCAACCGGGCGGCACTGCCCTATTGATTACCGATTTCGTTTCATCGCTTACGTATCCGGCGATTGCCCAGGCGCGGGCCCACGAACTACCGGATCTGGCCGCCAGATTGATCCATGCGGGGAATTTTTTTACGGGCGCAAATCCAGCTGCCTTAGTTTCGATGTTCCAGGTGGATGAGGTACTCGCGCGGCAGACAAACAGCCTGAAAGTAACGCGTCCTTGGCTCTGGGATTTTGGACCGAGAGTGTACGTAGTATGCGGGATAGTTGTTTGTAAAGTCAGCTAGACAACGTCGTAACCCCGATTCTCTAACTCGACCTTTAACGCAGCTTTCGCGTCCTCTTCACCATGAACCAAGCGGATTGCCTTGGGGCGTTCCTGCATGCCCTCAACAAAACGCAATAGATCCGACTGGTCCGCATGAGCCGAGTCTCCACTCAGTTGGTGTACTTGGGCTTTAATGTCATAACGTTTGCCGTCGAGCTTGACCCATTCCGTGTCTTGAATGTAGCGCCCTGGTGTCCCCAAGGCTTGATAGCCGACAAAGACCACATCGCTGTTGGGATCTCCCAAGAATTCCTTTAAGTAATTGACCACCCGACCTCCAGCGCACATGCCGCTGGCAGCGATCACAACAGCTGGCAACTTCGAATCCTTTAGGTACTGAATTGTATCGCGGTGTTCGCGATGATCGTCGATCTGTACAAGATTATTGAAGACCAGCGGTTGGTCGTCGTAGGTCAGCACGTGTTTTGCTTCGTCATCCCAATACTCGCGCATGTCGTCGTAGATTTCAGTGAATCGTGACGCGAGCGGTGAGTCGACGAGCACGTCCACTGCGCGCAATAGCGAGCAGCCCAGTCGTTTTTCGACTCGCTCGAATATTTCGTTCATTTCGTAAAGCAGTTCCTGCGTCCGCCCAACGCTGAAAGCTGGGATGATCGTAACGCCTTTGTTTTCCAGCGTGTGACACAGTATTTTTTCAAGTTGCTGCGTGCGGACTTCGCGGCCCACGTGATTTCGATTTCCATAGGTACTTTCCAGCACCAGGAAATCGGCTCGTTCGGGACTAACCGGATCCTTCAGAAGCGGCTGGTGGCGACTTCCCAGGTCACCGCTAAAGACGAAACGCTCGTTGTTGTGATCCAGTTCTACAATTGCTGATCCCAGTACGTGTCCGGCATGTGTCAGTCGCATTTCGACACCACCATCCAGCTTGTGCCACCTGTTGAACGCCATTGGTCGGATGTGCCGGCGCAGATCCTGTAGGAAGCGCTCTATCAAGCGTTTGTTGCGCGTCACGCCGACACGCATCGAATCCTCCATCATCAGCGGTAGTAACTTCGCCGTGGGTGGAGTGCAATAGATTGGACCATTGAAACCAGCAGCAATAAGATAGGGAATTCGCCCCACGTGATCGAGATGGACGTGGGTAACAATCAGTCCCTGGACACCTTCAAGCGAGAATTCGATTTTTTCTTGATCGCGATCCTTGGCGTCGGCTCCCTGAAACATTCCGCAATCGATTAGCAATGATCGCGAATCACTGATTACGAGCTGATGGCATGAGCCGGTTACACCATTCAAAGCGCCATAATGGACGACATGCATGAGTCTCTCCAAATTAGTTGTGGTTGCAGGCAGGATCCGAGCTACGACCGCCCAAGTTGTTCCCAGCGGGGCAGCTACGCTAGCCAGCTAGCATGGCGACTATCGCGCGGCAAAAATCGGGTAGATCGTCGGGCCGGCGACTGCTGATGGAGTTGCCGTCGACTACCACCGGCGAGTCTTCGAATATAGCACCCGCATTAACGAGGTCGTCTTTTATTCCGGGAGAACCCGTGACTCGAACACCTCGATAAATCCCGGCGGAGATTGGAATCCAGCCACCGTGACAAATGGCTGCCACTGGTTTGCCGCTCGCAAAGAATTCTCTGACCAGTTCTAGCACCCGAGCGTTTCGACGAAGCTTGTCCGGCATGAAACCTCCCGGCACCACCAATGCGTCAAAATCTTCGGAACGCATGCCGGCTATTGCCACATCGGAAACACAAGGATAGCCGTGTTTGCCAGCATATAGGGTGTTTGCCTGCTCGCCAGCAACGATGACATCAGCGCCAGCTTCGATCAGCCGCAGTTTGGGATACCATAACTCCAAGTCTTCGTAGATTTCGCCCGTGAAGAATAGAACCCGTTTCCCGTGGAGTGGCTGGTCGCCGGGTTGGGGAATTGGCTGTTGGTTCGGCATGGGCTTGAGAATCCCGGTTGTTTGTTGGAAAAAGCACTTGCTATCGGTTTCGTTCCAGGCGGCTATGCGAACCCACCCGCACGAACACTATTTCATGGCCTCGAGACGTCGCGATTCGGCCATGGCATCCTCTGCCATTTGAATGTATTTGTGGTCCTGTGTGCCAGCAAACACGCGTTGGTAGGTAACGCTCAGAGCCGTAAAGTTGAATGGCTCCTTGGGTTCCAGCTCGCAGGCTTTTTTTCCATGCTCGACTGCCTGCTCATATTTTCCCTGCAACGTATAGATACGACCGAGCGTAAGGTGTGTTAGGACGTGAGCAGGCTCTTCACCTAGAATTTCATTCAACAAGTCAGCCGCTTCATCGAGCTTGCCTTGGTCTTTGAGCTTTTCTGCAGCATTATATTTTTGCGTTGTCTCATTCATATCGCTTGAATTCTCCTCTAATCGCGGACGTTAAAGAGTTGACAGTGTCCCCGCTTGAGCATCCACCGCCAAGCCCTCTAAATTTAGTAGTCAAAATTGCGTCGATAAAGCATTGACCATCCTAATCGTCTGGGTCGCCGTGAATTGTAGCGATTACATGCCGAGAACCGCCTTGATTTCGATGTTCGCACAGGTAGATCCCCTGCCAGACACCTAACGCCAACTTGCCCATTCGAATGGGGACGGTAACGGATGCGCCCAGCAGCGAAGATTTAACGTGCGCGGGCATGTCATCTGGCCCTTCGATCGTATGCCGCAGCGGAAGCCCCCGTTCTGGGGCCAGATGATTGAAATAAGTTTCCATATCGCTGCGCACATCTGGGTCGGCGTTTTCATTGAGCGTCAAGCTGGCCGAGGTGTGGAGAATAAACAGGTGAAATACTCCCACTTTGAGCAAGTGGATTTCAGGCAATTGCTGGACCACCTCGCTAGTTATCAAGTGAAATCCTCTGGGCTTAGACGCCAATTGAAACTCTTTCTGAATCCACATCGCTAGCTTTATCGCTTTCTCGTTGCCATAGTTCGCTGCACCAGAAATCTCCGCGTGGAGTCTAGCCTTCATCCCGCGACTTCATTTAACCAAAACCAAAGTGTCCAGTACCCATAAAAAGATCGCCCCTCAGCAAACAATTTTCTCTCGATTGTTGCATAGTTTCGTGCAGCCAAAAAAGGCTCCGCTCAATTTGGGGGAAGTAACTTTGTCAAGCTGGTTACCTAAATTGACATATCGCCTGGACGGCGCATTCTACACCTTAGTTTGCCGCGAATGGAGCCAGAACCGTCATCCGCTCCTGTGTGCCCCATGTGGTTTATGCTGAAGCCAGTCCGAGAGCACAAAGTCCGCCTGACAGTTTTGAGTTTAGTTAGTAGTTCGAACACGTGCGGCTCTTTGTCATACGCAAATTGACCGGTCAAAAATTAACGAAAATTTCTTGACTTGAGTCCACACTCGTGAATAATCGCTCTTGTTGAACCCAAGAAAAGTAGCGGCGAAGTCCGCTTGATGATAAGACCCAGGTCACTAGTTATCTAAAAGGAATCATGATGAGCGACGTATGCAAGAACGTCTTTGAAGCAATTTTGAAGTACGGGCACGACGAGGATTTCGATCCCGAGGTCAACGAAAATTTCCAACCTACCGATGCGCCTGCGGGCTCGGCAGAGAAAATTGAAATCCTTCGGCAGCGTGTTGGTTGTGGACAGCCTCTATGGCACCGCGACGACCGAGTCGATTATGCTGGGCTGACGGGCGTCATTCGCCCCCGCGAGTAAATCAGGTTACTGCACTCAAATTAGACCGCATGAAGGCCTGAGTTTCTCAGGCCTTCCGTCATTTTCACTCCGGCCGCGTGTAGCGTTAACATGTCCGCTAAGCCGGCTTCTCTTCGGTAACGCGAAAAAAAACTTCTTCCAAGGAGCCGGATTCGGAGTAAGCCTCTCGAGCTCGTTCGACAGTACCGGAGAATAAGCATTTGCCTTGCCGCAGCACAATCAGATGACGGCAAATATCTTCCACCAGTGCCAGCAAATGACTACTGACCAAAACGGTTGCGCCTTGTTCTGCTTTTTCAACCATCGTTCGCTTCAGTAGACGAATGGCGGCTGGGTCGAGCCCTGTCAAAGGTTCATCAAAAAAAAGTACAGTCGGCGAATGCATATAGGCACAGGCAATGGCAACCTTTTGACGCATCCCTCGCGATAATTCGCTGGCCAGTGCATGTCGTTTATTTTCTAAGTTCAACTGTTCCAGCAGCGTTGAACCGCGCTCTTCAAGATCCGCAATTTCGTATGCAGAGGCGATGAATTTCAAGTGCTCCCAAACCGTTAGGGTTTCAAACAGTGGCGGATCGTCAGGGACGTAGGCAACACGCTGCTTGACTTTCAGCGTTTCGGTTTGAACGTCATACCCGGCCACCCGCAGGCTGCCTGAGGTCGGGCGAATGATTCCGCACAGTGCGCGTATCGTCGTGGTTTTCCCTGCACCGTTGGGGCCGACCAGCGCGCCAACTGTACCGACCGGAAGAGAAAACGAGATGCCGTCGGCGGCGACCGTCGAGTCGTACTCTTTTCGAAATTCAGTAACTTCAATGGCATCCAAAAACGTCGACTCCTTAAAACAGGGGAGAATCGCAGGCTGCCTGAGGTCGGGTGACGGACGTCGACTCCCACTTCTCAATCTCCCTTTAACTGGAAACAGGGTAGCTAAGTTTTTTTGAGCAATGAGGCAACCAGAGCTGTCCAGCCGGTTTGATGGCTAGCGCCGAGTCCACGCCCATTGTCGCCATGGAAATACTCGTAGAACAATATGAGATCTTTCCAATGATCGCTCTCGGAATAGGCGGTCTCATTTCCGTGGCATGGGCGCCGTCCATCTGCGTCGGCGATGAACAGCCCTATTAAGCGTCGCTCAATATCATTGGCAACCTCCGCCAAAGTGCACAGGTTTCCAGAACCAGTGGGACACTCCACCCGAAAATCCTCGCCGTAGAACTGATGGTAAGTACGGAGTGATTCGATAATCAAATAATTTATGGGAAACCAAATCGGGCCGCGCCAATTGCTATTTCCACCGAACATAAACGAATCGCTCTCGCCCGGCACATAGCTAACTTCGTTGACATAGCCATCGCAATGCAACACGAACGGCTGCTCGCGATGAATGGCGGATAGCGAGCGGATGCCATAGGGCGAGAGGAACTCGGCTTCGTCGAGCATTTTTCCCAGCAATCGCCGCAGGCGCGCCTCATTAGGTAAGGCTAGTAGGCGAAGGCCGTATTCTTCTCCAGAGGGACATTGCCGCGTCAAATAGCTCATCTGAGAAGCCAGGTCGCTACGATGATTAAGAAACCAGTTTGTGCGATTGGCAAAGCCCGGTAGATCCACAATCATTCGCTCATCGAGAATGACTGGCGTACACAGAGGCATCAATCCAACTAGCGAGCGAACTTTCAATGGTGTGGATTCGGAATCGGTCTGCAAATAGTCATAGTAGAAACCGTCTTCCTCGTCCCAAAGACCTGTGTGATGCATCGAGTTGGTAGCGTCGGCAATAGCTAGGTAGTGTTCCAGGAACTTGCTCGCCATGTCAGCGTATGCATTGCCATCGTGCGCCAATTCCAAAGAAATTTTGAGCATGGTCCCGCAGAAGAAAGCCATCCAGGCGGTTGCGTCTGCCTGCCGCAGCTCCCCGCCCGTAGGCAACGGCTTGCTACGATCAAATACTCCGATGTTGTCTAGACCCAGGAAGCCACCGCTAAAAATATGATTGCCTTTAGGGTCTTTGCGATTAACCCACCAGGTGAAGTTGAGCAGCAGTTTCTGGAACACACGGGCTAGAAAGTCGTGATCCTTCTGGCCGTTCTCGCCACTTGCCTGATAGACATTCCAGCAGGCCCAGGCGTGGACGGGCGGATTGACATCGCTCAATGCCCATTCGTACGCTGGTAAAGCTCCGTTGGGATGCATGTACCATTCACGCAGGAACAGAATGAGTTGCTCCTTGGCAAATTCCAAATCAATGTGCGCCATCGGTAGCATATGAAAAGCAAGATCCCAAGCGGCGTACCACGGATACTCCCACTTATCCGGCATACTCACCACATCTCGATTGAATAGATGTTGCCAATCGTAATTACGACCATTTTTTCTTGAGGAAACGTCTACTTCGTAATTGCTATCCCCCTTAAGCCAAGCATCGACGACGTAGTGATAGAACTGCTTGGTCCATAACAAGCCCGCGTAAGCCTGGCGTGCAATTTGCCGTTCTTTGCTGGTAACGTTGCTGCCAATGCGCTCTGCGTAGAACTCGTCCGTTTCTTGTTGTCGATCGGCAAACGTTCGTTCAAATTTGGCCCCAAACCATTCTGGAACTGCGTCCACCGCTGATTGCATGCGACAGCGTATGACTAACTCTTCGCCGGGTGCTAGCATGTGTTTAGTATGTGCAGCGACTTTAGTGCCTGTTTGCCGAGGGTTAACTCTTGCAGATGCCTGCGAGATTACGTAGTGATGAAAAGCGTCCTTGAAATAGCCGCTGGTTGAGGGAATGTCTGGGTGCAGTTCTGTGTTCGTTTCGTTATCGGTAAACAAGTATTGCGGTTGTTTACCGCTCGAAACCGAATCGCAGCGCAGCAGCCACTTTCCCAGCGAAACATGCCTGCCTTCCACGCAATCCCCTACCAGTCTCAGGTTCGGCTTGGGGGTACAGCCTTCGTGAGTGCAATTCCAGGTCCAAGTGTTGCGATACCACCATTGAGGAAGAACGTGTATTTCTGCCGCTTCTGGACCACGATTAGTAACCGTAGCGCGGATCAGGATATCATCTGGCCCGTTCTTGGCGTACTCAATTTCGCAGTCAAAGTACCTTTCTTCGTTGAAGACGCCAGTGTCCACCAATTCGAATTCCAGCTCCTTCCGTGTTCTGCGTCGATTCTGCTCGACCAGTTCAACGTATGGGTACTCTGCGTGAGGATACTTGTAGAGCGCCCGCATATAAGCATGAGTTGGTGAGCTGTCGAGATAGAAGTAGCATTCCTTCACGTCCTCGCCGTGGTTGCCTTCTGGTCCCGTCAAACCAAAAAAACGCTCCTTGAGGATTGGGTCGCGACCGTTCCAAAATGCGAAGGAAAAACACAGACGGCATTGCCGATCACAAATTCCGAGCAGACCGTCTTCACCCCAGCGGTAGGCGCGACTTCGTGCGTGGTCATGCGGAAAGTAGCTCCACGCGTCCTGATTGGGCGAATAATCTTCGCGGACTGTGCCCCATTGCCGTTCCGATAAATATGGACCCCATCGCTGCCAATTCGAAGTTCGGTTTTCCGACGCTTGTAGACGACTTCTCTCTGCGTGCATGCTATCTGCCCCGAATCAAAATGCGATTTTCCAGCGTCAGTGCTGAAGAACGATTGCCGTACAACCGCTGTCGCATCATAGTATTCTAAACGGAGCGCGGATAGCCATGTCTAAGATGCGTCGCCATTGTTCTGCCTGTCCAATCGCAGATTGCCAGGCGATTTTTGCCTGTCATCGCTATTGCTGTACATGCGATCCGTCTGCAGAAAACTTGAGGCAATTCTTCGCTGGTGTCAACTTGGCTGTTGTGTAGGGAACTGCGGATCTTCTTGAGCTCAAGCAGACGTCGTTCCGACTCGCTCGCCAACACGGTTTGCATATCGACTTGTCGCGCTAGGGCATCTTGCGATTCGCGGAGTTCGGCGAGCCTGTTCTCGGCATCAAGAATTTGCTGTGCTAGCGACTGGACGGATCGCTGTGTTTGCTTGACCTGCCCGTGCATGGCAGAAAGCTGTTGTTCAGTTTTCTAGGATCACCGCATCAATTCTCGCTTGAATCGACAGGGCCGCTACTGCCGGTGCAGCGCTTTGTATCGATGAGGCCTCGGTTCGTTTGCTATACTCGGATTCAGCCTGCTCAAGCATAGCGACCAGCGACCGAATTCCCACTTCGTCGGCTGGTAAGTGAATGTGACTGTAATTCGAACTGCCAGTCCTGAGCCGCCGTCTTGAACAGTCCGAGAATCGCTCGAGTCGCATTTAATTGCAGGTACGCTGCCATTAGGAGCAAACTTGTCGCGTCTAACAGCCAAGTCTACGATTTGGGCGACTCGCTAGGCAATTTGATGCAATAAAATCTAGTTATACTGCGAAGCCGCCAGGCTCAGCGCACTCGGCATGGAGTGTGCGCCGCCTAACAGCCTTGGTGTTGCATGTTACCCAGGCGGCAGAAGTGTACCGCCTGCGAAAACCTGTCTCTCCGTTAATTTGCAGGCCTGACATGTTCCGGGATTTCAGGAGCGATCTCGATCAGTTCATTGACTTTGCCTGGAGATTTGTGCAACTCGAACGCATCGTAGAGTTGGCCTATGGCAGTTCGTGCTTCAAATCGAAGTTTGTTACCATCGATATGGATGATTTGATACAGTTGTGTATCTTCCGCAACACGTTTCATAAATGGTGCCCGCTGAATGTTGTACATCTTGGGACCGCTGACGGAGACAACATAGACCGTACCCGTTGCTTGGTCCAATTTCTGCAAGCCCGTGGGGACATTAGCGATAGTCTGTGGTACCGCGGTTTGCACGATGCCACCCCTGACGTCTGACCCTGCAGTCGCGCCCAGGGTCGCAGGCTGTTGCCGGTCGGTAGCGCTGGGAACGTTCAAGCCGCTGCGGCCGTAGGTGTGGTCGTGGCCTTGCAATACCAAATCGACTCGGTACTTTTCAAGAATCGGCTGCCAAAGTGCTCGCAACTCGGCATTGTCGCGATCTTTGCCCGTCGAAAACATGGGATGATGGAAAGTACACACCACCCAATCCAGCTTGTTGGCAGCAAGGACTTGGTCGAGCCACTCTGCCTGCACTTCCTGCTGTTGGTTGCTGTTCATCCCAACAATCAGCATGTTGTGGTATTGGATCGTGAAGCAAGATTCCTCAAGACCCGCTGGTCCATTAAGAGGGAATTCAAATTGAGGTCGCCAGTGGCGCGAGATTCGCCCGCCCTCCCGGCCTTTGGCCATTTCATGGTTACCCGGAATTGCCAGGTTCGGTATCATCGCGTTCACCCAAGCACCTGCCCCGCACCACTCGCCCCACTCGGCGTCTGCTTCAGCGCTGTTGATCAAGTCGCCAGCGTGCAGGAAGAATGCAGCTTTGGGCGCGTCCGAGTATGCTTCGCGAATAACTCGCGACCACATGGAGCGAATGTTATTCTGCGCGTCGCCGAAGTAAATGAATGAGAATGGTTCGTTAGTGGCTGCTGCCGTTTTGAAGTGAAACCATTCGCTCCAATTCGTGCCGTCCCCTACGCGATACGCATACTTCGTGCCAGGATTTAAGTTGTCGAAGGTCACGGTGTGAAAGTGCGCGTCGTTAATGTCGGTCTTCAGCGCTTGGGTGGTAGCAGTATGCTGCTTCGACTTCTCGGAAAAGTATGGATTGGCCTCGGCAGCTACAATCTCCCCAATTCCATGTTGAACCTCTGTGGATGTTCTCCACGAAACGGAGTGCATTGTGCGTGGGTCGCCACTTAGGGTCAGCATGATCCTGTCGGGCATCGCGGTCGGTTTGTACATCTCAGCTGGCTTCACAGCCACAACCGCATGCTCATGTCCCTCGTGTGCTGTTGCTAGACGTAGCATATTGAACAGCGACAACAGGCAAGCCCAATGGATGCAGGAAAATGAACTCTTCATGGGAAACTTTCTGGATGAAGGTGGAATCGAAAAGCCAGCCGTACGTCAGTTGGATCGTCAGACCTGATGGACAGGCGTGGTTTCGTCATAAACTCGAATTCAGGAATTTTAATGTGCGCTCGCAATTGATCGAGTGGTTCATCCCCGGGGAGACGAGTGGAGGGACTCATCGAGCGGAACAATCCGATCTCGAGCCCAGAACATGCCATGTGGTGCATTGAACGAATCCCGGTTGGGATTGATCATCAAACGCAGTTCGCGGCCGTCGAGAAATGCGATACCCGTTTTCGTGCTTGCATGTATTGTTGTCAGAACACTGCGGTTTCGGAGCTGGCGAGGCGAGATGTATACCATGAGCTATCCTTGGCTGACAGTGAGGTTGGAATTGTAGGGCCCCCGCAGGGGCGAATCTGTTAAGATTGTGCTTGCGGATTATTATGTTTTTGTTAAGACGTTCTGGCTGCTTTAAGGAAGGACATCGCAACCATCCAGCGGGTTAGCGGCCTCCAGGACGTTTTCCTATCGGTTTCCTGTCGGTTACCGGTCATTGGCCGACGTCAGAGACTTTAGCGCGACGCGATGGAGCCTAATAGGCTAGTATTTTGATGCTGACTTTCACAGGTGCATTAGAGTGTTCTTTAAGTTGGCTAGTGCGCCCGGAAACGGAACCCGCACAAATCAGTGTTCGCTTTGCGATTAGAATGGCTCGTTGCTCTCGCCGTAATGGTTTATCGCTGTAAAGGTCTAATTGTGCATCCCAATTCCAAAAATGGATTGTCAATTCGCGTCGCTGCCTTCGAGATCGATGGTGTGGTGTGCGGCGTCCGTTCAGCTGGAACCAATTCTGCTGGGGAGACTTGGAGTTGTGCTATAAATGCAGCAACCAAGAATGGGCTCTCGATTTCAGCGACAGGTGAGGGCTCTACACGTCAGCAGGCTGTCGAAATCGCTGTCTCTGTTTTCTGTACCAAACCGATTTTTATCTCTAGTATTCGTTCTGAATCGCAAGATGATGGCCACCTACAGACTGTCGTTGCCATTGGCCAGTCCGTCGACAGCGGTCGCGCGGGGCTAGGACGCTTTGTTTCCAAAGATCTGGAAACGGGTTTAGTCGTGGCGGCAATACGGGCTGCTAATCACGCAGGTTTGCTGAAAGCGGATTACCGCGCGAACAACCAGCAAGCGCTGCGATGTTGGTCTCAGAGTTTAGTTGAAGAGCTTATTGAGTCGCTTGAACTGGAGAACACAACTGACCTGCAGAGATTGGAGGCCGAGTGTATCGTGTTGGAGCATACAAATCGAGTTGCTTCAGCAGCCGTGTTGACCGCTGCGAACCACCCCAAGCCTACCTCGATACTCAGTTTGTTCGATACAAGTGCTTGGTTATTCGACAGCAATGGGCGGCGTCGCGACTCCTATACCGATACAGATCTTTGGTTGGCCTGGTATCCCGGCATTGAAAACGACGAACTGACTGTAAGCGAAGTCATGAATTCGATGCCTGCTGCGCCGGAAAGCAAAATCCCTTGGATCGTGCGGCTGTTTGAGAACCCTGAGAGCTGGATCCGATTTCGTGGGGCGGTTGACTTGAACGACCACGATGTCTTGCACGTGTTGCTTGGTCGTGGACTGCAGGATCAAGATGAGGCGTTTGTGTTGGGGTTTGCAATGGGAACTGCGAAAAGAATTAGCAAGTTGGAATACTGGATATTCAAGTTTGTATTGGCGCGGATTTACCCTGAGCCATATCGAATTCCGGCATTCCTTCAACCAGCCTTTGATTTGGGAGTTCAGTGCGGACAGCAAACCGGCGTCCGCAACTTGTACCGCCGCGCGTTGAAGGACCTTCAAGGACTCAGCTTGGGTGAGGCTCGGAAGCAGGCGGGCATCGACATGAGCGTCGTGCGGAAATTCTACGAACTAGAGCAACAGAAAATTCCATTCACAATTGCCAGCTTACGCTTACCGTGAGCCAACAGTTCCCGATACCGTCGCGCATTGGAAATTCTACGACACGAGCCCGCGCATTCAACACGAGCTCGACGCGCTAGTTTTGATGTTGCGCTATTTGGCGCACTTCTCGCTTTTGACCGAAAAATATCAGATCGACGAGCGAGTGGGTTGACTGTTTTAGAACCATAAGACTAAACCACGCCCACGGAAGCCAGGGATTCACTCGCTCGTAGGTTAAAAGTCACTCAAATATTGCGGATGGTCGATAAGCGAATCGACGGATCTACGAAAGCACATTCTCACCGCGATTTTCAGCTTGCCGAATCCTAACCGGCCAGCCAGGAAACTGGTTCGATTTTTTTCCGTCTGTTGGATCGACTAGAAAGCGGAAGGACTCAATTAAATAAGTTCGGTTCTTGGTATCAAACGTGATAAAGCCGAAGCCGCTTCCCTTTTCGTGAGCTTTGTCATAACGATTAGCGGCCCGTCCCACCAGCGGGTTACCGACACAGTAGACGTAAGCCTTATTACCGAAACCATCTAGGTACTCGCCCGTGTTTTCTAAGCCATGCTTGGGACGATTGGTCTGCGGTACGCCCAGCTCGTCTGGGCGCCACCAGCGCGGGTATCCAGCTGCAATGGCAGGAGTGCAGAATGACCAATTGCTGTCGCGCTGTTTGTCGACGCCGTATTGCGATAGTGTCGTCAAGTGTTGATCGCCGTTGATATGCAGTGCCATCGACGGACGAAGGATGGCTACAGCTCGGTTGCGCGGTGTCTGAGGCCAAGATCCGCAGTCGAGATCCGCTTTGAGAAAACCATCATAGCCGCCGTGATGGGTTGCGAGTCCCGCAAAAACTGTTTGACTTAGTACCGCTTTGAGCGTATGACCGCGCCAATCGTCGGCCCATTGTTTCAAGAACGCCTCCTGGCGCTCGCCGAGCAAGACCAACCCGGGTTTGTCGAGCGCTAGGCAGTCGAAGTCTTCATCCCGCACATGATCGGCTCGGCCACTGCCTGTCTCCACCCGCTCGGGACCGCTTTTCCATTGGCGGTCTGCGATAATTGCAAAGCTCACGCCTCCATACACCATGTCTCCATAATAGACGCTGATGTCTTGCAGGCAGGGTGATGCGTCGTACGGATCGGGGTGATGGGCTACGTTTGTCTTGTGGACTACGTTGACCATCTTGGCAGGTTGACTGTAGCCGCCTTTGGACGAAGCACCGTTGTCAAGATTCTTCATCTTCGCACCACCTTCTCCCCAGATGTTGCCTTGAAAAACGTCGTGGTCATCCGGCAAGCACAAGGTAGGACGATTGCGCATCGCCTCGCCAAACGCCCAGCCAAACTGATAGAACTTTCGCAAGTAATTGAGGATTGCCGGATCTGCAGGTTCGCGAATGATGCCGAATCCACCATGGTTCTCGTAGATCTGATCGCCCGAGAAGAATAACAGATCTGGATCGAGTTTGACGACGTTGTTGGCTACTGGTTCGTAGGGGAATGCGTAGTCGTTCTGGCAGGTCAATGCGGCTAAGCGCAGCGGCCGATCGACTGGATTAGGCTTGATTACCCCTGTCCATTCGTGTGGAGTTTCCGAGCCATCGGTGTGCTGCTCTCGATAAACGAGCTTGAAAGCAGTCGAGCGTGTCTCGTCCCAATTCGGCTTGCGGAAAGTTGCAACCCAGGCGTCTGGGTCGAGTTGGGCTGCACCCGCTGGCAGCCAACTACCATCCTCCTGCTGCAAGTGCAATTCGACCAACTGACTGTCCTGTTTGCCCAGTGGCCCTGTCAGCGCACTGATCTTCATCACGAATCCTTCGTCGCTGCGAGAGTCGCTCAATGTATACATCGACCACAGAATGGGACCGAAGGCTTGTTCGGGCCGTATCGAAAAGGCGTCGCCGTCGAGTTGCCATTCGCTAAAACGGTACCTTGCGCCAGCGCCAGCAGCGCTATTCTTGCGTCCTTTTGTTCCAGTTACGCCTTCACCTGCGAAACCGCTTACTAGGGCAACATTCCCGAGCAGCGTCTGCGGGTCAACTTTCTCTGCCGCTTTCGCAAGTACCGCACCGGATTCCAGATCGCGGGCTTCCAAAGCGAGCCCAAAACCCTGAGCGTCGGTCGGTTCGCCGGTTAAGTGCAACACGACACCGCGTGAAAGCAACTTGGCTCCATCTGCCACAGCAACACGAGTGTCGCCGAGCAGCAGGTGGTTGTCTGCAAGCCCAGCCACCAGCCCTTTCGCCGCAAAACAGTTGCTACGATACTCGTTGATCTCACTACGGATTCCCAATCGAAATCCTGCTCCTCCGTCTGCTCCTTTTTTCTCAACGCGTTGCACGCGCACACTCATTCTAAAACCTCCGTTGGGATTGGAGATTTGATGCGTGAGCGAATGCACGCTTCGATTGCCCGCAGCGCTCTGGCATTCCGCCCCCCCTGCCACGATGCGCCAATCTTCCATGGGATTGGCCCAGTAGGCACCACCCAGCCAAACACGATCATGTGTCTTGGCCCAAGTGTTGTTGGGAATATCCTGTGGCAGCACCGTCGCAGCAGCTTGGATGTGAGATCCAGCGACAGCCATTCCGCTGGCAGCCGACGTCCATTTGAGTGCCGTTCGCCGCGTAATTTCTTTTTTCATGATGGTCGTGCTTGACTGTTTGGGGCTTGGGTGGGGAGTTGACTCGCGTCGACTTAAAACTTCAACGCTGGCTTGACCTAGCATTCCACCGCGGGCAGAGTGTCGCGTATTTCGAGCTGAGGGGGCATCCTACAGGCTCACTTGGCCCGCCAGATCGATTATTATTGTATCGCGTCAGCTACTCTAAAACTCAATCCCACCTGGTTTCCCCAAAGAAGTTTTCCATCATGAAACGTTGTTTTCACGCGCTCGCCTGTCTGCTCAGTGTTTCGCTACTTCACACTTCCTTGCACAATCGAATCGCAGCTCAGGAGACGACTGCCCAGCGATCGCCTCTACAGATTCTGTTGGTAGCCGGCGGATGCTGCCATGACTACGGTACGCAAACAAAGCTACTCAAAGAAGGAATTGAAAAACGTATCCAGGCCGAAGTGACCGTTGTTTATAATTCAAGCACAACCACTGAAACGAGATTTGAGATCTATGAGTCCGACAACTGGGCGAAGGGTTACGACGTGGTCATTCACGACGAATGTTCTGCCAATGTAATTGAGCGCCCCTACGTCGACCGAATCTTGGCTGCTCACAAGGCTGGAGTTCCAGCGGTCAACTTACACTGTGCAATGCATAGTTACCGATGGGGTGATTTCCGCTCGGCGGTCGAACCTGGCGCGGACAATGCTGGCTGGTACGAGATGTTGGGAGTGCAGTCAACCGCGCATGGGCCGAAGACTCCCATCGAGGTCCGCTTCGTAGACTCGCAGCACCCAATCACTAAAGGGATGAAGGATTGGACTACGAACGATGAAGAACTGTACAACAATATCCGTGTCTTCGACCAATCCACTGCTCTGACCACCGGTGATCAGCTGCAGACACCATCCAAAAAAGAGCTGCAGACGAATCCGCAAGCTGAAGAACGAAAAGCGCGAGCAGTGGTTGCATGGACTAACATCTATGGTCCCAAGCAAACGAAAATATTTTGTACGTCGCTGGGACACACGAACGAGACCGTCGGAGACGACCGCTATTTGGATTTAGTCGTCCGCGGGTTGCTGTGGACAACTGGAAACTTAACCGCGGATGGAAAAGCTGTAGCTGCATTGGCGAAGTAACGTTTTACCACCCTGCGAAGAACTCGCCGCAATTGCTAGGGTCCAAGCAAGCCCTGCGCTTCTAGGACAAGGTTGCCTAGTTGTACATCGATAACACGATCCTTGGCAACGCGGCGGCGATTGATCTCCGCTTTTAATGCTTCGATCTTTTGCTCGATCGACTGCACTTCCATTTCCTGTCTCGCTAACTGAGTATCGTATTCCTCGGTGATTAGTTCCTTAAGCAGTTTTTCTTGCTCTGCCGCATCGTCACCGACGCCTTTGCTGGCGCGAAACGCTTGCAACGTCTCCTCTTTCCAGATTTTTTGCAAGATGGTCTTAGAAACCACGTCGTACTCGGCCGGGGACAGTCGCACTTTATCTGTGTTTGGCTTCCCGGGCGACACTGGCCCCACCAGTGTCGCCAGTCGCACATAGCGAGGAACTTCGCCCATCATTCCCCCATCCATTCCTGCTCCCATTCCCATGTCCATCATGCCCGGCCCCATCATGCCCTGGCTGGTGGCGGGAGGCAGGGTAACCAGCTCAATTTTGGTACGATTGTTTTCGCGATCGTTTGCAAAAACATAAGCCCAAATGTGGATCGTCGGTTGTGTGTCACTTCGTTCACCTCCGTAGTCCCCCTCCATACCCATCCCACCCATTTCGGATCCGCCCATGCTACCTCCGTAGCCGCTGCCGCCTCCATAGCCACCCATCATACCCCCCTCACCGCCGGAGCCACCGGCCATCATACCGGCACCCCCATACCCACCACCGCCGTAGCTGCCGGGGATGGACACCGGTTTTAGGGTCGTGAGCTGGTAGGAAAACTCTAATAGGCGACTAGCAGTTTGAACCTTCAATTGCTCGTTTCCGCTCCCATTTTTGCCTTCCATAATCATAAACTGAAACAAACCCTGACTGCCCCCGGATCCGTATCCGATTATTTCTCCGGGTACCCCCGTGGTCACCGTTGGTTCCTGGCCGCTCATGCACAAAGGATGCAATAGCGAGAAGGCGAAAGCCGCTGCGCGAGCCAACCAGCGAGAAAGATGAGAATTCTGCACAGTAGTCATCCTCGAGTTTGAGTTTGGTGAAAAGGACAATGGGTAAGTCAATCAGGCTGTAAAGGCAAATTGCTCGATCTGGATTCAATTTTCAATTCGCGCTCCAAACGGCGCATGGAATTGGTTAGTCCCTGCAGCTGCTGTTCGAAGGGAGTTGATTTCCTGTTGATTGTGGTAACCACTGGCGGAACTTGAAGCTCCCTCTCCAGGTCGCGGACGCGGTTGCTCAATTCACCGAGCGATTGGTCCAGCGCGCGCAGTTCCGTCAGGCCATCAGAGGTAATGGTCGCCGAGCTCAGGTGACTAGCGGTGGAGGCGGGCGAATCGACAACGTCGTTCTGCACGGATTTCCAATAGACGGTCGTTAGTAAGGCAATGCCAATACTCGCCACAGCCACAAGAATAAGGCTCGTAGCCGCCGTTCGCGAAAGACGGCTGCTATTCAAATGCAGAGGCGATTGTGCGAGAGTCTGCAGATGCAGGCACAGTTCCTTTGCAGAGGCAAATCTACGTTTCGGTTCCTTGGCCAGCAGTCTGTCAACCATGCGACAGATTTCTATTGGGATGTGCGTATGAGTTTCCGCCAAGCGACGATGTGGCTGATGGCATATCCGGTTCATAATTGCCATAGCATCGTGCGCTCGGAACGGCGGGCTGCCCGTCAACATGGCGTATAACATGGAGCCTAACGAGAACAGATCGCTACAGTGATCGACAGCCTCGCCCCGGGCCTGTTCGGGCGACATGTAGTCCGGCGTTCCTGCGAGCATTCCGCTATGGGTCAAGGTCGCTACATCCAACGTTCGGACCAAACCAAAATCGGTGAGAAGAGCTCGAGAACCATCGGCTTCCAACAGAACATTGCCTGGCTTAACATCGCGATGCACCAATCCGTGGGCATGCGCGGCTGCCAAGGCATCCGACAACTGAATGGCTAATTGCAATACGTTCTCCCAGGAAATGCTGCCATGGGTCGCTAGCCAGGCTTCGAGCGACGGACCGGCAATGTACTGCATCACCAGAGCTGGGGCTTCTCCATCGGTAATGACATCATGGACAGGCACGATGTGCGGATGGACCAACGCCGCACTGGCGCGGGCCTCGCGAATAAACCGCTCCCGCGCTGCCGCGATGGGAATCAAATGAACAGCCAACGTTTTGACCGCGACCACTCGATGCAGTTCTATGTCGCGAGCTCGAAAAACCAGGCCCATACCGCCACGTCCAATTAATTGCTCTAGTTCGTAGCGTCCGATGCGGCCCAATAACTCAGGGTGGCTGGCCGGAGAGAGCATCTGTTGAAGTTGCCGAATCTCGAACTCCGAGAGTGGATCATGAGTGTCCCCAACTGAATTTTCAGCCGCCATGGCACACACGGATTGATTTACGGACGAGTGCAATTGCGCGATCGCTGGTTCGTCCCCTTGAATGGCGAGCAACTCCTGAGCATCCTGCCACCATATCGGTGTACCAGCCAGCTCGTTCAGTGTTCCACGGCAGGCGGAGCAGCATTCCAGATGTGTTTGCCAGTTCGCATTCTCGGCTGCTAGCGGATGCAGGTAAGACTCCCAGTCCTCAGCAGTCAGGCAGTTTGTAATTTGCGATTTTCTCATTGCGTTTTTTCCAACGATGCGTTCGATTGGTTCATGCGTTCGACCTCGCAGCGCAGCATTTTTAAAATTCGGCATCGCGAGACATAAACCGCACCCGGCGACAATCCCAGTTCGCGTGCGACCTGTTCAGCCGAGATTTGAAGAACAGCAGTCGAGTGAAAGGCAAGCCAACTCGACTCGGACACTCTGCTCTGGATGCGTCTTGCGGCCAGGCTGAAGATCGCACGTCGATGTTCTAAACCGAAGGCGGAATCGAACTCGTCACTATCGTGGCAGCTGCCGTGAATTCCGTCAGCGATCGAATGAAGCCAGCTTTCGTTCAATGATTGCGATACGGGCCGTTTCGCCCGCCCAGCGAAAAAATCAGCGATCAGATTGCGCGCGATGCTACACAACCAAGTGCGGAATTGAGCTCGCGATGCGTCCGGTCGAAACCGCTCCGAAGCGCGAGCAAAGGCGAACAGAATATCTTGGGTAACATCCTCGGCATCCGCCGCTTGAAGACCTTTACGCTTGGCCAAACGGAATAAAATCGGGGCGTAGAGCTCCGAGAACTCCTGCCAAGCCTGAACGTCCTCCGCGCAAGCTAATCGCAGAATAAGACTTATTCGAGTTTTCGGAAAATTGGCCACCGCGTCTCTCCTACTCTGTTACTCTCTCCCAAAGCAGAATCCTTACAGCAGTTCAGCCAGTTTTTTGAATATTGTGCACTTCGGTTTAGAACAACGCGGCTGGGGGAGGTCCTGACAGGCAACTATTGGTGCGGGCCACTGTTAGCGTGGTAAACGTTCCCAGATCAGTTCCAAGTTCTGCGTCAGGGCCAATCGATTGGTTGAGATCTCCCGTCGCCATTGCTGTACACTGCTTCGATTGGGCAAGGCTGGTTGGAAGCCCAAGTTCTTTCCCGTCAGTCGTTGTAAGAGGTGAATAGCCAAAACGCGATGAGCCAGCAGCGGACTATCGAGTTGGCTAACGATCTTGGCGAATTTCTCTTGGTTCAATTGGTCTTCGGGCGGCCCACAAAGCAGTTCGTACAAAACTGGCCCCTCCGCAGCATGCACTTCGTCGAATAATTTCCTCGCGTTGTCCGCTGTAACAGTATCAGCAGCCAGCAGCTGCCGCGCAAGATCAATCGTGGTCGTCCAGTGATTGCGCATGCGTGACTCACTTAGGAATCCATCCACGAAGGGACGCCAATCGCCGGCTAACAGCGACAACTGCACGGCCAAGGCGGCTGTTTCCGGTCGGCGATGCTTGGTTAGCTCGCTCAGAAGCGGCGCAAGTGTCGTGGAATCAACGGTCGTCGTCGATATCAGTCCATTCAAGTCCTGAGCAGCCAAGGCATCGATGGGACGGTCAACGCTGCTGCGATACCAGCTAGGAATATTCTGCAGAGGGAATCTGATAGATTTCGCAGCTGCAGTAACTGCGATGCCTTCGCCAATCGCCAGCGGCACCGGTGCAGTCGCTTGATCTTCCGGTGTTAGCGTGATGGATGATTCTGCAGCCATGACGATCAGTACTGGGGAAAAACTTGTCGGGTCCAGCGCGGATCCATGCTTAACAGGACGATAGGCAACTTCCACAGAAGCAAGGCTTTCTGCTTCATTTAATTGCAGCAAGAAATTGCCCAGGGGCGTATGAAGGCGAATTTGATTACCGACGGGCCCACTACGCACCAGACCACTGCAGAGTTGTGTAGTGATCAGCGGGGGTGACGTATCGTCTGTTGCTCCCAATTCCAGAATGGACGCTCCGCAAGAGGTCCATAGCGCACCGTTGGACAGATCGATTGTAGCGCGCGTTGTCGGTGGAACAAGCAACCGCGCTGGCAAGAAAATCGGTTCATTGGGAGCCACGCGAACAAGACGGTCGGTGCTTTGCAACAAGAAAACGGCTTTTTCGTCATCGACAGATTTCGGCAACCAAATTGCCGATCGCGACGCATCGCCAATTTCCTTGACACCAGGCGGTGCCGCTGATTTCGGTAGTGCATCCAAACCGGGCGGTGCACTGGACGATGCATCTATTCCTGGCGGCGCTTCAGGTTCAGCAGGCATGCCGAGTCCCGGTGGCGGGGACGAATCGGCTACTATTTCGAGCGGCGAATTCTCTCCGGCATCAACTGTCGCAGCAGGCGGTACTGACTCAGTCGCGGAATTCTCGGGCTGCTCTAGATCGGTGGTTGGCTGGCTGACGCCAGGCTTTGGTTTCGCAGCCTCATCGATACCTGGGGGCGGAACGGTAGTTTCGGTTATCAAGTCAAAGTCGACGCTCGCTGGAGGCAAGGCCGAGTTCTTCGTTTTGACAGGGGTGCTAGCAAACAGTTCGGCTACGCGTTCCCAAGGTCCAAGCGTTTGCCAAACCAGGACGGCTAACAAGGCGCCCAGACCTCCAATGGCCAGCGGTATCTTCCAGTTGATCGATGAGGAACCGACAAGATACTCAGGCACTTCGTGAGCAAGCCGCGAATTTTCCAAATTTAAGCCTTGAGGCTTGATCGATTCTCCACCGGATGTAAGCATGGGGGCTTCGATTTGAACAGACATGTCGTGGGCTCCAGCGACGTTGAGCAAATGCGCTGGATCAGCTCGCACAATGGTAGCGCGGCGACTGGACCGTCGCGGTGCTTTTCTTTCTTCCAACTCGAGCCGAATTTGTTCGCGTTGACCGGGGTCTCCGACAGCAAAAGCCATGCGCCGCAGCGAGGCTGGCACTGTCACCTTCGTATTCATCGCAGTTGACAGCAGTTCATGGCAGTCAGCCAACTCCGCCAATTGCATGTCCGATACCAGACAATTCCTTTCTAATTCTGGAATTTGAGTGTGATTGAGAACATCATCTAGATACTCGGCGACCGAATTTGGATCGCCACCAATTCCTTTTCCCATCACGGGTGGCGCTAGAACGTGGTTTAACTTCGTAACGGCGCCAATTCTCTTTAGCAGATTGCCAGCATCCTGACTGATCTGAATTCGACGATGCAAGTCTTCTTTGTCCGCCGGACTGAGGACCCCGTCGCGATAGGCTAGCAGTGTTCTCAAGGTTAATCGCATAGCGAGGCAAGCTTCTGTACGAGTGCGCGGGTGGGAAAGCGTCCGTCATCCCTATTAGTGACCCGGGCTCGTCGAATCCGTAGCGATTATGCAAGTTTTTTTGCAAAATCTCGCTTAACGCCACCGCGAAAACTGTAGCAATCCTCAGAGCACTCGCAGAGCGCCCAGGACAGACAGCCCAATTGGACAGCCCCCATTCGGCCCGAGTATCGGCTCGAAGCGCCAGCGAGTGGACTGTCAGCGCTAGATATTAGATATTCAAAGTCGCATCAAGTTCAAGAAATCCAGGGATCCACTCGCTAGCGCGTCGTGCTGATAGTGCTAACGTTCCGGGAGTGCACTTGCTAGCTTGCTGTGCCTCGCCAACCAATAGCAGCGAGATTGGCAAATACATCTTGTTATGGGGTACTTCTTTCGTTAATTATCGAGCTATCACTGATTTGGGTTCGAATCGACCGCGCGAGAGGTGTTTTACTGATCGCCAGGTTAATCAGGGCGACCAATTCAAGCTGCCTATTCGTGATTAGCGAGAAATCATATGCAAATCCTGCGAATGCTGTGGAATTATCGAGTGGCCTTAACCTTGCTCCTGGTTCTGACCTCTTCTGCGCGCGGAATTGCACAGGGACCGGGCGGAGGTCCGGGGGGGGAGCCTGGTGCACCAGCTTTCGAAGATCCGAAATTTCGCGATCGCGTTTGGGAGGCGGGTGGCCCGCGCATGAGCGGCCTGCATTCCGGGAAATTGGTCAAAGGCATCCAGATCGTTGGCAACCAGTCGGTTAGTAAGACGAAGATCCTGTCGCACATGCAGACACGACAAGATCGGAATTACGATGAAAAACAACTTTGGTCCGACATTCACGAACTTTACCGCACCGAACTATTTGGAAAAATTACACCGCTCGTGTCTGAATTCGAGGATGGTGTGGTTGTTCGTCTAGAAGTCGCCGAACGACCAACGGTGACGGAGGTTGTCTTTCATGGCAATACACGATTGGAAGATCGTATGTTGCAGAAACATGCAGGAATCGAAGTTGGAGATCCAGCCAATCCATTTTCAGTCGACATGGCGCGACAGCGATTGCTCGATCTTTACCAAGAAAAAGGCATGAACCAAGCGTCTATCCAAGTAATGGAAGGTCATCGCGCTGGCGACCGACGAGTATTCTTTGAAATTTCCGAAGGCCCAGTCGAAAAGATCTGGTCCATCAATTTTGCGGGCAACAACATATTCTCGACGGCGGTACTGAAAACAAAGATCAAATCGCGCGATGCCAAAGGTGGGTTGACTCCCTACATCGTCAACGTCGCCAATCGAATGAAAATTGAAGAAGACAAAAATGGCTTGGTCGCCTTCTATCGCTCCTTGGGCTATTTCAAGGCTCGCGTCGACTATCGTATCGACTATTATGGCAGCGGCGAGTACGTCGATTTGACTTTTGTCGTGGATGAGGGACCTCAGTTTCGAGTGCGAAATGTTTCCATTGTTGGAAATCAGTACTTCCCGACTGATCTGCTCATGTCTGCTCTGGAGCTGAAGTCGGGCGAGCCCTTCAAGCTGCTCTATATGAATCGCGATCAACTTAAGCTGCGAAACGAATACTACGGCCGTCAGGGTTTTGTCTACGTCGATATCGCGCCCGAGCCTCGGTATATCGAAGACACCGACGAGATTGACCTGGTGTACCGTATTACGGAAGGCGAACAGCACATCGCTGGAGAAATCCGCGTACATATCGATGGCGATTCGAGCCACACTCGCCACAATGTAGTTGTCAATCAACTTGGAATTCGCGAGGGCCAACTCATCGATTTGGCAGAGCTCGAGGCATCCGAACGTCGTTTAAAGTTTTCCCAGCTATTCGAAACGAATCCTGCCATGGGTGAGCCACCACGTATTGAGGTTCAACCGCCAGATGAAGATTCGCGGTTCGAGTATTAGTATGAATTTTGATTTCCAGTTGAGCTTCAAACGGCGAGCAAACTACGCTATTACGGACATTGACAGTTGTGCCGCTGGATTTCGCCGCAGGCATGACAGGACGCTAAAACGTGCGGACTACGACCGATTCGAATCGAGCAATCTCAGCGAAGTGTACTGAGTTGCTAAACCAGGAAGCATGATGAGACAAGATGTCTTCACAAGTTGGATCGATGGCGGGCAACGCAACTGGTTGGCATCGTTGGCGATTGGCCTGCTGACGTTTGCTACCGGCTGCCAGCTAACCAAGCCGCCCGAAGCGAGCTTGCTGCCTACCGGTCGTCAACGCGATACGGCATCGAGCCTGAAGCCTCAAAGCGCGACCAAGCAGGCTGCCGTCGTACCAGCGTACTCCATGCATGGAATGTCGGCCGAAACTGGCTCCAAGGGCATCGAGAATCAAAGTCCTGCCGCCGCGAGAATTCGCGGCCAGTCGCCGCAATGGAGTATCCCTTCACCTGACGATGCTGTTGCAACCGTTTCTGCCAATCGCTATTTGCCTCCAAGTTCCTCCAATCCAACGACGTCGGGCTTTGTAGGCCAAACGGTCATAGGTGGAGGCTCGCAAACCTCGCAGCCAGAGAAGCCGGGCTCTACTCCGTCGGCTAAATCCAATGCGCAGCTTGCAAGTTCGGCAAGTTCCATCGTAGCGCCCCAACCAGGAGCAATTCCTGCCAACGGCCCAGTAGGCAGCTACTACGATACCGGGAACCTAGGCTATGGACCAACCAGTGGCTTCAGCGGTTCGCCGAGCGACTACAGTTCTGCCGTAGCGCCGGGCGCAATGCAGGATCCCAATAGCTTTGACTCCGCGATTGCCCCTGGTGTCATGCCCGGCTCGGACTCCTCAGGATTGGTCTATCCGGATATCATGGCACCGAGCGGCGTTGGCTACAGGCCCCGCCAGCGAATCTCACCGATCGACGTTTATGTGCAGGAGGCCCGCACCGGTCGTATTATTCTCGGAGGTTCGGTCAACAGCGATTTAGGTGTAGCCGGACAATTAGTTATCGACGAAAGAAATTTTGATATTCGAAGGGTTCCCACAAGTTGGCGGGAGCTGTGGAGTGGTCGCGCCTTCCGGGGTGGAGGACAGAACTTCCGCGCGGAATTCATGCCTGGTAGCCAAGTGCAACGTTACACCGTGAATTGGACCGAGAACAATCTGTTTGGCTATCTGCCGTACAGCTTGTCGGTAGGTGGTTTCTACTACACTCGACAGTTTCGCGACTGGACCGAACAGCGACTTGGCGGACGCATGGCGCTGGGGTATGCAGTTACCAAAGATCTTTCAATCAGTTCAGAATTACGGATGGAAGATGTAAATATTTCCAGTCCTCGAGTTGCCGGAGTAGATGAATTGGATTCCGTGCTCGGAAGCAATGACATCTACACCGCTCGCTTCCGTGTTGCTCGGGACACTCGCGACAATCCATTCATGTCTACCGAAGGGTCGTTTCTAGAGATCGTTTTCGATCAAGTGTTTGGCGAATACGATTTCTCTCGTGGCAACCTCAACTATAGCCGCTACTTTAATGTCCACGAGCGGCCTGATGGCGGCGGCCGACATATACTGGCCAGTACATGGAAGTTCGGTGTCACCGGTTCGCAGACTCCGATATTTGAGAACTATTTCGCTGGTGGTTACAGCACATTGCGCGGCTTTAGTTTCCGTGGTGCTAGCCCAAAAGTGGGAGACGTGCAGGTTGGCGGCGAAATGATGTTCCTGGGTAGTCTGGAGTATGTCTTCCCCTTGACGGCAGATGAGATGCTACGTGGAGTCGCTTTCGTAGATTATGGTACAGTCGAACAGGACCTGAAAATTGACAGCGAGAATTTTCGCGTTTCGCCAGGACTGGGATTTCGCATTGCCGTTCCCGCGCTGGGTCCTGCTCCCTTGGCTTTCGACTTTTCGTACCCAATCAACCATGCCCCTACGGATGATAGACAGGTCTTCAGCTTCTTCATGGGGCTAACCAAATAGCCGCTGTAGTTTCAATCCTACGATCGGGCGGGCGTGCGAATCGCGAAGCACAATGAAACCACATGTCTTCACGAACCATGTCGAAAGCTCAATGCATCCGGTGTTTCTCTGGCTTGTCATGGCGTTTATGTTTGGCCTGGCAGGTTGCCAAATGTCGGGGCCGCCAAACGCCAACCCAATCCTTGCGGGTGACAAACTAGTACCAAACTTTAGGACCGAAACGCAGTCTAGCTTCAAAGCGATCGACGAGCCTACGACAACTGTTCGGGTTCGAGGCCAGTCGCCGCAATGGAGTTCGTCGAATGTAGGCGTTGCCGACAGCGGCAGAATGCCGATGCGCGCCACCGAGGTTTCTTCGCCGACACAGCCGTTCGCAAATACGAATGCACAATTGCCGATGGCGGGTTATCCGTCGCAAAATTATTCGGCACCAAATTATTCAGCGGCAAATTATTCAGCGGCCCAGTCAGGGCAGTTTGCCACTTCACCGCTGCAGGGCAGCTCGCAGGCCCCGGTATATCCTGGCAACGTCCCGGCAGCACCCATCTACCCTCCGCCTTCCCAATCCGTTTTACAGCCACCAGGTGTGCCCTACGCTGGCGGGATCTACGGTTCGCCTGGTCCCGCAGTCGCGTCACCCAGCGATTATGGTCATACCGTCGTACCGGGCGTTCTTCAAGTTCCCGGCAACTACGGCAACGCCATCGCGCCGGGCGCATACCCCGGCTATGATCCATCGGGTGTGCCGTATCCCGATATTAGTGCAGCCGGTGGTCCGCGCAGGCCAAGAATTTCACCCATCGACGTTTACGTGCAAGAGCGACGCAGTGGGAGAATTATCTTCGGTGGTTCCGTCAACAGCGATTTAGGAGTTGCGGGACAGGTCATTATCGATGAACGCAGCTTTGATATTCGCGACTGGCCAAGAACTTGGGGGCAGTTTTGGAGCGGCCAGTCATTTCGCGGTGGCGGTCAGAACTTTCGCGCCGAGCTGATGCCGGGCAATGAAGTGCAACGGTACACAGTGAGTTGGAGCGACAACAACCTGTTCGATTTACCATACAGTTTGTCCGTTGGCGGATTCTACTACACGCGGCAGTTGCGCGATTGGGACGAGCAACGATTGGGCGGACGGGTTGCACTCGGTAACGCAATCACCCGCAATCTTTCCATCAGCGCCGAGATCCGCGCAGAAGACGTAGATTTGTCGGATCCTCGAATCGCTGGAGTCACCGAATTGGACGCGGCGCTCGGCAGCAGCGATGTTTACACAGCGCGTTTTCGTCTTGCCAATGACACTCGCGACAATCCATTCCTGTCGACCGAGGGTGCATTCTTGGAGTTGATTTTCGATCAGGTGTTCGGTGAATATGATTTCTCCCGTGGGAATTTGAATTACAGCCGCTACTTCTTAGTACGAGAGCGTCCCGATGAAGGAGGCCGCCACACGCTCGCGAGTACCTGGAGGATTGGAGTTACGGGGTCGCAGACACCAATCTTTGAGAATTATTTTGCCGGAGGCTACAGTTCCTTACGCGGCTTTCGTTTCCGCGGAGCAAGTCCCAAAGTCGGCGATGTGCAGGTGGGCGGCGAGCTGAGCTTTCTAGGAAGCCTCGAGTACGTATTTCCGCTAACCGCTGACGAAATGCTGCGTGGCGTCGCCTTCGTCGACTACGGCACCGTCGAGCAAGACCTAAAGATCGATGGCGGCGATTTTCGAGTTGCCCCCGGCTTGGGGCTGCGCGTATCCGTGCCAGCCCTTGGCCCAGCGCCATTGGCCTTCGATTTTGCGTATCCAGTCACCAAAGCGGATAGCGATGAAACCCAAGTTTTTAGTTTCTTCTTGGGTCTAACTCGCTGACCACGGTGCGACACCCAACAGGGCGATTTCTGCAACCAAACCAGGTCCAAAGCCTAGCAGCACACAATTCTGGCATGGGCTGGCCTGGCTCTCCCGCCGCTGTTTTCTAAACTCGTTGAGAATAAAGAGCACCGTGGGTGAGGACATGTTACCGTGACTGCGCAAAATTTTTCGCGATGTTGCCAGGTGAATATCGCTGAGCCGAAGGCTGCTTTGCACGGCGGTCAGTATGCGTGGGCCGCCGGGATGCACGCCCCAATAGTCAATATCCTCTATTTTCAAATTGTGCTTCAGTAGCCATGCCGATAACCAAACAGCAAGTTGACTTTCGATCTTGTCGCCAACATCGCTGGTCAATCGCATGTCAAATCCGTGATCGCCAATACTCCAACTCATCGTGTCGCGCGAGTTTGCGATCACGATAGAACCGGTGTCTCGAACAAGCCAACAATCCTCGGCTTCATCGGCAGTGGCCAGCGCTGTGCTGTTTGCAATTACGGCCGCTCCAGAGCCGTCCGCAAAAAGTGCATTGCCAATGATACCTTCGGTGTCCCAAGTAAATCGATAATGCAGACTACACAGTTCGATCGCGCATAACAGCACACGAGCCGTCGGGTCAGAATTTGCAAGTGCCAATGCAGTGCGCAAGCCATTGACGGCCCCATGGCAGCCCATAAATCCAACTTGTATGCGCTGTGTGGTGTCTGAGAGACCGAGGCGCTCAATCAGATCGATGTCCACACCGGGAGCGGCAAAGCCGGTACAGGTCACAATCACCAAGTGGGTTATTTCTCTGGCAGGTATTTGCGATTCAGTTAACGCCAACTGCGAGGCTTGCACCGCCAGGTCCGAGGCGAAGCGCGCATACAGTTCCATGCGTTCACTGGTCGTCGGGCCGCGGCTGGCACCGGGAGCAACTTGCGGAAGCACAGCCATGGGTATTGCTTTATCGATCGGCGGTGCAATGTTTTCGTTCGCAGAAACATCATCGCACCAATTGTAGGCAACTTGATGCGGCATTACCGTGTTTCGCGTTTCAACCTCGGATTTGCGAAAGAGCACGCTAGCCAAACGGGCTTGCCGTTCTTCCTCGCAAACGATTTGCGTAAACATGTGAGTGGCTTCGGCTTGCGTCATCTGATGTTTGGGGACAGCAGTCCCCAAGCCGAGAATCTTGACAGTCATGCAGTTCTTTCTTGATTGAGTCGGGCAATGATCGATTGTGCTATGCCAGGCTGGATACGAAGCGCTTGATGTGCCAGCCATCGCGCAGCCGAATTTTTCAAGCCTGCGGCGATGCGAAGGCAGAGTTTCTGCTCGGGCTCAATATGGTCTCGATACCAACGTTCCCATCTTTCGCATAAGCCAGCATTCCAGGATTGCGTTGCGGCAATGACCAAGGGGGCTACCCCCACGCCTGTTTCCAAAGCCCAGCGAATACCTTCGCCAGTGAATGGTTCGATGTATCCTGCCGCATCGCCAACCAAGAAAACGCGATGCTCTGCCAAGCGTTTAGCTCGCGCGGTCAGCGAAGGAGTGCCGCGCCAAACGACTTCGGCAGCATTCTCGAGCGGCGGTGCTCCCGCCGAACGCAGTAGCAACTCGACCAGATCGCTTGGGCCATGACGCTGCAGAGCCTTTTTGTCGACTGCGGCCGCAACATGCAGGCGATTGTGCGATACCTGCGTCAAACCCACATAGCCGCTGCGATCGACAACCATGTGGATCGCCTCGCCAAAATAATCCCGCCGTGGAAAGTCGTCGAATAGGGCCTCGATGCCTACTCGCGAAGCGGCAGCGCTGACCGACTGTAAATCAGATTCGTAGGACAGGCCGCGATTGCCCAAACCACAGGCGAGCACAACCACCTGAGCGCGAACCTCGCGCACCGACGTGTTTTCTGTCAGCTGCACAGCACGCGAAGTGGAATCGTGGTCCACCGCGAGCAGTTTGGCGGTGGTCGCGTCAGCAAAATAGACGCCCTGTTCAATGGCTCTTTCGATCAAGTTTTGGTCTAGCTCGGCTCGGTCCACGGCGACGCCACCCGGCATGTCAAAGCGAAAGGCTTTGCTTTGGTGGATTAACCGAAACGAATGTAACGGCAAAGCTGTTTTCCATAGCGCATGTTCTGCCCCAAGTAACTTCGCCACCAGTTTGGTAGAAATCTGATTCAGGCAACCGCCACAGACCTTCCGTCGAGGAAACTTTTTGGCTTCGACTACTAAGATTCGCAAGCCAGTTCCCGCCAATGAAATTGCGGCAGAAGCTCCCGCAGGTCCAGCACCCACGATGAGGACATCCCAGTCAATAGCCGATGTTTGGGCCAATATCAAATCCCTATCAGACTATGGTTAGCCGGAGAAGTTGTTTGCCATGAAATCAGGATTCGTTCTGGCCAACGCTGTTGGATCACGGCCCGAGACAATCCGGCTTGGTTAAGCAGTTTTCGCATCTCGACGATCGAAAATGCAGCGCGAACCGACAATGGGCCATCGATGTGTACCACTCGACTCCGTGTCAACGTGCGCACGCCGAGCCAACAGATTCCATAGCCAAGCCGGCTGCGCAAGAGATCTTCGATCAGTACCAGACGCTGGGCTACAGCCGCAAATTGTTCCAGGATCTGCACTACATGGCTCTCGCAAAAGTGATGCAGGAAAAGCGAGTTTATGAGGACATCAGCGGCCACAGGCAGAGGTTGCCGTGTTATGTCTACCTGATACAAATCGATGGGGATGCCGCTCTGCTGGCAGGCCCGTTGCGTAAACTCGAGCGCTCGCGAGCTAAAATCGCAACCAACCAAACGTAAGTCGCAGCCGATTCGCCGTGCCTTGGTCCACAGTTGGCGCAATAGTAATCCATCTCCGCAGCCAACATCCATGATGGAAAGCGTTTGTAAACTGTTTGCCTGGATCAAAGATTTTAGCGGTTTCCAAAGTCGTCCCAAAGTTCCACTCAGCGCGTGAATTCGCTGCAGCCCACGCAGCGCCAACGCGTGCTGTTGCAAATCTAATGAGGGATCGTCCATGATTTCTGGCTGCAAATCGCGCTTGCCAAACATAACAACAATACTTCCGTGACAAAACGAGCGAAAACCTCGGACTCTAGCCATGTGGTCAATTACAAGCCAACGCGGTACCAATTTCGATTAGTCAGCTGGCCTTGGTCAAAACAACTGTTGTACAGGGCGGACAGTCTGACGGAGGTCCCCGAGAGCTGTTTCAACAAGAATTTTTGCTAACAAACGCCGTAGAAACCTCCGTTTGAAGCCTATTCTGCATGCCAACTCGGCTGCAGGAAGCCGGCTGAGACATCCTGAGTGTTCACGTTTTGCTCGTAATGGAGTAACTTAGGATGAATCAGGTTCCCCAAAAAGCCAGAAGGGTGTTATTGCGCAATTGTCCGAATGGGACATCCCAAGAGCTTGTCTGCATAACCTTTTATCAAATTAATTGGACAGCTCCAAGAAATGCGCACGCTCACGGCCCACTCGCTGGCGCATCGAGCTGATATTCGGGCCCAAAGTGGCGCTGTCCAATTAACTTAACCGCTGATACAAACCACAAATAATCACTGCTGAGAGGTGCTTCATGCCGTTACGAATTGTTTTTGCAATGCTAGTCGCCGCGATTGCGGTACCAAGTCTTCCAGTATTGGGCCAAAAGAGCTTGGATGTTTATCTGGGCACGTACACAGGTGAAAATAGCAAAGGTATTTACCAGTGCGATCTCAACCTGTCGGACGGAACTTTGTCACAAGTTAGATTGGTTGTCGAGACGGCCAATCCTTCGTTTCTAGCTTTCGATCCCAACTACCAATTTCTCTATGCGGTTAATGAACGCGAGGCCACCATCAGCGCATTTGCAATGGACCAGAGCACCGGAAAGTGGAGCTTTCTAAACTCCAGGCCATCGCAGGGTGGAGCACCGTGCCATCTAATTGTGGATCGTTCCGGTCGGCATGTCCTGGCGGCTAATTATAGCGGTGGAAGTTGCTTGTCCATCCCGATCGAAGCCGATGGCCAACTCGGCGCAACATCCTCATTCCAACAACATCAGGGTCTGAAAAAAAATGGACATTCGATCCACCTCGATCATGCGAACAAATTTGCGTTATGCTGCGATTTGGGATTGGACAAAGTTATCATCTATGGCTTCGATGCGCGCACTGGAGCACTAACGCCACACAGCGAAATGAGTACGCCCAAAGGTACTGGCCCAAGGCACTTCGCATGGCATCCCGATGGCAAAACCGCGTTTGTAAATGGTGAAACCAATCTGACGATAATGGCCTGCGATTTCGATGCTGAACAGGGGACACTGACACAGAAACAAGTCCTGTCGACGCTCGCCCCAGAGACGGTCAAAGCCGGCGGAAGTACAGCGGAGGTTGTTGTGCACCCTTCCGGGAAATTCGTCTATGTCTCCAATCGAGATCCCTACAATTCCATCGCTATTTTCTCCATCGATCCGCAGACGCACGCATTGACTGCCATTGGGCACCAACGTGCAGGCATCAAGACGCCACGTAACTTTGCCATTGAACCAACAGGCCAATATATGCTCATTGCCAACCAATCGGGGAACGATGTGATTGTGTTTCGCATCGACCAGTCGAGCGGTGCTCTGATTCCCACAAACGGACGCGCCGAAATATCAATGCCAGTTTGTGTGAGATTCCGGCCTGTGAGGTGAGGCCGCGTGGGCAGCATGTTTGCAAACTCGGTTGGCACCGTCTGGCTACTGTCTGTGAGTGCACAAGCGCGAAACGCTATGGTTATGGATTTTTGGCGGCAATTTTGAAGAGGTGGTTGTCGCTGCGCACGAACAGAGCCCCATCGGCAACCGCCGGCGTGCAAAGAATGGTTTCCTTTAATTCACCACCGCCTACGATGCGGCCGCTTTCTCCCTCGTCTTGAATGACTTGTCCGACACCCGCTTCGCTAAACACATAGATATGGTTGCCGGCAGCGATTGGCGAACTCGTAAAATCGCCTTCAATTCGCAGCTGCCACAGTACGTCGCCGGTGGCTGGGTCGGCGCATTTCAGAATGGAGCGATTGATAACGTAGATGCGACCGTTGGCAACTAACGGACTTGGCGTTGAGGGTTGCAATCGGCTGGATTCCCATAATACGTCGGGAGTCGAGCTGAGATTGTTGTCGCGTAATGCCACCAGACCATTGGATGGCACATAGACAATTCCGCCCGAGGACGCGCTGGAGGGAGTCGAGCCGCACGATTTGTCATAGCTCCAAAGTTGAGTTCCGGTGCGTGGGTCGTGCGCCGACATGCCCTTGCTGGACTGCAGTCCAACAATTTTTTTTCCATCGCCGCGCTGCAGTAGAACTGGAGAAGTCCAGTTCGCTAGCTTCGGTCGATCGAGTTCCCAGCGCGTTACTCCCTGTTGTGCGTCGATCCCGAGAGCCACAGCTTCGGAGTCTGTTTCGAGCATTAGGATGACCGTTTCATCGGCAATAGCCAGCGACGACGCCATTCCCAGACTATTGCTGGCGTTGGGATACTCGCGGGCCAGCCCGCGCAACCACTGAAGATTGCCGTCGAGGTCGAGACAAAAAATATCGTTGGTTGAGAACAAAGCGAAAATACGCTGTCCATCGCTGGCAGGCGTAGGCGCCGCAGTACTGGTCTTCTTGTGTGTCTGCGTTCGCCCGGTGGCCCAAAACTGCCGCTCCCATAAACGCTGTCCGGTTTTTTGATCAAAGCATAGAACATGCAATCGATCTTGACGAATGCCGCTACAAGCTGTTACCACCACGCGTCCGCCAACAACTATTGGACTCGACAGCCCACGACCGGGCAGCTCAGCGCTCCACGCTAAATTCTCATCTCCTGACCACGATATGGGACAAATATCAGCCACGGCGCCACTGCCGTCGGTGCCTCGGAACTGAACCCAATCAGCCCCCAGCGAAAAAAAACTCAAAGCGATCACTAGAAATTGTGAAAGTCGTGTGCCCAGCGTCATCATTAGTATTTCCTCGGCGAATTTAGCCAGTTGCAATAATATCGGTTACTTGGTCGCACGGTCCGAGGACAGTATGGCTGTACCAGCGGAGTCGCAAACACGCAATTGAAACTGCCATTCGACGGTCCAGCTTTCAGTCTGCTCGTTCTGACATAATTTCAACAGTATCTCATTGCGTCCCTGTTTCAGATTAGCTTTGATGCGATATTGGTCCATCTGCATTCCTCGATGATACTCATTGCGGCTAAACAGTTGCTCTCCGTTTACCCACAAAGTCCAAGCGTTTTTACAGCCCAATCGCAGTTCGACCTCTTGCTCCTTCTCGGATTGGAATTCAGTCCACGCGTATCCAACCACTTCTTTGAGCGGACCGAAGGGCTTGTTAAGATCGATCATGCCAAAATCGTCTTCGCCGACCAATGCTTTCCATGCGGCTTGGCCGTCCTTACCCGGATACTCGGCATCCAGTTTGATTTCTGTCTCGGGCGGATAGACAATTTCAAGACCTCCTCGCTGAAGATTGGGAAACGGAGCAATGACCTTCCAAGTCTGCAGGAATCCAAAATGTTGCGGCAAATCCAGCTTTTGCCCCAGATCGCCCAGACTCTTGGCAAGTTCTTTCACTTGATCCTCGTCGCGCGCTCCATCGAGTGCTTCGCGGTAGGTCTTTATCGCCGCCTCAGGTTCATTGGATTGTTCCAGCCGCTTCGCTTCCGACATTCTCAACGCTACGGACTCGCGTCGCAAATCGACGCTACGATCGTGCAGCATCGACGGAATGAGTCGATCCGCGGTTTGCGGATCTACCTTGCGCAGCCAATCGTATGCCAAGCTGCGGGCGAGCGGATCATGAGTTGTTTCGCGAATGAAGGCAACGAGCTCTTGCACAGGTAGGGTTAAATTGTTTGCCAAGGCGCGTTCAGCGATTGTATCTACGGCTCCACGAAGCCAATTGGCGGCCAGCGGCTTTGCGCGATCCATGGCCGACAAAATTCGAGTGATATCCTTCGGAGGCGCCTGAGCAATCTGCGACCACGCCTTGGCGTCGGCGGCGGGATGATTGCTGGAATCGGCTGCACTCAGCAGTTGCAACGCGTTGTCGACGCTGTCCGCACCACGCAGCACACTGTGCTGCGCTGGCTGGCCGACAAGCCAAACACCTAGAATCATGACAATTGGGTTGATAATTTCTCGCATCGAGCCCTCCCAGGCCTTGTGCCGCCAAAACGCTGCGTCGATTCTGCGGGCTGAATTTCTGCGCCGAAAATAAAAAATGATAGGAACGGTGTGCGGGCCACTGTTACAGAATCACTTGGCACAACGACTGAACGCTCAGATTCTGAAGTTATCGATCGGTGATGTAACGGCCGCCTTTCGCACTATTAGATGTTAGCGAAAATCGTCGCACCCGCGTTCCAGCAGCTCAGTCAAACAGCTAAAAATTGTAAAATCCGAACCAGCGGGCTGCGGAAATAGGCCCGTCAAGCTAGCACGCTGTGGCAAATCCTTGCAGGCAGAGCACCTCGCCTGCTCCCACAATCCCCCGCCAACAGGGCCAACAGGGCCAACAGGCTAACCCTCAAGCGATTGAACGACGGAAATGAGCAAAGCTGCACGGATCCTTACATTACGCGCCCAGTTGCTGGCTGGACTGGCAATCCCTGCACATCCGCTCGCCTTGAATGCTTCACGTAAACTCGACGAACGCAGGCAGCGAGCTTTAACGCGCTATTATCTCGCGAGCGGCGTCGGTGGAATAGCAGTGGGCGTACACACGACTCAGTTTGCGATTCGCGATCCTAAGTTTGGGCTTTTGGAGCCAGTGTTGCAGTTGGCGGCCGAAGAGGTGGATCGCAGCGGACGTCCAGTTGTTCGCGTCGGTGGAGTGTGTGGACCCACCGCACAGGCTGCGGCGGAAGCCCATTTGTTGTGCAGTTTGAATTACGATGCAGCGCTGCTCAGTTTAGGTGCACTGCACGGTGCGGATGAAGACAGTCTTATTGCGCACTGTAGTGAAATAGCCAACATTATACCTGTCGTTGGCTTTTATCTGCAGCCGAGCGTTGGTGGACGTCTGTTGCCGTATTCATTTTGGCGTCGCTTTGCTGAAATTGAAAACGTGGTCGCGATCAAAATTGCCCCATTCAATCGATACCAAACGCAAGACGTAGTGCGTGCGGTCGCCGAGTCGGGGCGTTCCAACATTGCGCTCTATACCGGGAATGACGACAATATTGTCGCCGATCTTTTGACGCCCTTCCACTTTTCTAACCGCGTGCAACGCATAGTAGGTGGGCTGCTTGGGCATTGGTCCGTGTGGACGCATCGCGCGGTGACGTTACATGTGCGTTGTCGCGATAACGCGGCGACACCAGAGCTCTTGCGGTTGGGAGTCGAAGTCACGGACTGCAATTCCGCGTTTTTCGATGCCGCCAATGGCTTTCGCGGCTGTATTGCTGGTTTGCACGAGGTGCTGCGACGGCAGGGATTGTTGGCTGGGCTATGGTGTTTGGATGAAACAGAGTCGCTTAGCCGAGGTCAACTTGCTGAGATTGAACGAGTCTACTGCGCTTACCCGCATCTGAACGACGACGAATTCGTTGCGGAGCACATCGAGTCTTGGTTGCGCTAAACGACTTCTAAGGATTTCAGTGATTTCGTCGGCCAACAAAATGCAGAACGGCGACACATCCGTGCCGCCGCTACGCATTTTCAAATTGCGAGCTACGCATGCGCGCGGCTCATTGTAACTTACATGCCGCAACCGCAGCTTGGAGCAGCTTCGCAGCAAGTTGGCGCAGGAGCGCAGCACTTCTTAGCAGCGCGACGAGCCTTTAGCTTGGCAAAGCAGCCAGGCTTCTTGCCGCAAGTAGGAGCAGCTTCGCAGCAAGCTACAGGAGCTGGCTCGCAGCAGGCTACAGGAGCTGGTTCGCAGCACGCTACTGGAGCTGGCTCGCAGCAAGCAACTGGTGCTGGCTCGCAGCATGCAACTGGTGCTGGCTCGCAGCAGGTTGGTGCAGGAGCGCAGCAAGCTTTAGCTGCTTTGCGAGCCTTTAGCTTGGCAAACAAGCCTTGGCGAGCACATGGATCGCAGGAAACTTCGCAGCAAGTTGGTTCTGCAACAACAACTTCGCAGCAGCTAGGAGCGGCACATCCGCAGCCAGCAGCGCGATGGCCGAAAGCACTTGCGGACGAAACCAAACAGAGGCTAGCAGCAACAGCGAACAACGCAACAAATCGAATCGACATCAAAGGTTCTCCAAAAATCTTACACACAGGATTGGGTCTCTACGGGGACCAGACAAACTCGCTCTATCGAAGCTGACAACCGTTTGTTTAATGGCCAGACTTCCGATGCTAAGGCGTCTAGATGCGCACCCGTCACATTCTTCCGCATCTAGTGTCGACCACGATAAACATCAATGCTTATTCAAACCGCTCAAATTGCCTCATCCGGATAGCTTTCCCGCGGTGAATCTGCAAGTGAAAACGAATGTATCAATTGCGCTAGCTGCCGAATCGATATGACGAGCGTAGCCATCGGCTGCCAAGCGGTGGATCACAGGGCAAACGCTACCAGTACCGCCGTCTGGCAACAGGTGGCTACGAAGAGTGGTAGCCATCCGCTGCCAAGCGGTGGATCGCAGGGCAAACGCTTCCAGTACCACCGTCTGGCAACAGGTGGCTACGAAGAAGGGTACCACCGTCTGGCGACAGGTGGCTACGAAGAAGTCGACAAGACTACTTGACGTTCTTGGCTCGCATCAGTTTGTTACGACGGTTCAAGAACCAACCGATCGGCACCAGAGCGGCCATTGAACAAAGTGCGCCAGGCAGCACCAGATTTAGAGCTCCGGCACGGGCAGGTATGTCGCCCTTGAGAATAACATCTTTGTTTGCAAAATTTCCGATCATCGACTTGCAATGCACTAACAGTTCGCCATCGACTAGTCCGAGCGCTTTTCCGACGATAACAAAATCGGCAGCCTTACTCTTAGAACGCACCCACTTGGTTGCATAATTGGGAGTTGACGTGTAACGCGTGCCTGCAGCCAGATCGTAAGCATGATGTTGAAAATACAAATCGTGTTCAAAATGCTCTACCTCGTGGACCTGACCATCATGAATGTGTACGGTTGGAAAAAACACGCTGTTGGGCATGCGAGTTTGAAACTCAAATGCCATGGGATGTACCTCAGCCTGCAGCTCCTTTAATTGAAATACGGCGAATCCATAGTCTGCATAGCTAGGGATGTGTGCCCAAACTTCCTTAGAGATAGAAAATTGCGGGTCCAGGCGGGCGAAGTCATTGACGCTTGGGACAAAGGACGCAACAAAACTGCCTACCTGGTGGACCACAATCGCCTTCGACTCGATGGCCGAATCCGAGGTGTAACTACGCAACATGGGCTTAGGCGTAATGCTTGGAAAGCCTTTTCGAAGGTCGCTAAAGAAACGCTCGTAGTTTGAAAGATCGATAAACTTGATTGCATCTTCACCAGCCCCAGGTTCGGTTGGCAGGGGTAGTATCATGGCATTTTGTTTGTCGGAGGCGTATTTCATTTGATAGGCGAGAAATTGCGTCCCCTGGTCGGTAAGCCTGGCGAAAATCCGGGTGTTAGCTACTGAGCGGACTGGACCTGCAAAACAGCACATTGGCAAATCTCCTGCATTGTGGTAGCAATGGTACGATCAACGCCGGGTCTAGACGCTTGGCAGCCTGCAAAAGTTCCCTAGTAGGCCGCGACAAGCGCAGCGCAGTTGAGGCGAATCGAATCTCTGGACTGTTTCTCACTAAGTTTACGGTCGATTGATTTCTAGTCGTTGGAAGCGTTATGTTCAAATGGGGCGCAAAGCGGGCTCAGCCCAAATACCGCTGACAAGCCCAGGTCTTTGGAACAATTTTGCCTCAACTGCGCTGGCTTGTTGGCGGCCTACGCTCACCCGTATTCGCAAAGCGACAGTTTTTTTCGCAGAAATCTTTGCTCCGGTTGTTGCTTAGCCAACGCGAGGGCTTGCTCGAAGGCACGTTGAGCCAGTTGGTGTTGACCGAGTCGCCGAAGGAATTCACCACGCGCTGAGTGAGCCAGGTAATAATCCTGCAGATCGCCGCGGCACAAAATCTCGTCGATGATTGCAAGTCCCGCGGAAACGTTATCGCGCATGGCGATGGCTACCGCTCGATTTAGCTCTACGACCGGCGACGCGTCTACTCGCAGCAATATGTCGTACAACGCGACAATTTGCGCCCAATCCGTCTCACTGGCATGTTTTGCTTCTGCGTGCACAGCCGATATGGCAGCTTGAATTGTATAGACGCCGAACCTTCGCGAGCGTAGCGATTGTTCGACGAGGGTTTTGCCTTCTGCAATCAGTCGTTGATTCCATCTATCGCGATCCTGGTCCTCCAGCAAAATAATGTCGCCTTCGAAATTCAAGCGAGCATTTCTCCTCGATTCATGGAGCAACATCAATGCCAGCAGACCCATCACTTCAGGAGCAGGCAACAGTTCCATCAAGAGCCTGGCCAGGCGAATGGCCTCTTCCGTCAAATCAACTCTCGTGACGTACTCTCCGCTGGACGCCGAGTAGCCCTCATTGAAAACCAAATAGATTACGGCCAGCACTGGATCCAATCGCGTGGGGAGATCGGCCAACGAGGGCAGCGAGTACGGGATCTTCGCATCGCGAATTTTGGACTTACCGCGGACAATTCTTTGCGCCATTGTAGAGGGAGTCGTTAGGAATGCGCGGGCGATCTCTTCCGTGGTCAGGCCGCAGACCTCGCGCAGCGTTAATGGAACCTGGACTCGAGGATCGATGGCTGGGTGGCAACAGGTAAAAATCAATCGAAGACGATCGTCTTTAACATCCTGCTTCGCTTGCGATTCGTTTACGGTCTCGATAGCAGCCAATCTGCGGGCGATTTCCGGTTGAAGGTTGTTGAGTCGAACTCGACGACGCAGCATATCCACGGCTTTGAAGCGTCCTGTCGAGACAAGCCATGCAACTGGGTTTTCCGGAGTCCCGTGTTTCGGCCACTGCTCCATGGCTGACGCAAATGCCTCGTGCATGGCCTCCTCCGCTAAATCGAAGTCGCCCAGCAAACGTACCAGCGTTGCAAATACTTTGCGAGAATCGCTGAGGTAAAGTTCTTCGATTTGTTTAGCGAAAATTTCCACTCCAGCCTGCAGTTTATTCTGGCAGCGGAAACAGAGGACGAATTTCCACAGTTCCCTTCTTGGCGGGTGGCAATCTGGCAGCAATTTTGATTGCATCGTCAAGGTGATCAACGTCGATAATGTAGTATCCGCCTAGTTGTTCAGTCGTTTCGGCAAAGGGTCCATCGGTTATCTGATGTTGCCCATCGCGAACGCGAACACTAGTGGCGGTGGTAACCGAGTGTAGCGGAGACGAAGCGATCCACTTGCCTTCTTTGTCGAGCTCGTCGCAAATCCGCATGGATTCAAGCATACAAGTCATACGCTCGTCTTCAGTCCAGCTATTTTCGCTACCATAGATCAAGAGCATATACTTCACGCTTGGTCCTCCCGTAATAAAGCTCTTTCCGACTCAAACGCGAGCCGAAAGACTTCCGGTCTGCGCAGCCCCAGAGCGACCCATACAAGAACTCCGATGACAATCGGAAAGAAGAATGGCTCGCCGACACGAACATGCGTCGCGGTGGCTCCCCCCAGATAGGCAGCTAACAAGATAGCTGCCACGAATGCGGTGCGCGGTATTAGGAACATGATCGTGATTGTAACTTCGACAATGCCAACATTAAACATGACTTCCTCCGACCACCCCATCTTGGCAAACATCTCTGATTTGCCTTCCCACTGAGTGAACTTGCCAATAGCACTCGCTCCAATAAGAAACAGGGCAAGCAGAATGCTAAGAATCCAACCCGCAACCAGCTGTAGTTTAGTTCCATTCATTTGTTTTTCTCTAGCTCCTAATTGAACAAGCCATTTTGATTTGAAAATACTGTCAATCGCGGGTTTATCTGCCCTGTGAGCGGCTGGCGTTTGCCACCGCTATTTTGGACGACTGCACCGATTGTTCATAACCCAAAGTGTGAGCTCACTTGTGGAAAGCATTGTTCGCTCCACGCCACACCCCTTAGCGCCGAATTTGGCAAAATTTGTAGGAATCGCGGTCGTTGAGGGCTCCGGCCAGCGCTTGGACGGAGTGTCGCCGGCCTATTGTCCGTCCGGAATCTCCGGTTCAACTAAGTGAGCGAGCTGTGATAGCGACTCTTGCCAGCCCAGATAACACATTTCCGTTGGAATTATTTCAGGAATTCCATCCTGCTGGATTTCGAGTTCCGTACCGCAAGCCACCTTTCGCAGGGCAACCGCGACCTTCATCTCGCCAGGCAAGTTTGGGTCGTCGAACCTATCCATGTAGCATATCCGTTCGTTCTGTGTTAGCTCGATATACTGGCCTCCGAAAGAGTGTTGCGAACTAGTTCCAAAGTTTATAAATGACATGCGAAAGCTACCTCCCACGCGGGCATCGAGGCTGTGGACTTGGCATAGAAAGCCGTAGGGAGGCATCCAGCGGGCTAAGGCATCCGCATCGAGGAAAGCTCGGTAGACACGTTCCGGTGGCGCCCGCAGTACGCGGTGAAGTCGAACGGAATTCGACGAATCAGACATAGTTTGCACTCTTGACAATGTTAATGGCAATTTCACGCGATCGACTGCTGCGGCAAGGTAGCGCTGCAATTAATGTAGAGCAGTTCTCAACGTAGGCTAGCTGACTTGGCGTACTGGCACAAGTCAGCCGGGCAAATCTCACACGTGCAACTCTAAAACCTACCCTGCCAGTCACTTGATGAACGCACGTTCAAGATGCAGCGATTTTTTAGATAGTCGAACAGCCGAAAGCAAAATCGACATCGCGATCAAAAAAACCAATCGCATTCTCACCACAGTAACCATCGCATAGGCTAAAAGAATTCTCTAGGGAACTGGAACTCGACGGACGGTGCCTGTAGCGACACGGACTTGATCGAATTTGCGGAAGCCGGGCGGTGGATCGGTTGAAAAGACACTTCGAAAGTTCAAAAAAAGATCGCCAACACCGGTGATGGTTTCGCCAACTAGCAGCACCCCAGCGATTTCGTTCTCGGAAAAGACATCATTCAGGTGGAGGGTGCCGCTGACATAGATCAGCCCGCGAATCTGCGATGGATAGACAGTTGCCAACGACGAATCTTCCGTGCCTCGAAAAGGAGTTCCGACCGGATTGAGGTTTAAGCCTACGCTAGCCTCCTGAAGCGGATTTTTTTTCATGGATAGATCGAAATCCCCACCAACCAGCAGGGCTGGGTAGTTAGCTTGTGCGGCTTCCCAGTAAACGGACTCATCCACTCGACTATTTGGGCCCACATTCGTCAATACTAAAGTGCAGGCGAGACGCGAATTGGAAATGACTATGGAGTTTCCTGCGCAATCAACTGAGTAAATTCCATTTTCGCTGATTGCACCCGAGACTGTATTTGTGGTAGAGCTAAGCAATTGTCGGTCAATAACTAGCGATCCAGAAGACATGGGAAGCTGAGAGACGCTGATGGGCACGGCCTTCATTACATAAAGCTCCAGCAGCGAAGGGTCTGGCAGTTCCAAGCCTCCACTGAGTGCTGTTTTCGCGCCGTAGACCGGGCCTGATATCGAGTCGCCATACTCGCAGTCCGCGGTAATACTCGAGCTGTTGTTCGCCTCTAACCTGGCCACGGCCCCAACGATTCCATCGCTGCACCACATAGCGAATGATTGGGTACGGGCATCATTGCCGGCTGCCAAAGCATAGTTGAGGCACTTGAGACTCGCACCGTTGGGCTCGAGCGCAGCTTGCCAGGCACAAGCTGCGGAGCCAACCGATGCGGTAACTAGTACGTCGCAGGCGTCGAGCGGGTTATCGGACAAGTTGCCGTCCGCGTCGATCAATCGATAACGGATCGTTGCATTTCCGAGTTGCAGCGACGTGTCCAGATTGTTTGTTTTGGCTGTCCGCCAACTTGCCGTGGCATTTATATCGGCGACGGCCCACTCTAGCGCAGCATCGGCGGCCATTAGCGCATGGCGGAAATCGCTTTCATCGTTTAGATCCTTTGCATAGTAGTGTGCTGCGCTGACAGCTGCCATTGCGAGCGACGCCACTATGAGACTCGACATCAAAACCGCCAGATAGACGGCGCCAATCCGCTTCGTCATCAATCGGACTCCTGCTGATTCTGGACACGCGCGGCGGAGACTATTGATTTCCCGTTGGCTGTCAGCGAGAACTCAGCGTTGGCAAGCACGTTAGTATTTGTCATTTGTGTTGCAAGCAGCATGCCCTCGGCGCATCGCAGTGTCGTATAGGAATAAGTTTGTGCAGATGGGGACACCAAGGTTAAGTTGATGCGTTTCAACGAGGTTGGGCTAACTGAAACTACATTAGGGTCCGGTGGGGTGCAGTAATCCACGCTGACAGCACAGGACCATCCGAGAGAATTTGCCAAAGCCACACCATCCAAGTTCGAGATGATTGCAGAGTTCCATCCGTGGTAGTCGTCGCAGTCATCCCAGGTCGCGCGCACACTTGTCTCGTCGGTTTCGATGCCTAGCGCGCCGGTTGCATTGTCTGCATCAGCGAATGGGCGCGAAACGATTTCCGTTAGCAGAAATTGGGCAAGCTGACTTGCCTGCTGCGAATGCGCATCGCGACTGGTCGTTGTGAGTACGAATGCCATGGTGTTGAGCGACGCAACCAAGCTGATCGAAACCAGCAAGGTAGCTACAGTGGTCTCGATCAGACTCAGGCCACGGCGTTTGTTAAAGGGCGGGTCAGAGTTCATGGTTGGAACACCAAAGTGGCAGTGGCATAGGTGCCGCTACTAGGCAATCCAAAATCGGCATTCGGTACGGTGCCAACAGGGTAGACTCGGTAGGACATCCCAATGATGGGATTCGCCAGTAGCTGGCGTCGCATCGTGATGGCGATGTGACCAGGCATATTAGAAGCTTCCTCGCTGACCAATGGTCCGCTGGCAGCCAATACACGAACAGCCAGAGAGTTGTTGACGCTGGCGATACCCGTCGGCGCGGTGGCCAGGTTGCCGGCCCCACTAAAAAAGCTGGAATTCGTCAGCGCTGCAGTGTTGCCAGTCACGCGAAAATGGGCGATCGTACCATACCCGACGCGCGAGGTGCCCCAACTAAAATTGGCTTGGGAAAGCGAATTGGAGAGAGATATCCACACACCCAACGAAACGGTGGTGCCGTTATGGGTTTCTAATACTTTGGTCCATCCACTGGGGCCAATCATCGATCCACCTTGATCTCCTGAAACCGCTAACGCCGCTACCAGCAAATCACTGGCCTGATATGTGGCAGGCACATTGATGGCCACAGAATTCGCCCCAGAAAAACTGGTGGTTGCAAATGTGCGCGATTGAAATACCAGACTTGGTATCGGTTCGAGTTGACCTAGTCCGTTGCTGGTAGATTGTGGGCCGCAACTGCGCCATTTAATGCTGAAGGCGTCTAGGTTGTCGGTAGCTGCTTGCCAGGCGCCGGCATTGACAGATACTTGCAGGGGCGATCCAACCCCGAGCCATTGGTATTGAATGGTTTCACGATTGCCATCTCCGTCGCGATCACCGACCGACACTGTGGCTTGAGAATCGGAACGTGCCGTGATTGGAAAACCCTCGGAAATGTCCGTACGCAAGCGATCAAAACCGGAAAGACTCCGAGTCGAAGTTGCCTGTCTGTTAGCTGCGATGTCTGCAGAACGATTCGCAATGAGTATAGCGCTGGTCATGCCAGCCATTAAAATACTGGCGGATGCCAGACTGATCACCAATTCCAACAATTGCATGCCACGGTGACGAAGCGGCACTATCCGAGGGGGGGGAATGAGGTGCAGAACCCTCCGATCGATCGAGTGTTTTGCCAATTCAGTCATCTCAACTCACCGCTCAAATTCTCGGCTGACGCGAATCCCAGATGCGGCATGCTCAAAAAAAATATTTTCCAAGTGGGACGTTGAGTTATTTCTTGTTGTTCTTCTTGGACTCTGATTTAGCAGCGGGGATAACTTCCTCAACTAACGGGGCTGCCAACGATTCCAGAATGAGCGGCTCTTTGGCGGAATCAGGCTGCGTAGGAATCGACGTTTTCCCTTGGGCCGCCAGCAGGTCGATTGTCTGCGTGGTTGAATCGCTTGCGATCGTTAGGATACCAGCGTCGAGCGTTTGCCCCGAATAGACTGAGACGAGTTCTCCGTAAAGGCTAACGTTCAACGCATTGTTGCCGTTGAAATCGATCGCGGTGAAACTAATTCCAGGAAAGCGGTCCGCATAATCAACAACGCCAGCTGCATCGCCCAGCACATGAGGAACCGCGGGTGCTATGGTCATCTGTGCTGAATCTGCAGTGAATGCCAAGTTGAACTCCTGTCCAGTTCGCACGCTTAGTCGCCTCAGCATCGCAACATTCGTTTCTACACAGCGACGCATATTGTTGATTCTTGTCCGCTCCACCGATTGACTCCAGCGTGGCAAGATGACCGCAGAACCAATAGCTAAGATGGCTGCCGCAATCGTGACTTCGATCAAAGTGAAAGCACGGCGATGCCAAATGGCTGCGTACACGGTGAACGGGAGCTTATCCACAGGTGAACCTTGCGAATGACGGTGAGCAACGGCCAAAATTCTTCCACACTTGAACGTAGAATGAAAATGCCCTTCATGCGCAGAGCCAACGCACGCCAAATACGACGAGTCCGCATTCGATCGCTACGAAAACCGCACAATCAGTACAACCATTACAACCGCTGCACGGATTGCCTGACTGAACGGATTGACTGACCGTGCGAACACTGGTGGTCAAGCGATGATTTCCGAAACTACCCGCGGTGGCTCAACACCTACCAACCGCTCCTCCAATCCACTACGTTTGAAAAACAGCTTCTGATGATCCAGGCCGAGCAAATGTAGAATGGTGGCATGAAAGTCATGCACGCTGACTGGGTTCTCGACCACGCTGTGCCCAAACTCATCAGTGGTTCCATAGCTCATACCGCCCCTGACACCTCCGCCGGCCATCCATGATGAAAAGGCTTGCATGTTGTGGTCGCGGCCGCTGAAGCCATTGGCCGATTTCTGAGTCGTTGGCGTGCGTCCGAACTCTCCGCCCCATACGACCAGTGTCGATTCCAGCAATCCCCTCTGTCGCAGGTCTCGCAATAAAGCGGCCACCGGTTTGTCCGTTCTTTGGCAGGCACCGCGATGATTAGCCGCCAGATCGGCATGGCTATCCCAGGGCTGTTCCTCGAGAAAGATTTGCACGAAGCGGACGCCGCGTTCGACCAAGCGTCGCGCTAACAGGCAGCGTCGTGCAAACGAGTCGGTCCATTGCTCATCGATGCCATACATGGAATGCGTGGCTTGACTTTCCTGAGATAAGTCGAGGGCATTTCCGGCAGACAGTTGCATCCGTGCAGCCAGACTATAAGTGTCGATCCGTGCATCCAACTCAGCGTAGCTCGGTCGCTGGCGTCGATGAATATCATCGAGTCGATTGAGCAACTGTTGCGCGGCAGCAGCGACCTCGTTAGGTCGCTCGTACTGCGGAGCGAGATTTAGGATTGGAGAACCCGTGGGGCGGAAACGAGTTCCCTGGTAAGTTGGCGGTAGGAATCCGGCTGTCCAATTGCGAGCGCCATTCTTGGGTGGTCCGAGTGGATCGTTCAGGACAACATAGGCGGGAAGGTCTTGATTTTCAGATCCCAATCCGTAGACGGTCCACGCACCCAGGGTGGGATAACCCATGAAGAGTCGCCCACTGTGAATTTTGTAGAGTGCATTGTCATGGTTCGGGTGATCGGTCCACATGGAGTTTATTAAACAGATTTCGTCGGCCATGGTTGCCGTGTGGGGTAGAACATCGGCCATCCACATCCCCGACTGACCGTGGCGGGCAAATTTGTACTGACCGCCCATCATGACACCGATATCGGATACATCTTGATTGCCGATGTCTTCTATATTTCCAGGATAGGGTTGGCCGTCCATTCGCCGCAGGACCGGCTTGGGATCGAACAAATCCATTTGACTTGGACCGCCATTCATAAAAAGCTGAATTACGGCAGTAGCTTTGGGCTGATGGTGTGGCTGCTTGGGTTTCAGGCTGGCAATATCTGAGTCTTGAGGAGCTTTCTGAGCGTACTCTTCCGCCAGTGCTCTGCCGGCGAGCAGATCTTGGTAAAGCAAATGTGCTAGCGCAACACCGAACACACCATCGCTGGCGCGAGCAAAAAAGTCGCGACGTGCAGTTGTTTTTTGATCTGGATTCAACATGTTTGCTCTCGAACTCTCTAGGCAGCTCATGTGAGGCTCGCTGAAACCGTCCTTAGCAGAGGTTCAGTAGTAATTGTCTCTGCAGCGTTGTTCTGAAGAAAATGTCTCCGTAGTGGCCGCCCCTCTTCGGCACGGCCGCAGCCAAACCACCCTCTAATCGACAAACAGGAATGCTGCCGAATTGAGAATGGTATGGCAATAGGTGTGCAATGCTTTGTGTTGGTCTCCCTGCCATCGAATTGCTAGTTGTTCCAGTGCAGCGATTCCCACTTCCAATTCCTCGTCGGACGCACTGCGGCTGAGTGCATGCTCGTAGACGGCCAAGACCTTAGCCTCTGCGGACCGGTTCTGCGGCGTGTCCGCATCGATCTTTGCTGCAAACGACTGCGCTAACTCGTAGATGTGGGCGTTGTTCATCAACATCAGTGGTTGTGGCGCTACGATGGATGTGTTGCGAGCCAAACAGTTTGGGCCCATCTCAGGATAGTCGAATGTTTCCATAAGTGTGGGGATTTCTGTACGACGGTACTGGGAGTAGAGGCTACGGCGCCAGGTGTTATTTTCAGATGGAACAATACTAACCAGGCCATTGCGATCGACGGAAATCTCGTCTGGTGGGCCGCCAGCTCTCGCGTCTAGTCGGCCTGACACAGAAAGTATCGAGTCTCTCACCGCCTCAGCATTCATGCGTCGCATGGGCATATGGGAAAGCAAGCGATTTTGCGAATCGAGCTGAGCTGCCGCTGGGCTTATGCGGCTTTCTTGTCGGTAAGCCCGCGAATTCATGATTAGACGGTGCATGGCCTTGATACTCCAATCCCGTTTCACAAACTCCACAGCCAACCAGTCGAGTAGCTCTGGATGCGAGGGGCGTTCCCCTTGGGAGCCAAAGTTCTCGAGAGTTGTTACGATTCCCGTTCCGAAATGATGAAACCAAATGCGATTCACCATAACTCGGGCAGTCAACGGATGTTCGTCTCGCGTCAGCCAGCGCGCAAAAGCCAAGCGTCGTCCGGTTTTAGCGCTGCCATGAGGAAACGGTGGTTCCACGAGGAATGGAGTTTGGCCATCCGTCAATACAGAGGGCACACCGGGGCCGACTAGCCTGCCGGGCTTGTCGTGCTCGCCGCGACGAAGGATATACGTGGGCGAGGGTGCGCCTCGATCCCACAAAGCACGAATAGCGAGCGCGGGCTCCATCTGCCGACGAATTGCCCGCAGCTCGCGGTTCACTTCCGCAACTCTGGCAAGTGTCTGGCGCACAGGTGCGGGCTGCTGTTCGTCTGGCAAGACTTCCACGGTTTGCAGCATTTCGACCAGCATCCGTTGTGGTAAAGAGCGATTGTTATCCGCGATCTGCAACGCGCGCAATGTTTCCTCCCGATCTGACTCCGATTGGTTCGGATAGTGCTGTCGCAGCAGTTCAAGACGTACCGCAGTCTCTGCTTTCTTCAGTTGCGATTCGAGTTGCTTGACCTTGGCAGCCAGCGGCGGATTGATGTCGTTGACGCGCTGAACTCGTTCGGCCGTGTCCACACTCAGTTCGCGATTCTTAAACGTCAACCAATCGTGCTCATCCAATGCTCCTTGAAAAATCGCTTTGAAACGATAGTAATCGCGGTGTGGTATCGCATCGTACTTGTGCGAGTGACATCGCGCGCAACCTAGCGTAAGTCCCATGAGTCCCTCGCCGACCACGGTAATCGCGTCGGAAATGACTCCTAGTCGCTCGGGTACAAAGTTCATCGTGCGCGAACCCGTTTGATCCACGCCCATTCGCAAGAACCCTGTAGCAATCAAGTTGTCGACCATCTCCTGCGTAACCACTTCAGCCTGGGCATGATCCAGCAGTTCGTCGCCTGCAAGTTGCTGGATTAGAAATCGATCATAGGGCTTGTCGAGATTGAAGGATCGTACAACATAGTCGCGGTACTTCCACGCGTGCTCGCGCAACGGGTCAGCCGAAATGCCTCCCTCTGAGTCTGCGTAGCCAGCCAAATCCAACCAATAACGCCCCCAACGTTCTCCGTAATGCGTCGAAGCGAGCAGATGCTCGACCATTTCGCTGTACCAGTCTGCCTGCTCGCAATGATGCCAGTGCTGCCATTCGCTATGGCTGGGTGGCATACCGATCAAGTCGATGTAGGCTCGACGGATCAGGGTATCTCTGTCCGCTTCCGGCGAAAACTCTAGCCCCACTTCATGCAACTTATCAAGCAGAAAAGCATCGATCGAATCCTTCGCTGAGGTGCATTGAGGAGCTTGGAAAGCCCAATGTTGCCTATCCGCATCGGAAACCATCAAATCGGGCTGAGTGGTAGCAATATCTAGGACAACATTGCCAGCGGGCGCCCCTGCGGAAATCCACCGGCGGAGCATAGCGACTTCACCGCTGGACGGACGTTTTATGAACAGCTTCAATAGCAGTTCGCGCGGTGGACAAGCCTCGGTTTCCACGCGTGTAATCATCAGGCTAGCGGCGGGGTTCCCCGGTACCAAAGCGGGGCCACTCTTACCGCCCTGGTGCATGGCGGGCAGCGTTCTTAAATCGAGCCCTCCTTCTTTTTTTCGAGCTCCATGGCAGGTGGTGCAACGGAGCAACATAATGGGGAGGACATCATGCTCGTTGAGTGCATCATCCAAGTCGGGCGACAGCATGGCATCGGTGTTTGCAGCGAGCCATTGCCCAATGAGCTGCAGTTCTCCAGAACTCAAATCAGGCTGGTTCTCGGGCGGCATTTCTCCAGACTTAATCATCTGCCACATTACGCTGTCGTCGATGTCCTTCGCAAAAATCGGCTCTCCCGATTCGCCACCCCGATGCAATCCCGCAATGGAAGTTAAATCGAGGGCGCCTTTCTGTACCTGAGTCGAGTGGCAGCTGCCGCATTTTTAAACCAGCACGGGGCGAACATCCGCTTCATAGTGAACAACTCTCTCTTGCGGCAGCCCTGGGGCACTTAGAAGTGTGACCAAACCAAGAAAAATCGGCACAACTAGACGGCGAGTCGACATACTGTTTCTTCGCTGGTGGAGCCTTGAGGAATTTGCATAAAGCGCGGCGGGTATTGCCCTCAGTCTACCTTGCTTCCATTCTAAAAACGAGAGCGCGCTCTCTGGATTCGGTAGACGAAGTCCCTATTTTAAGGGCTGCCAAGTTCCGAATTACTTGCGGCGGCTTGTTCCAGGAACGTTGGCGCGGGACACTATGCATGCTTGCACAAAGCATCGTAGTCTTGGTGTTGTCTCCGCAGTTGAGGTAGTGAGTGTGTGTAGAGCTTCAGTCCCTTGGTTCCTGTGGTTGCTTTCAGCGACCATTTCAATCGCAGCAGCGCAGACGCCCATTGTCCAACTTGGGGCCCCATCCACTGCGGCGTCACTACCAAATTCGTCGGCGAACACTGGCAACATTGTCCAAGAAAAATCGGCCGCAACCAGCGCTCCATTTCCTCGGGAGCTGGTCGAATTTGTTGCCGAACCCGCAGACGCGGTGTTCGCTGGGGCCGGGTCAGGGAACTGGGACGCTCGAATTCGAGAACGAGGATGGATTGTGCGCGAAAACAGCTCCTACCGGATGTGGTACACGGGCATTGATCCGAATAGTCCGCTGCTAAAACTTGGCTACGCCACTAGTCCCGATGGTTTAATTTGGACGCGCTACGACAACAATCCAATCTACGCTCTGAATTGGATTGAAGACATGATGGTAGTTCGCCATAGTGGCGTGTACTACATGTTTGCAGAGGGCATGCTGGATCAGGCGCAATTGTTGAAGTCTGCCGACGGAGTATCTTGGGAACGAATTGGGCAAATTGACGTGAGGAAGAAAAATGGGGAGCCGATCGACCCGGGGCCCTTTGGCACTCCCACAGCTTGGGTCGAGAATGGGGTATGGTATTTCTTCTTCGAGCGGCGGGACCTTGGCATATGGTTAGCCACCTCAACGGACATGAAAATCTGGACGAACGTGCAGGATGAGCCGGTGATCGAGTTGGGACCAGCGGGGTACGATAGCGCGCAAGTGGCACTCAATCAGATCATCAAGCACGGCAATTACTACTACGCCTACTATCATGGGGCTGGGGCTCTGCAAGCTGAGACTGGAAAGCGGCTGTGGTGTACGTGCATTGCGAGATCGACCGATCTCATTCATTGGGAAAAATACGAACACAATCCGCTCTTTCCGCTGGAGGAGAACAAGTCGAGTGGCATTGTCGTCCACGACGGGCAGCAGTACCTGCTGTACACGATGCATGATCAAGTTCGTCGTCATGTACCCACGCGACGCAAGTGAGATCATTGCAGCCGCCATGCCGGTAAATTGCTTACTGGCACCATGATCCCCGAGCATATTAGAGACAAAGAAGCGCTTGCGATGCAATCCATCGAGACCATTGAAGACCTTGAAGCCGTGCTTAGCTGTCCCACGCCAGGTGCATTGAATACCTTGCGCAAGATAGATGGAGATGTGATTGTGTTGGGTGCTGGCGGCAAAATGGGGCCGACGCTGGCTCGTATGCTTCGCCGGGGGTTGGATGAAATAGGCCAGCCACAGCGCCGCGTCATCGCCGTTTCGCGATTCTCTTCTGCGGACGCTAGGCTGAGTTTTGAAGAGTGTCGGGTCGAGACGATCACTTGCGATCTCTTGGATCGAAACGCGGTGCATGCGTTGCCGGATGTGAAAAACGTGATCTTCATGGCCGGACAAAAATTTGGGACCAGTCAGGCGCCCGAAGCGACCTGGGCAATGAACACGCTCGTGCCGGCGAACGTGGCGGAACTCTACTGCAATGCTCGCATCGTTGTCTTTTCCACTGGTTGCGTTTACCCTCTCGTGCCTGCCAGCGGCCCTGGGGCTAATGAAGACAGTCCCCTTTGCCCGCCCGGAGAATACTCCAACTCCTGTGTCGGTCGCGAACGTATCTTTGGTTATTTTGCAAAGCAGCATGCGACGCGGTTACTTTTTTTTCGATTGTGTTATGCCATCGAGCTTCGCTACGGTGTGCTGAATGATGTTGCGCATCGAGTCGCAATGGGCGAACCAGTGGATCTAACCATGGGAGCTGTGAACGTAATCTGGCAGGGGGATGCGAGCGCTCGGGCAATAGAGTCTCTCGCGCACACTGCTTCGCCTCCGATAGCGCTCAACGTGACCGGCATGGAGCGAATATCGATCCGTTGGCTCGCCAACCGCTTTGCCGAGCTTTTGGGTCGCTCGGCTGTCTTTACTGGAGTCGAAGGCGAATCGGCGTGGCTATGGGATGCATCGCGGTCCTACGAGCTCTTCGGCCCGCCAACCGTTTCGCTCGAGGAAATGATCGCGGCTACAGTGCAGTGGGTGCAACACGGTGGAGCAAGATTATGCAAGCCCACCGGCTTCGAAGTGGCAAACGGACAATTTTAATCATGAAAATCCGATTGTTTACGCAGGATGATATCGCAGAATTGAAGCGCATTACCATCGAAGGATTCGACGGAACTGCGATCGACCAACGCGTCGAGAACACGTTCGGGATTCTGGCTGGGCACGATTGGCGATGGCGTAAGTCGCGTCACGTCGATGAAGACATCGCTGCCAATCCTAGTGGTGTGTTTGTCGCAGAGGACCAGGGCAGGGTGTTGGGTTACATTTCCACCCGGTTAGACCTTGAAGCTGGCAAAGGCCGTATACCGAATCTGGCCGTGGATAGGTCAGCCCGACAGCAAGGCATCGGTCGTCGATTGATCGAACATGCACTCGAGTATTTTCGCTGTAAAGGCATGTCGTTTGTCATGATTGAAACGATGGACAATAATGCGGTTGGACAGCATCTCTATCCCGCGTGCGGATTTATTGAGACCTGTCGGCAGATCCATTTTGCAATGAAGCTGGATTGAGCCGCTTCACGAGCCGAATGATCACATGGCCTCTATTCGCCCGATCAACGATAGTTGCTGCGTTAGCTGAATCGCACGGCTGAATTGATAGTGCAGGTCGTCTTGGCTTCGGCTCAGCTCGGTACGCAACTGGTCCAACAAGCTAGCAATCCGCATGAAACCTATCGAAGTGGCTACTTCGATCAATTCGTCGGCCAACTGCTTGATGGCTGCTGCGTTGTTCTGCAATCCCAGTAGCAATACTTCGGCGTTAAAGTGGCTCAGCCGACTAAAAACCTGTTTTAGCGGGTTATCCGGCTCTATCAAGTTGCTGAAGCGTTCCTCGCTAGTCTCCGCAACCTTCTGTGCCAAGGTGGTCTGTGCATCGCTGGCTCCGTGAGCCTGGCTCCAATGCGGATAGATCGCGCGTCGACAACCGCCTGATTCGATCACGATCGCAAGCGGTCGAAAGGATAGCTGTTGATTCGCTAGCGAGACGTGTCCCGAGATGAACTTCACGGCTTCACAGTGCGTCTGAAGCTCATGCAGGAAATTGTTGAATCCGCTTAGTCCGCGAGTGTGAAAAGGTAAGACCATGCTGGCGCTTTCGCCGTCATGATCGACTAATGTGGCCTCGATGCACTGTCCCACAGGATTAAATAAGATGTTAGCTACGCGGTCGATAGCCACCACATGCAGCCCTTCGGTGCGGCGGCGTGGCCTAAGATACGATGGCGGCATGGAAGCCCATCGACTAGCCAGCTGCTCAAAGTTTTCGACCAGCAGAGGAGGTCTTAGTTGCTCCCATTGAAAACTCTGAGGGTTCGATGCAAAGGCGGATGCGCTGCGTGGCAGCACGAGCTCCCCGCTAGCCAGGCGTTTACCAGTCTTCAATAAAATTTGTGAGCCAGCTAACCCCGCCAGCGTTACGCCTCTGTACAGCGTTGTCTCGGCCAGCTCGTGAAACGTTTTCCCTGTTTGGTCAGAGAACGAGCGTTCCACTGTGGCTAAGACACCCGTGTCCGCATCTTGAAAAAACGCATTGAAAATTGTGTGACTTCGGCCTGCACGCAGCGACATTCCCAGCCCCACATATCGTCCGCTGGCAATATCGATGGGACGATCGAATCGACTTCCACGAATCAGCAACTGCGGCACCGCAGTAACATTGCGACGGATGGCCCGCGAGCGGGCTATTAATTCGCCCACCAAGAATACGGCCCGCTGAGCGTCGAATCGCGCATCATGCTGAGCGTACAATGCGATCTCATGGGAAAATTCACTCAGCAGCTCGGCTGGCCACACTAGCGAGTCCTTGCGCAGCGATCCTTCCAATCGCGTCAAACTCGCTAACAACGCCTTATGCGAATGCGCGATGCCATACACATACGACTCATCCAGCATCGCTTGCAGTTGATCGAGCAAAGCGACCGGTACCGCAGGCTGCGATTGCTGCAAACTGAGTAAGCCGGCCGATTTGCCCTGGGGCAATTCGCGAAATGCCCACACCGCCATGGCAACAAAACGAGGCAAGTTCGCCTCAGAACAATCGGCAGCCACATAGCGTAAGTCGCTGCGAACCATAAATCGTACGACGCAGTTTTCATCCAAAAACATCGCCAGTGGCTTGCGTCCGCGTGTTAATTCGACAAGCGTTCCATCATGAAACCGTGTTCGTGCGCGCTGGATCGCTGCTTTACCATAGCGCGCGACTAAAGCTTCGTCGGTGATTTCGCCCGGATCCCATGCCGCCCCAATTTCAGCGGCCGCTGAGGCAACCGCAGATTTGGCCATAGCGCCAGCGCTATCGGCAAGCTCGCTCGACGGAAGACCAACACTCTCCATGGTTGCGTTGAATCCATCTGCTGCATCGCTGTGGACGGGAGCTTTTTGGCTGCGATGAAACAATTGGTAAGCCAGCACGGAGCGCACGATGTGCCGAGTGATGCCCAGGGCCCCGCTGCTGCAACGCGCCTCGTGCACCGATCCTCCCGCCTGAAACTCGCACTCGATACCGTCGGACCAATTCACCCGCAAGCGACCATTGCTGCTTTCGCTAATCTCAAAATGCAGTTCACTGTTCGTTAGTTCCTTCTCGGCACGTTTCACGGTGCCGCGGTTGGCCAGCGATGCGAGATCGTCTGCAGACAAGCTTAAGAGGTCATCGCGTGCCATAGATCTAGGTCCGAACTTTCTCTGCAACCCAGCCCGCCAGTTCACCTGGAGTCATGGCGGCCACGTGCCAGCCCATGCTCACCAAGCGTGCCGCTGTCTCGTGATCATAGGTTGGATTTGCGTTTTCATCTAAGGCCGCCAACCCTAAACAGGTAACTCCGCTCTCTACCAGCTTTCGCGCCGCCCCGAACAATCTCTGTACGGGCGCTCCTTCGAAAAAGTCAGTGATCAAGACGACAATGGTCCTGCTCGGGTTTTCGACCAATTCAGCCGCGTACGATACCGCCTGTCCAATGTCGGTACCACCACCCAACTGGACCTTCATCAGAGTTTCAACGGGATCAACGCACTGGTCGGTCAAGTCGACCACGTTGGTGTCGAAGATACACAGGTGTACCTTCATCATCCTCATCGCATAAAAAATCGAAGCGGTAACCGCCGAGTGTATGACACTGTCCATCATGCTGCCCGACTCGTCGACGAGCACGATCAATTGCCATCGGTCCACTTGCTTGCGAATACGCGAGTAGAAGAAAGGAGTCTCGATTAACAGACGACGATGCTTGGGATCGTAATGTTTCAAGTTGCGCCGAATGGTTGTCCGTATATCAAAATTCTTGGCAACTTTCAGAGTACTGCGAGTTCGACGGTCGATCGAACCGGTAAACGCCGTCCGCACTTCGCGAGACAGCCGCTTCATCAACTCTTCCACTGCTTTCTTTACCAAGAGATGAGCGGCCTTGAGCACTTCTTGGTTCATTAGATGTTTAGTGCGCAAGACTGCCTTGAGCAAGGTCATGTTGGGCTGGGCCCGTGCGAGCACTTCGGGGTTCGTTACCATCTCGTCTAGCTGATATCGTTCGAGCGCATCCTTTTCCAACCGCTCGACGGTCTGTTTGGGGAACAACTGATGGACTTCGTTTATCCAATCGGGCACCGTCAGGGAAGACTCGCCCAATCCACCTTGCTGCTGGGACGCATTGCGTCCTCGCACGTTGCGTCCTTGTCCATACTCGCGATCATACAGAAACCCCAACAACTTGTCGCGCTGCATGTCCTCGTCACTTAAGTCGCCGCACAACGACTCAGACCCCGGTCCCATTACCAGTCGCCATCGCGCCTGTCGGTTTGCATGATCACTCATCGTCTGGTCCCAAACGGTATTGTTCAATCTCCGTGAAAATCATTTCTTCAAGGGCCATCGCTTGCGCAGCAACTTCCGGCGCGACTTGCAATCGCGGTAGTGTCTTGATCTCTTTAATCCCCAACGCTTCAAACAAAGTAGACAGCATGTAGTGCTTTTCGCGCGGAGTAAAATAAGTGAATGCCAGACGCAGGGCTGGCAAAGCATGCTGAAAGCCTTCTCCACTAAACTCCATCACCATGCGATCGACGGTTTGGACAACTTGCGGGTGACGCTGAGCTACTTCGCGAGCCAGCAGGAACAGTCCCGCCAGAAAATCTCCCAGTTCTTGCGGCCTTTGAAACCCGATCATCTGTTGCAAGATGCCTTCCGGGTCAATGTCACCGAGATTCCAGAGGATTCCGACTGCCGCACCGCGGATGGACGGATGCTTTTCTCGATCGTTCTGTATTCGCAAAAATATCTGTCTCAATTCATTACGATCCTCGCGAATAACCGTCGAAGCCCGCTGGATGACTTCTTGTACTTTTTGGATTCCGGCCAGGATCTTCTTTTCGTCTGGCAAGGTTCCCCCTAGAGAATCCAGCAACCAGAGACAGCGCGTGTGGCACTCGGCCAACAACTGTTTGATGGGAGTCGCCCGCTTTGTTCCCAACGCTTCGTCATAACAGACCAAGTAAGCCAAATGCCCGAGCGCCTCGCTAGCCAGCGCAAACTGCGATTCGCATCCGATCATGCGATCGAGCTGAACCAGCAGCTCCTCCGATAGGGTCTCGACCCCTGCGCGACAAGCTTCAACCAACAGTTTTGATGCATCGGCCGCATTAAGATCTTGACCACGCGATTGCTCAAGCATTCGAACCGAGGCTGCATCGACCAAGGTTGTGCCATATCGCGAGGCTTCGATACACGAAGATTCAAACTCGGGCGTCCAACGTAGTTCCCAGCTTTCCCACAGGTAACTGAGATCTTCGCGATCAAAAAAATTTGTTCCGTCAACCAGCTTGAAGCCGCAGATGCCCAGTAACTTCAAGCGGTGGAAGAATTGACTTCTACGCAATGCGGATTCTTCGGACAGATCTAACGTTAGCTGTGTCGAGCTCCGCTTTAGTTCAATCTCGAACGTTGCCATCTGCTGGCCGATATCCTGTACCAAGGGTGGCACACGAGTTCCCTCTGCCAGGCGACCACGGCGCGAACCTCTGAGGATTGCATAGACTGACTCTAGAAATGGCGAACTTGTCTCGTATTGCAGTTCGTCTTTCACTAAAGCCGACGACACCGCATCTACCAAGTCACTGCGCCAGACATGTGGACGGCCACGCAGCGCGGCCAAACCCAAAGCCGATGTTTCGATAGCGATTAAGTCAGCAGTGCTGATCACTTGCTTCTTCTTTCGAAACTGATCCGCTAATTGAACCAGTAGTGGATGATGATCAAACGCCTGATTGCCTTGACGAAAACGCCATGCCAATTCGTAGAACCCAGGATTAGGCATTCCGGAATTGTAGCCTGTTAAACTGTCCAGCCGCTCGTAGGAATAGGTTGTCAGCGCGATGCCCGAAACCACAGTGGCGATTTCAGGCATGCTGGGTGTATCTGGTTCTGGCTCTGCACTTTCAGTTGGGGTCTGGTCGAGCGCGATACCGATGGATGGAGCGGCGAGAGCGCTGCAATGAAACCCCCCGGTTACGACCAGGATCGGTCCTTTCAATTCCGTGCGATGGTGCTCGATCTGTTCGCGCATGAATGACTCGCGACTCAAGTCCGAACGATGGATCGCCGATTCGCCAAAACGAATGTGTAAACAGAGAGCGTGCACGCGACGCATGAACTCTGCAACATCAAGCGTCCAATCAGATTCCACCAGTCGGTCCCACAGTTCGTCAAAGTCGTCTACTTGCAGACGTCGACAGAGTGTCTCGATGTACTGACCACGCCGGAGTTCGGCATCGGCATATCGATGAGTAGTTTGGTCCAAGTGGGCCATTTGCAACCACGGCAGATCGATGAAAGCAATACGAGCTTTCACCTGCCTGGCTGCTTGCATCGCGACCCACTCAGGCGAATACTCGCAAAAGGGATAATAGGCACCAGAACCATAGGATCCCACGATTGGCTGATCGGCTTTCGTATCGGTCGCATCTTTCTTTGCATGGACAGTGCGCCGAAAATAGCTATAGATGGCGATGGGAAGTTCATGTTCCAACTGCAGCTCGTCCAGATGTTGGTTGTAGTCGCTTGGACCTTCGATCAATACGGCTTTGGGCCGCAACGATTGGATTAGCGACGAGACCATTGCAGCACAGACCGGGCTATGATGTCGCACTGGAAAATAGACTACGTCCTGCAAAACGTCGATCAAACGGTGCAACACCCTTTTGAAATCCACGGATTCGTGCGCGGCTGGTTTCATGATTACTGCAGTTCGCTGCGTGCGTCATAAAAATCTTGCCAACCGCTGGACTGGCGACGTTTGATTACGTTCTCAAAGTAGTGGCGCACTTTCTTCAAGTCTTCGGGATTGTCTTTCAATACAGAGCCTACCAGATACTGCACGAGATGGCTTGGTTCGATTTTCCCGCTACTGAAATAATACGCGTGCATTCCAGCGGCGCAGGCCGTGCCGACGGCTTCTGCCGTGCTCAGGACGGTCGAGGGAGACTCAATGCCCTTGCCATCAATGGTCTTGCCTTGGCGAAGTTCGCGAAAAGTGGTTACTAGAATCTCCGTCAAATCATCCGAAAGTGCGGTAGGAACGCCCGACCTAGCCAGGTGGCGATTCGCTTCGCGGCTGACCAGCGTCATTTCTTCACGTATCTCGGCTATTGGGTGCACCGTTTCGAAATTGAAGCGACGTTTGAGTGCTGCGCTCATCTCGTTCACACCGCGATCGCGCGTATTGGCGGTGGCAATTATGTTGAAACCCGCCCGCGCGAACAACGACTTACCGGCCGCTTCCATTTCAGGAATTGCCATTACTCGATCGCTCAGGACGGATAGCAGTACGTCTTGAATCTCCAATGGACAGCGAGTGATTTCTTCAAAGCGGACGAGTTTACCGAACTTCATACCGGTGTAGAGTGGCGCAGGGACTAATGATCGTTCACTTGGTCCTTCGGAAACGAGCAGCGCATAGTTCCACGAGTAGCGAATATTGTCTTCCGTTGTTCCGGCGCTCCCTTGGATCGTAAGGGTCGAATCGCCACTGATCGCTGCTGCCAGCAATTCGCTCAGATAACTCTTGGCCGTACCCGGTTCACCGATCAACATCAGTCCACGATTCGTGGCAAGCGAAACGACACAGCGTTCGATGAACGATCTGCGTCCCACAAACTTCGGCCCGATGCCCACAGCTGCGTTACCCAGAACGAAATCCAACACAGCTTGAGGAGTCATTTTCCAGCCAGGCGGTTTGGGCAACATGGCCGATTCCTTTTCCAATCGGCCTAATTCCTCGGCATAAAGAACTTCTGCCGCCGGTCGCTGCAGCTCGCCTACAGTTGGTCCTTCAGCCACAGCTTTTGAACTGTCGTTAGTAGTGCTGGTAACTTTGAGGTCTTTGGCGGCTTCGGGAGCTGGGGCTTTCTTCGCCATTCGTTTGTATCCGTGTGATGATGGTTCGTCGTCAGGCCGGAGCGATTGCGGGCAGGACACCCACGCACCTGGCTACTTGGCCTTGCTCTTAAGCACCTGCATATCCGCCAGCACTTCGCTGATGACAATGGCATCGACGGCTCCAAGCTTGCACTTCTTGACGCCTTTTTCTTCCCAACCATACCCACTTGGACTACGCATGCCGGAAATGAAATAAATCTCCTCAAGCGTCAAAAGTTCGTTGGGATCGATGTAGCCCATGCCGACACTTCCTTCGTAGTGAACCACCGCAGTGACGTTGGCGGCGGGGAACTGTTTGGAGTGTTCATCGAATCCACCGCCATCCATACCAATGCCGCGCACCCAGCCCATCTTTTCAAGCGTAAAGACGAGCGTGGGGGCGACCAGTTTGAGGCCCTTAAACCTAATGAGCGATTCGGCTTTTTCTTCGCCTTTTTCCAAGCGGAAGACTTCGCGTCCGAGCTGTGAGAATGGAGCCACAATTTCATAGTCGCTAAGACTTCACCCCAGGTCGATCGTTCTTCTTCGTTCATCTCTAGTGGATGCACCAGGCCGACGACGTGCTCTGCAGGTAATTGGTGTGTCTCGTCCGAGACATTGGCAAAGTCTTTTTCCTCGGTGATGCGAAAGGTAGATGATAACTTTCCTTTGGCATCAAACGTAGCCCAGATCAATTTCTGGGCCAGGTGAGTCATTAGCGGATGCCGCACAACCAGCATGTGAAAATCTTCTTGCGACCAACGCCTACCGGTGACCATAGCGTTCTCGAGACGCGAAGATTGAATCGTAGCGACTTCCTTGATCTGCTTCTTCATCAGTTTCCATTCCGCCATCGATGCATCTGCCACAGCTGCATCATCTTTGGCGCTGGGTTTGGGCAAGTCGGTGCGCACTTTGCCTGATTCATCCCGCACCATGGCTTTTAGATCGCCACCGAGTACAAACGAGAAACTGCGCGGCCCAAATGAAAACTCGCGTTTGCCATGTTCATCCAAACCACAATCGGGCACGATGCGATCTTCCAACTCATGCCGCGTCATGCCTTTCTCTTTGGCGATCTGGTCCACAAATTCAGCCGCTCTTGTTTTTAGGCCTTTGAACTTGAGCTTTTGCGCGATACCCGACAGTTGCATCAGGGCCACACCGCTTCCGATCGCTCGCAGGCACTCGAGCCCGAACACCGCACGGGCGTGTTGGCTTTCGCCTGGCCACACGCGAATCATCGGGGTCAATTTCAAAACGCAACCGTCATCCCCGAGATGCCCGAGAGCTCCCATCGCCCATTTCTCTTTGTTGGGGCAACCATCGTCTTGCCAATGTTGAAAGAGCTTCCAAGCAAATTCGTCTCGGACATTCTTGTCCACGTTTGCGCGCAGCAATGCAAGCAGTTCGTCCTTGTCAGTAATGCTAGTCGCTACTAGTCTCTGCAACACGCTATCCAACTGTTCCTCGTTTAATCTACGCTCGCCGACGATCATGGGTGGCAGCTGTGCTGCCGAGGCCCAGCCGGGTAACTTCTTCTTGCCGCCAGTAACCTTTGCCAGCACCTCGGACAACCACTTCGGCGTCGAACTGGCATCATGCGATTGGTAGACTTTCTCTTCCCTATCCAAGACGTCGGTTTGGACCTTGGCCGCTGCCTCCGACTTACCAGCCTTCTTTACTGCCGAAGCGATTACGCCATCCAGTCCACTGCGTTTGACGCTCCTTAGGTATTCGATAGCTGCGTCTGCCAGCTTGCCTCGTCCTCCGGCAACTTCGATCAGTCCGCAGACGGCATTGCCAACGTGTTTGTCCAGCCAATCGCGGGCGATGAGCGGTGCCTTGCATTCCACTTTGCAGCGCAGGATCGCTTCGGCCGCTTCTGGTGCATTGACCAACGCCAGCACTTTTAACAGGCCTTCGCACTGTTCGCGGTTCGTCGTTTTGCAAATCTCCGCAGCCAACAAGTCTAGCGCCGAGTATTCAGTACAAGCGAGCAAGGAGCGGGCGTGTTCTGGCGTGTCGACAGGCAACTTCAGGCGGCGCCATTCGGATGCGACCACTTCGGGAGTGGCCAGACCGCATACCAACATTTGAGGCTGTTGGTAATGAGAGGCATACTGATGTTTCTCGTAATAGCCATCCTCCCAAGAGCTGGTTACATTGAATAGTTCCTTATGCATGCCCAAAGAAGCGGCCAGGTAGTGGGCCATGGGAAACGCTTCGTATTCATCGGGAGTAGCGGAAGGGTCTAGCTTGGCCGCCACCACTTTCTGCAAAGTCTTACGCTCCTTATCGGTAAGATAAGGCAAGAACCACTTTTCAAAACCCGCGATGAGCTGAGTGTCTTCAACCGCTTCTTGCCAACGCTGTTTGCCCTTACCTCTGCGTTCTGTCAACATCCATTCCACGGTCTCTTCGGGCGAGAACAGGTTGGCCACGGCATGCATCACGTGGACTTCTACCATCCGCGTCGCTTTCTCAATCATGCTCCAGGCATCGGTTGAACGAATCTTGCCATCGGTCGGGAGTTTCTCGATGGCGGCGGCGAAATCAGTCATTTTGTTATCGCGATGCCGTTCCTTCGTCATTGCCAGCAACCAAAAATGGGCTTCCTCTTTCGAGAGCCTATCAGGCAGTTGTAGATCTTCCCACTTAACATCCCAGCCGTAGTTTGTCGTCTTGGCTTTGGCGAGCGCCTTGACACAAAACGCTTTATCAAACGGTCGCGGTTCGGTGCGATTGAGCGTTTCGTTGGCGCGGAACTTGGCACGAAACCAATCTTGAGGATCGAGACGAATGGACCGAGTCACGTCGGTCTCCACCGCCACGGAAGGCGAGGCTTTGTCGACATTCTCCGCTACGGAGGAAGCTTCGGCTTTATCCGCTTTGCGTTTTGCTGGTGCCGACTTAGATTTGACGGATGCAGTGGCACCTGCAGTCGCTGCAGCGCCGGGGATGGCGCTGTCATCGACATAGCCTTTCTTGCGCTTTTCAGCGATCAATTTTTCGCATGATTTCTTAGCGTCGTCCTCAGAACCAAACTCCTTGGTTTGAGTTTGGCCATCCGTGCCGACTCGCCCGAAACACACTGTTTGCCTGTAGCCATCTTGCGCTATGCGCCAAAATTTATTGGATGTTCCATCTTTGAAAACCAGGGACGCAGAAATTGAGGTCTTCGAAGCCGCCATAGAATCATCTCCGAGAATCGACCCGCTGGGTACCAACTTTCCCGAGATTCTAGCAGACGGCCAAGCCGTAAACACCTAGTGCAGATACCGACATTGCCATTCGCGACACATAACAGCTGTATCCGATCACTCATAGCGCTCGGCGGTGACAGCCATGACCATCGGCGCGCTGCGGTCTTCACCTTTAACCAGGTCGACTGCCAGGATGGGTTCGCGCCGTTTGGGCAGGATGGACAAATAGCGGATTTGCTGACCACGCAGGCTGAATGCAAAGGTTGATTGTGGTACATCGACGCGGCGAATGTAGTCAGAGAAATGCACACCATTGAGCAGCGGGTGATCTTCTGTTTGACCATCTTCGTAATGAAAGCGAACTATCATGCTGATCGACTTTTCACTGCTAGCCGGAAATCCCCAACCGCTTACACCGCTGAGCAGATGTAAACTCTTGATGACCATGTTGCAGGGCAAGCTAACCTGGCGTGGCATGCTGGGTGGCAAGGTTCCGTTGGGGCTATTCAGTAGCACGATGTTAGCGCGCGTCGCGCCTTGCGGATCAACCAACTGGAACGGCACATCCGCAAATTGTTTGGGCTTCCAGTCCGAAAAAATCATGCGGTCTGGTCCATTATCCGAGTTCGTGAAGAGGGCCTTGGTGCTGACGGCCGTCGCCACGCTAGTCAGCGAAAGGGGCACGAAACGACCTTTTTGAGTAAGGAACTCCAGCAGATCCGCCATCTCTTCGACTTTGAGCTGCTGTTCGAAACCCGCTGGCATGAGCGACAAATTGGTCGACGTTAGCTGCTCGATATCCTCGCGCGAGATCGACTGCCGCTTGCCCTCTGCATCGATCATCTCGATGGCAGCCTGCGATTCGGCGGCCAGCATTCCCGTCACGACTTTGCCATCGACCGTCAACAAAGTGTAACGACGGAAATTCCCTTCCACGCTTCGATTGGGGTCGAGAATATGAATTAGCAATTCTGACTTGGGGTGCACGGCCATGCCGGTTAAGTCTGGACCTACTTCTTGACCTTCACCGGAGTGTTTATGGCAATTAGCGCAATTCTTAGTGAACAGGAGCTTGCCAGGCTCAACGCGGCCGGTTCCTTTCGTCGCAGCCGAGTATTGGTCGACGACCAGCTGTCGATCAGCATTGACGCTAATGCCGGAGGACTTGAATAACTCCCTGGCTGCGGTGCGAATATCGCGCTCGGGGTGATTCTCTAGGTTGCGGCGTTGGTCCAGCGTCAAATCGGCAAAGCCAACCTTGCCTTGGGTAAGCGCATTGATCAAATCTCGCGTGGTTGCCGGACGGGCCAGGACCACTGCCAATGAATCTGCCCGTAGCGCAGGAGTCATGGCGGGCCACGCGCTCATCAATTCTGTGCCGACATTATCGGCACTGACATTCATCAAGGAGCGAATGACACCGCTGGAAACTTTGGGGGGCATCTGCGGTGTGATCGTCTTAATCAGTTGAGTAACCACCTCGGAAGATTGCCCAACCAGGCTGACGAGTTCCAACGCGGCAGACAATCGCTCGGTTTCGGAAGCTTGTGAATTCGCAATCGTTTCGAACAATGACTTGGAAAGTTGTTGGGCGTGCTCGAAGAGTTTCTTACTGCCGGCCGCTGTACCCAGTTTGAGCAGCGGTGCAAGTTGACCTGGTTTCGAATTTTCGAGCATAGCAAGCAACGTTTGCTCGGCCCGCGAGCTCAAACTCAGAGAGTTATTGCGAGGCCAGCCAGCTGCCAGACCCTCTGCCAAGGGGCCCGCCAATTGTTGATCTGATTTTTCAAGGCTGAGCAACAGTGCTTCGAAGTTTTCCGCAGTCATCCCAGATCGAGCCGCGTGTTCTGCCACAACGCGGAAAATCTCAGTCCTAGCAGCCGAAGGCTGTCGATATTTAAGTACCAGTGAGCTGGGCAAAAAGTAATTCGCGTGTGTGGCCGCTGCGCATATTACGGCATCCTTCAAGAAAGGATCTTGAGTAATAGCACTGTCTGCGGCGACTCGCGCCAACAGCTCGCCAGCGGCCGAGTCTGGAGGCAAATCGGCCAGCGCGAGCAAAGCAGCCAACTGAACTTGCGCATCCGCATCATGGACGGAATCTGCTGCAAGAATGAGCTCTGTGGAATTTGCCAATGTCAACAACGCGTTGCGTCGCACACCGGCGGCTGGATGCTGGAGCAGTTCTGTGCGAAGGTCTGCAGAAACATTAGCCAAGCCATCTTCGAAATTTACCATGAGCCCGTGCAGAGTCCAAAGCGCGTGTATCACGCCCACATTGTTATGGGTTTCGTCGACTGTTTTGTCGCGAAGCAGCTTTATTAGATCTGGCACGACGTCTTGGTTGCCGCGTTCAACAAGCAATCGTTGTGCATGCCGACGCCACAGCCGATTGCTGTGCTTGAGCGCATTGACCAGGGAGGACGGATTGGCGACGTCGAGCTTGGGAGCTTGGCTGGCATTGGCTTGGCCTTCGTTTCCATCGTAGACCAGCCGATAGATACGTCCATGCCGTTTGTCCCTCAGATCCGATTCGTATGCGTTGCCTTTGCCGGTTTCGAAGCCCTGTGGAGTGGGATTATGTTGCACGATGTAGTTATACCAATCGATAATCCAGACGTTTCCGTCTGGTCCGACCTCAGCCATGATCGGTGCCGACCATTCGTCATCGCTGGCGATTAAATTGAATAAGTTTTCATCGCGATAGGTTGCACCCTTACGTTCGAGCACATAGGTACCGACCAAGTGGCCCGTTGGACCGCAAACGAAGGCGAGCCGGTTCCACCAACTCTTGGGATAGGTACGGGCAGTATAAATTGCATGTCCGGCACCAGCGGTGTAGCCCCCGTGGTGATCGACCTGCCGTACATTCTTGGTGATTGGATTGAAGAGGTGGTCGGGAGCAATGGCATCGGCCAAGAGCGAAGGTGTCCAGCCGCGCACTCGCTCGTAATATCGATTGGGGATAGGCACGAAAAAGCTGGGAGCGCGATTAGCCGTTGAGGCAAAAACCAAGCCCTCTTCTGTAGTCCCCAAACCCCAACTGTTATTGGTAGTCGACCGTATAAACTCGACGTTCGCTACGCCGGGTTTGTCGTTATCACGATTGGTTGAGAAGCGAAAGGGGCCCATTCGAAAACCCTGGTGTTCTCCGCCCGCGTACTTTGGCTTCGACGAGTTGTAGCCCTGCATTGCCCAGTAGTGATTATCGAGCCCATATTGGAAATTGCTTACCCCTCCGTGAGTATCTCCTAACGTCCAGCCACTGATGACCACATCGCGTTGATCTGCCTTGCCGTCTCCATCGTTATCTCGTAGGTACAGCGTTTCCTCGCCCGCTTGTACGATGACTCCGCCGCGACAAAACTCGATTGATGTGGGGATGCTCAACTTTTCTGCGAATACCGTAAATTTGTCTGCACGACCGTCGTGATCTGTATCCTCGCAAATGCGAATGCGATCGCGGCCTGCACCAGGTGGCTGCAATTCATTCGGATAATCGATTGTTTCGCAGATCCACAATCGACCTTGTTCATCCCAGTTCATGGCGATTGGCTTGCCCTGTATCTCGGGCTCGGAAACGAATAATTCGAGATGAAAATTCTCTGGTGTAACAAAATGCTTTATCGACTCCGCAGGCGGCAAGGGCTTTTGCATCTTAGTAATGATTTCGCCTTGCACGCCCCACCTATCGCCCGCCAAATAATTGGGGATTTTCGGGCCGACTTCTTCAAATTCAAACGGAGCGACGTTGGTGCGCAGTTCGGTCATCTTGGGGGCGGTGAATTTTGTTGCTTCTTTAAAATCTGCCACAACACTGGGATCCAAGCCGCAGGCCCACCGAATTCCTCGCTGCAGCAGGTTCTGAAATCCAGGGTTACTCCAGGTTCGCAGGTCGTGTCCCCAAGCCGTATAGAAAACGCGTCCTTTACCGTGCGTGCGCACCCATGTCCAAGGTTCCTCGGTGCGGCCATTGGCTTGTCCACCCGCGCGGCGCACTTCCAACACGATGCGATTATTTTCGTTGTGCTTGGTGTGAATGTACGTTTCATCCCAGCTCGAAAAACCCTGAAAGCCCTTCATAATTGGGTGCTCAGGCTGCGTGATTTCCGTGGCAAATATCTCGCCGCCATGCTTTTGAAACTGTGCGCCTACAAGGTCAACAAATGCTGAAGAGTTGCGAAAGCAGAAGGATGCACAATGCAGTGGCACGAACCCACCGCCCTCAGTTACATACTGAAGTAGGGCGCGCTCTTGCTCGACAGGCAATACATCAATGTTGGCGTAGAGGATCAGGCCCGAGTACTGCTGAAGGTTATTAAGGTTCAGTTGCTCAAGATCTTCGGTGTATGTAATGCGGATGCCACTCTCTTGAAGAGTTGGAATGATTGCGTCCGCGAGCTTTTGCGGCTGATGATGTACCCGATCGCCGAGAAACAGCAGCGATGGACCGTCGGCCGCTGGCACGATTTTGGGGAGCAACGCGAGAGCCAGCAGCCAGACAAACAAGAGAGTTTTCGCAGATCGCATGATGAGAGTCGCCTATAGCACGAAGTTGAAGAATTGCGACAGAATTATAGTCGCTTTTCAGGCGAGAGGCGACGGGTTAATCGCGGCTGAATCGACTGAACACTTCGTCGAGTAGTGCCAACTCCTTGGCTGGGTCAGACATAAATTCCTCCTCTGGCAGCAACAGTCGCTCGGTGAGCCAATCTGCCATTTGCCGGGATTCGCTTAGAACACGCGTCTCGGCGAGCAGCGGTTCGACCCGCTCTTGTTCCGTTGTCTGCAAATATTCTAGCGATTCTAGCACCGATTCCATCCGATCGTGGGCTGCAAAGAATGATAAATCTTGACTACTGGGCGCGGCGACCCCGGGAGTTGGCAATGATATTTCATCGCTAGCCTCCACTTCGCTGATCCCCAATGCCGAAAACGACTGGCTTGCCATGTTCGAAGTAGCAGCCGCGGACAGGGAGTGGGATTGACCGGCGACAAATGTCTCGACAGCCTGGAAACCTCGGGCTTCGCGCACCATGCCGTCCTCGCGGAAGCTAATGAAATCGCTTCCCTGCTCCCACTGAGTCTGAGCACTTGAGCCATATAAGGTGGCAATATCCGCTCCGCCCGCATCGGCCGAAGCGCGAACCTGTTCGAACGAACGCGTAAAACTGGAGAATCCAGGCCCAACGATCGAAGCGGATGCACCGCTGGTGGAAAAGCGATCATTGCCTGCCGAGTCATAGAGCTCGGCTTGATCTATGCCTCCCGCATTGGCATACGCGTAGACTCGTTCGAATCCTCGAACATAATTGAAGAACCCTGTGCCGGTCATACTGCTGAATTGCGGTCGCACACTCAGACGGTCATCTCCCGCTGAATCATAGAGATAGGCAAAATCCTCGCCTCCACCCGTTGCATGGATAAAAATGCGATCCACGTCCGTGACTCCAAAGCGATAGCCGACACCAACTAGCTCGGCACTTCTGGGGCGGGCGGTGAGCGTATCGTCTCCATCGGAGTCGTAAAGATAAACTCGGTCTGCACCTCCCCCGCTGTTGAAATCCACCTGCTCGATAGAGGCTAGAGCGATGCGAACATGGTTGTTTTCAATTGACGAGGCATCGGGCATCAAATCCACTTTGTCCAATGCGTTGGAACCGATAACGCGAGCTTGATCATTGCCTCCATGGCCATCGACGGATACGTTTGAGATGGCGCCGTTGGCGAAGGCATACTCTATTTCACCTATCCGTACCTGAACTCCAGATTGAAGGTTAACGCCAAACTCGTCGGAGCCATGCGTACCGTGAATGGTCAGATTGGAACCGGACTGCGAGAGAACATTCGCAATGGTTAGTTCGCCAGTGTCGCTGGATTGTCCAGGCAGCAATAGCTCGAACCACTGGCCAGCTTGAGCCGGCACATCGACTCGCAATGACCCCGAGTCCCAGCTGGCACCCGTCTCCCATTTGCCTGCAGATTTTAGCACGGTCAGGCTGCCAGTCGCTGCGTCTGGGTTGGTCCATTGAACTGTAAAGACACCATCGTGCATGGCCTGAACACGGAGGTATTTTCCAGCGGCCACGTCTTGTTCGAGATAGTCTACTTGTCCAAGGTTCGTTGGCGCGCCTACCGGTAATGTCGGGTTGCTACCTTCGCTAGTACTGCCGTTGGCCGAGTTCGGACTGTATAGAAAGTCAAAGTCAAAGCTGCCAATCTCGCGTCCAGCAGAAACTACCAAGTTGTAAGTCTGACCGGCGACCAACTGTGCCACAGTTGCTTCCGTCCCGCCATTAGCCACCAGCACTCCGGTGCTCGACTGCAGACTCCACTGCAGGGAGTCGAGCCAAGCGCTGTTGGCGTCCAAACGCAATGTGCCGTTAGCGTTGGCGGTAAAGCGATAAACATCCTGGTCACCCAGGCTGTTGATCCAGCCATCGATGCGTTTGACTCCAAGATCGTGCGCCGCAGCCGACTGCCAGGTATTTCCGATGTTGTCGTCGGGAATGAGCGAGTCGATGGCATTTTGAAGATTGAGTCGATCGTAGCTAGCACCCGTCACCGAATCAAAGACCGAATCGGCCGTATCGCGGAGGTGGTTGGCAATCGAAGTCAAATTGATGCCTGCGTATCCCACCATTTCCATTGCTTGCCGAACAAGTACCGAAGCACCTGCGACGTAGGGGGCCGCCATGCTGGTGCCACTCGCGGCGGTGAAGTCGTCGATTTTTCCGTCGCGTCCGAGCACATGGTCGGGTACGGTACTGACTATGTTCTCACCGGGCGCTGCAATTACATGACTGTTGCGTTGGCTAAAGTTACTCAAATAACCATGGTCATCGACACTCGCTACTGGCAATACATAGGGACTTGCCGCTGGATAGCTGAGGCCGGGTTGCAAATATGTCTGAAACGAGTTTCCCGCAGAGGCCGTGACAACGATTCCGTCGTTGTAGAGCGATCGGAATTCTTCCTCAAGCGTTGCCCAATTGGGAATGGCGTCTGCATTCCAAGTCGTACCCAGCGATAGATTGACGGTGGTGATTGGATTTTCAAATGCGTTGCGATTTTCGTGTACCCACTGCAGGGCACGTTCTACCCAGGATAATTGTCCCTGTCCCGCATCATTGAAGACGCGTAAGGCAACAAAGTCGACCTCCGGGGCCACGCCTGGATGACTAGAATCGTCGCTTCCAATAATGCCGCTGACGTGAGTGCCGTGGAATCCGAGCGGACCATCATCGTATGGACGCGCGTCATTTTCTTCTGTGAAGTCCCAGCCCCCGACAACTCGATAGCCCGGCCCAAAGCCCTTGCCCAACGCGACATGGTCCCAGGCGATACCACTGTCGATGACAGCCACCGTTTGACCTCTGCCGGTCAAGCCAAATTCCTGCTGGACGGAATTCCAACCGCGCGCAGCGGCTTCGTTAACATGCAAGTCGAGCGGAATGGAGTCATTGATTTGAGGCTCTGGCATCGCTCCATGAAGATCGAGCGCTTGGTCGCCCAATACATCAAACATCAATTGGGCGGAAAGCACGAGCCGACGTTCGCATGCTTCAAAAACAGCGTTGTCTAGCTCGGCGAAATCCGCTCCGATTGCATACTTGCGCTGGAATTTACGTCGGATCTTGGACACTGGGGCTGACCTGCAGATGACAAAGTTAATCGTTTTCAACCCTAGGTCATGAAGTCGGGAATTTGCGTAAACAAGCAATGCTAGCTGGTTACGTCTGACCAATACGAGCGACAGTATTGGCGGTTTATGTCGATTGTGCTGGCTGGGTAGGTCCGGTTGATTTTTGCATGGCCCTCGTGGCTCGGTAGATTTCCAATGGCGATAATGCCGAAGATACCGGTAGCGACAAGCAATTGACGCGACGATGTGATTCACAGGAAGCAGGGAAAGCTTGCAGGCGAAGGATTCGCCCCGGTGATCGCAGGGTAAGCAAGGATGCGAACCTAGATGCTGCTCTTCCGCCAGCCGATTCCAAAGCATGGATGCTAAGCGATCGGTTCTGGGTGGCAGGAGCTGCACTCAGGAACCGTCTGCAAATAGATTACCGCAGGCTGCGGAGCGTCTCGGTCCGTGAGACGCGATAATCTGTTGGCGGACGGTACTAGTTACTACTTTGAAAGAGCATTTGCGCTCTTTCATTCCCGTTGGAATGGATGCCACAAGGGACTAAGTTCATGAGCCGGCCGAACTGGTTGCAGAAGATCTATTGGACTCGTTTCGCGAAGCCAATCGAGGATCGCGAACTATTTAAGCAACTTATTAGCCGACACATCTCCTCAGTGCTTGAGATAGGTGTGGGCGATGGTTCGAGGATGCAGCGCATTGCGCAGCTAACGCAGCTGGCTAGTGGAACCGAGACACTGCGTTACATTGGCACCGACGAGTTCGAATCGGCCCGCGACAATCGCCGCCACCTCACACTCAAACAAGCGCACCAGAAGGCCACTCAGCTTGGCTTTAAGGCGTCGTTGATCCCAGGAGATGTAAACTCCGCGATTCCGCGTGTAGCTCACAAGTTAGGTGCATCGGATCTGGTGATCGTTGAGGGTGGACTTGATCCAGCTCAACCGATGGCATCGCCGTTTGGTGCATGGCTCAATCGGCTGGCGCATAGCGACTCGGTTGTTTTAGCCTGTGCTCAACCGGGAACGGCTCTGCAGATCGTGAACTTGCAGAATATCGAATTGCCCTCCCGAATCGCTGCCTGAACCCAATGTCTTGCTGGGTGTATTCATTCGCACCGACATGCGCCGGGCGTTTGCGTAGCCTGGGCATCCTGCGCATTCTGCCTGGGTCCTGCTGCCTGACTCTTGATCCATCTCGCGCCGCAAATGAGTCACACATGGAGCTGCGATGAGTTGTGGTGCGCGGAATGAGCGGAGGTGTTGGTACGTTGCGGCGACACGGGGCTGCTGTGTTGTAAAGGGAGGACCCAGGCAGGATGCCTAGCTAGGCTACTGTCGCTGTCCGCCCAGCGTCTGGAAGCGTCGCAGCCAACTGGCGGTGATTGCTGACGGAATCGTGGCCGGCTGCAGCGCGGACAGCTCATCGGCTGTTTGCCCCCAGTAGAAGCTGATCCAACCATCGGCGAATTCGGCACTTTGTTCGACAAATTGCGCCAGTTCGTCTTCGCTACAACTCAGCGGAAACATTTCTTCGATGACCAGCGGTTTTCCGACTTCGTAGGCGCGGAGCGCCTTGAGCGTCTTTTCGACTTCTCCGGCTTTGGGATAGAAATGTACGGCGACGAAGTCGAGTGGCTTGCCGACCTCCGGTGAGTGAAACAGCGGTTTACCTCCGCCAAACACTTGAACCCAGGGGATTACGCCGACCGTAATTAAGTGCGCATCGTCTTTCGAACGAATTGCATCGCAAAGTTTCTTCACCCAAGCCTCGGCTACCTGCTCGCGCGAACGGTCCTTTAGGTCCAAGCTAATTCGTTGGACAAAGAATTTTCCGCCTAGCTCGCCCAACAACCAGTCGGTGGAGGACTCTTTCCCGGGCAACACAGGTTCATTCATCAAGTCATAGCAGAAAATCGCTGGGCTATCTTTGCACGTCTCAGCGACTGAGCGCCAAAATTCAGCTTGAGCATCCCAGCGCTGCGGCTCGTCTAGCTGATCATACCAATCAGGAATGTTCTGCTTGTGATAACACGCTAGACCCGTGACATCCAGATACAGTTCTGTTTGCTCGGCTAGCCGAATCAGCTTTTTCAATTGAAGCAATGCAGCAGTATTGGGCTGGGAGGGGGCGTCCATAAACTTGCCGAACTGCAAATGAATCCTTACGCAGTTTGCTCCCAGCGCCTTGATCTCTTTGAAGTCTGCTTCGACGCTCGGCCAATCGTCAACCCAGTACTCGTCTAACAAGCGGCCCGCTGCATCGTGGTCGTAATTCACGCCCCACACAACAAAGCGATCCGCATTTGCACCTCGCACGAAGTGCTGGTGGTCGTCGCTAACACGGATCCCTTGGAGTGGTTCGTTGGGGCAGGCTGACCGGGGGCCAGCAATAGTCAACAGCAACAGCCAACCTGCTAGGGTCAGGATTAGTTTAGTCTTCATTTTTCGCCACGACTTTCGCTAAGGTTAACTGTTGTACTGGCGGGCAATTAAGGGCATTGAATATGCCAAGCGTTCAATGCCCTGGATGGTTCTGCACCCCCACAGTCTTCAAGGGCACCATTAAAGACGTTTTACTTGAAAACTACGGTAGGCGACTGGATCATTGTGGCCGGCAAAGCCAATATGACCGCGGCGATTATCGAGACCTTTGGGTGGGTGAGCGATCTGGCTACGATCAAACTGGTCGATGTCCACATCGAGGATCTTGGTACCATTGAGCGTAACCTTTATTTGTTGCCCACGTACTTCGATCTCCTGGAAATTCCATTGGCCGACGGGACGCAAGAAGCCATGTTTGGCTCCAACACAATGGTAGAGTGAACCATGGTATTGGTAATCTTTGAGTTGCCCTTTGGGATGCGCGGCATTGTATCCATCGCTGTCGATGACCTGTAACTCCAAGCCATCGCTGGCCGAGTGGCCGTTGAGTGGAGTTCGCAGGGCGATACCGTTGTTACCAGCGGGCGGCAGCTTAAACTCGACGCGTAAAATGAAGTCTTCATATTCATCCTTGGTCAGTAAGTCGCCCCCTTTTCCTTTCTTGCAGACGATGGCTCCATCCTGAACTTCGTAGTTTTCGGTAGCTCCCTGCCAGCTGCTGAGGTCTTTTCCGTTGATCAATTCGGTAAAGCCTTCCGAGTCGCGCGAGGCGAGCAATCGGTTGGCTTCTTCGTAGGCGATTTCACGAATGAATACATTGCGCCAGCGGATTTCGCTGCCGTGCGTTTGCAATTGAATGGGGCCCTTGGCGTATACGGGGTCCAGCATAAATCCGTTGGGCAGCTTGGGCTTTGAATTCGCGTCTGCTTGCCCATTGGGATTTACGTAAGCTACATACCCGCTTTGTTTGTTTGCGAAGAAATTCTGCAAAGGGGCATTGTTGACGACTAGCTCTCCATTGAATACCACGCTAACGCGTTCGCCAATCATGGTCATCTTCAACGTATTCCACTGGCCAAAGGGTTTATCCATCTTCTTCAATGGATCTTTGCCCGGTGAACCCTTGCGGTTATTCCAAAGGCCGCCGGATCCCAGCGCGCGACCTAAGCCCTGAGGATCCGCTTGGCCCGGGTCCCAAATTTGGACTTGAGGGATGCCACGTAGATAGACTCCGCTGTCTCCTTCGGGCAGAGCCTTGTATTCCAGGCTCAATTCAAAATCGCCATAATCCTTGTCGGTCGTCAAATAGAGGCCGTGCCCATCGTTTACCAGTTCTCCATTCTCGACCCGCCAATGGGCATGGATATGCTCGTTCGAAGGCTGACCTTTTTTATCCAAGAGCCCGCCTTCAATCGACTCTTTCTTATACTTCGCCTGCTCTTCCGGCGACATTTCCCACAGCTCATTCGGGTCGCGAGTCGTCCAACCGTACCAACCCGAGAGATCCTTACCATTGAACAAAGCGGTGAACCCGGGAGGCACAGCCATTTCCTGAGCCGTGACAACCTCCCGCCCAACGATGTCGGTGGCCAGGCAGAATGCGAATAGCGAATATAGCAAGTGCTTGGGTCGTTTCATATTTTCCTCAATCTATTTAGGTGGGTGAGAAAGCGGCGAACAAAAGGCTATCATAGTCTATTCCTCGCTCCAATTGTCTGCAGTGCCTTGTAGGCCGCAACAAACGTAGCGCAGTTGAGGCAGAATCTCTGTACCGTTGCGCACTATGTTCGAGATCGCTTGCCCAGCCGTTGGAAGTGCTATGCTCGCATGGGGAGCCAGTAGACTCAGCGTTAATACCGACGACAATTCAAGTCGTTGGAGAAATTCTGCCTCAACTGCGCGCTTGTTGACGGCCTGCACTGGGACCTGCGTGCCGCCGAACGTGATGGTCAAGTGGCCCAAACCGCCGGAGAAAGCTATTGGACGGCTAGCCGAATCGCGCTAGAATTAGCTTTGTAGGAGCTGAGCAAAAAGACGAAATTGTTATCGAAAGAAAAAGGCGAGTGATGTCGCAAGCAGAATTGCTCGCTTTGGTGGTCAGAGTGTTTCAGGAGTTGGAGATTCCCTACATGTTGGTTGGTTCGTATGCGTCGAGCTTTTATGGCGAGCCACGTTCAACTCATGATATCGATATGGTTATTGACTTGGAGACCAGCAAAATTCCCGCTTTGATTGGCCGCTTTGACCGTAAACGATATTACTTGAGCGAAATAGCGCTGCGCGAAGGCCGCATGGCAAACCTCATCGATCTACAGACGGGAGACAAAGTCGATTGCTTTCTGCTTGACGATAACCCGCTCAATCGAATGGCTTTCTCCCGACGTTCGATACAGCGAATCGTAGATGTCGAGACGCACATCGCAAGCGCCGAAGACACCATCTTGGCAAAGTTGAACTGGAGTAAGAATGCGGGTGGTTTATCCAGGCAGCAAACCGATGTGCGCAATATCCTAATGATTCAAGGCACGCGACTGGACATCAACTACCTTCTGCGTCAGGCAAAGTTGCTGGGCCTGTATGAGGATTTACGAGTCTATTTGCGGGATCTTGGAATAAGCGAAAAAGGTAACGATGTTTAATTTCGACGAGTCGTCATTGTTGGCTTCCAAAGTTGGAGAAAAATTCGAGCATCGGATTGCAGCTTCAACTGCGGAAGGCAGAGAGGCCTTGGCGGTCATGCAGCGCGTATCGCGATCAATGACTGGTGCCCAAAAGGTCGCTAAAGCTTTTGAGTTAACCGAGATGTCGCGCCAAGTCATGTTGGCCGGCATACGCGCTATGCATGCTGACGCAAGCGAAAATCAAATCCGAGAACTCTACGTGGATCGCTTGCTCAGCTACCACGGTACGTCGCTCGCGCTACTAAGAGGCACTCACGAGTGAACGATAGTCTATTCCTGGCTCCAATGGTCTGCCGTGCCTCGTAGGCCGCCACAAGCGCAGCGCGGTTGAGGTAGATTCTCGGTAGCGGTTGTCACAAAGTTCGCGGTCAATCGAGTCCCAATGGCCGGCAGTGCACTGGTCGAACGAGGATTCAGCAGACGCATCGTAAACACCGCCGACACTTCAGTTCGATGGAACAGTTCTGCCTCAACTGCGCTGCGCTTGTTGCGTCTATGAAAAGCTTGCGGTCAACCCTAGATTTGATTTTCTTAAAAAAATGTCCGTTCTGCTTTGGCGTAAACCGAAGCCGCGGGTACCGAAGTCACCGCAGGCAAC
>JBGSTP010000143.1:0-7230 GCA_041736515.1 Pirellulaceae bacterium
GCTGGGGCCTTATGTGAATCGCTATGCGTGAGTGAGGCAGAGTCATAGCATCTTGATTGGCATGTGCGCTATACAGGTAAATGCTGTGTACCAGAGTGGTGCGTCCCGAGCGGCGCGACCAATGGCCCGAAGGACGCAATCGAGTGACCGTGTACGGTATGAGGTCACAGCATAAGGTATGGGGTCACAGCACGTTGATTGACCTTTGAGGATCCAGGAAAATTCAGCTTCCCGAGCGGACCATCCTCCCCAATCACAGCATCAGATTGTTCCACCGGAAGTTAAACTCGAGCATTGCATTTGGTGTGGAGGACAAATGCTCATCCCAAAAAGATGCTGCTGCTATCAACAAGACGACAGGCTGTTCTGAACGAATTCGCCGGGAGACAGAGAAGGGGACGCTCAAGAGCACTCCGCCGCACATGCCGCACATAGAGTGACAACAATGGGCCAACGAAGGCAAATGTCAGCAGTAATAAAAGGAGACTAGGTGCTCAGCCGCTGGCGGGGACTAAACGCTTAGAAGCATGCGAGTCTGACTACGGAGATGGAAACGGCGACGCCGGATTCGTGTTCGGGCCGCATCTACTGTTTGAGGTCGTCCAGCAACACTATGAAACAGCTTGCCAAAGTTCTTCACTAAACCACACCAAACTTCTGGCGCAATCGCGAGTCGCTCCATAAGTGGCGGAATGCTGATGGGAGTTGCCCCTTGTTTTTCAGGTACGATTTGTCGTGCAGTCCAGTCCAACAACTGCAAATAGTCGCTACTCGACATGTTCAAAAAACCTTTATCACTACAGCGATGTCGGGTTTGACTTGGACGTGCCCATAACATATCTCGTAACTCGTCGATCTCGATGGGGCACAGCATGCGATCAGCAGCAACGTTCGGCTTTTGGACTGTCGCCTGTAGAGCTTGTAACCGAAGTTGCACGGACGTATGCGGGCTGGATTCGAGCGTCTCAGCCAAAGCAGCGCGAATGGGATTGAGATCGACGTAGGCAGAGCAGGACAGTACAGCCGTTTCGTCCAGCAGACACACCGCCTTAAAACGGCCTTGGAAGAATTTGCCGGTCTCCTCGTCCTCGCGGTTAGCACGCATGGCGATATGTTGGCAGAGCAACCGCATCCACCACGAGATATCACTCAGCCGCGAACGAATCTTGGCAGTTCGTTCGGCATCGTTGCGAATGGAATTGAGCTCCGACTCGCTGGGTTCTCCTGGCAGACCATGGCCGTCGTTTCGAATCGGGCATAGTAACAACCAACGCCTCGCAACTTCCGTGTCATTCCACGTTTCTACCACATCCGGACGGGACCTGAGCACCAAATGAAAGTGGTTTGACAGAATCGAAAATGTGAGCAGATCTATTCCCATGGCAGCGGCCAAGCGCTCAAGGCGCCTCTCGATCCACAGTTTGCGATGATCGAAATTCTTGCCAGTAATCGGATCGTCGCCGAGCAAGAAGCAGCGGCGCACCACACGTCCGATAACGTGGACGATTGCGACTTCATCCGGCGAAAATACTTCCGCGCGAGTTATGCGAGCCATTGATACGTTCCCTTGAGCCACAAAGCACAGCCGATTGACTAAAGGAAGACGTACGCAACTCAATTACCTTACACAAATTCCCCCCAATTTCCCGGATTTTTTTCTTCCTCTGAAGCCAGCAGAAGTATAAGGTGCTATTGGTAGTGGAGGCCAACGCGAGGATTACGAGTCCTACGGCAAAGCAACTCGTGGCCCCCGTCTCTTCGACTACGTTTAGATGTTGACTACACATCCCAAAGCTTATCCGTCACGTTATGTCTGACAGCGTACGAGTCCTATTGTCACACTTGGCCGCCGTCCATCTGCATCTCGTTCAACCGCAAATGAGCAAATTGCATGCCCCAGCAGCACGCAATTCGCCGTCCTCTGATTGGCACTATCCAAGAAAATGCTGGGTCCCTGCCCGGCATCCCTGTCCTTGCCCGGCATCCCTTCCCGGCTGTCCAAGAAAATGCTGTGTCCCCGCGCGGCGATCACCACGCGGCGCAAAAAAATGCTATGTCCCCACACATTGACGTGTCCACACACATTGACGTAGGGTCATAGCATCTTGATTGGCAATGTGCGCTATCCGAGAAAATGCTGTGTCCCCGAGTGGTGTTGTCCCCGAGTGGTGTCCCCGAGTGGTGAGGGGGACGCCATCGAGAGCCGCCCGAAACAAACGTGCTTCTAGCTGGCAAACTACAGCAGACATGCTATGGGGGGAATCCGTGGTTTTGCGCGACTCGCCACCGACTGAGTTGAAGGTGCGATAAATAGAACTATCAACTGTGATCGAATGCGCGTTGTAATCGGCATGACTCGATCGCTTCAAGAGCTACCGCCAATCGCTACAATGCTAGTTCCCTTTTTCTGAGCTCTCGACTGCACTCTAAAAATACACTAGCGTCCATATCGACCAATTCAATGAAACCTACTGCTCGCTTCAAATTGACAGGCCTAATCGAGCTGGGGCCTTATGTGAATCGCTATGCGGGCGTCTTGCGCGACGGAAGCAGTGCAGAAATATGCCTGTTTCATTCAAAAGAAACAAACCACGTCGGCGATTCAGACCAAACCAAGTACTGGTTCCGGCGAATTAAATTGGCCCAGCTAATCAGCGACAACAGTTGCCTAAGAGTGCTCGACTTTGATTCTTCAGGGCAGCATCCATTTGTCGCCTTCGCTGGTGAAAGCATGGGGCTTGATGAGCTGCTTGCGGACTATTCATTCATTGAATCGCAATTGGAATCGTTGGCTTTGGCATGTGTTTCCGCGCTTGTTGCCTGTGCGGATGTGGGCCTGGTGGTCGGTGGCTTGACTTCAAGGAACATCCGCAGATTCCATTCGGTCGATTGGCAAGTGGATGTCTCAGGCTTGCGCTGTAGCATGGAGGAGAATGAACCATCGCTGAGCGAGTGGAATACACTGTCTAATCATGCGACTGATTTGAGATCATTGGCGGTGTTACTCAATCAGCTGATCGATCAAAGCAAACTGCGAAATAGTAAAGTTGCGCAAAAACTCTCTGCTATTTTCGCAGACTGTTTGGCGGACGAGTTAACTGAAGCCCCATCGGCTAAAGAAGTACTTCACAGGTTCTCTCGGAGTCCGCCGAGTATTCTGGCATTTGGCAATGATTTGGCGTCCGAGGGAGAGGATGTCGAATTTGGAGAGACAATTGAAGTTGTCCCGGACATTGTCGTTCCCAACGGATACTTTCTCGATGGAGCCCAACTTGGGCGTTACACCATTAGGGAACGACTCGGCAGTGGAGGCATGGGAGCCGTTTATCGGGCAGAAGACCCCGCCCAAGAGCGCTGCGTGGCCATCAAGATTCTCAATAAACAGGTGACTCAGGATTCAATCGCCGCCAAACGATTTGCCAAAGAGGCACGGCTTCTTGCTAAAGCCAATAACCCCTACGTTGCAAACCTTTTCGAAGTGGTTAACGAAGGGGACCTTCCCTATATGGTCGTCGAATTCGTCGAAGGCGGAACGCTGGGTACACTGTTGAAATCGAAGCAACCGCTGCACGAGTCGTTTGCTTTGACAGTGATGATCGATGCGATCCGAGGATTAGCCATTGCCCACTCGCGCAATGTCGTGCACAGAGATTTTAAGCCGGACAACGTGCTGTTAACGGCGGATGCGAAGAATTGGCTTCAGTCCAATAGCCCATTCGCTGAGCCATTTGTCGATGCAGCTGCAAATCGTCCTGTTCCAGAGATTGGTAAGATCTACGCCAAAGTATCGGACTTCGGCTTGGCCCGCACTGCGCAGCAGACCGAATCGATGGCCCTGACTCGTGAAGGGGTGCCGCTGGGAACTCCTCTGTATATGTCCCCGGAGCAGTGGCAAGGGCGAGCCATCGATGCGCGGACCGATGTGTATTCAATCGGTGTCACTCTGTTTCATCTATTGAGCGGCATTCCTCCGTTCGAAGCCGAATCGCATGTTGGCTTGCTTAATCTGCACTGCAATGTTGCTCCCCCCTCGCTGAAGAAGCTTAGACCTCAGCTGTCGGACGCGCTCGTTCAAACGCTTGAAAAGTGTCTGGCTAAAAATCCCGATGCCAGATACGCGGATGCCGGCGAGTTGTTGATTGATCTGGAAAATATTCTGCGTGGACAGCCAACATCGCTAGGTTTGCACCCTCCAGTTCTATCGCTAAACGATCCAATTGCCCTGCAGTTCGAACATGTGTGGGAGTTGCAATCCAGCCCGCATCAGCTTTGGCCCTACATCTCGAATACCGATCGCGTGAACCATGCCATAGGATTGCCTGCTGTCACCTACTCTACTCGCCAAGACCCAGTCCAGGGGTTGCAGCGATTCGCGGAGACCAAAGTCGCCGGCCTGACGATTCGTTGGCAGGAGCATCCTTACGAGTGGATCGAAGGCAGGCGAATGAGTGTTCTTCGCGAGTTCACCCACGGCCCCTTTCGTTGGTTTGTCAATATCGTCGAGTTGACGCCAACCCCCGGAGCGGGAACTCGAGTCACGCAAAAGTTGATCGTCACTCCGCGCAATTGGTTAGGGCGGCAATTAGCCAAAATGCAGTTGGGTCAGAAATCGAAAGCCAATTTTGGACGCGCTTACAAGCAAATCGACCAATACGTCTCGCATTCCGAACAGAACCGAGCCGATCGGGATCCGTTTATCGTTCGAACTGAGCTACACTCGACTCAGAAGCTGCGACTGCGTGTGCGCATTGAACAATTGAGGCAGATGAGAATCGATCCGCGAGTAATCGATTGCTTGGCGCAGTTTCTGGAAAACGCTTCCGATCTCGAAGTTGCCCGCATCAGGCCAATTGCCTTTGCTGAGCGATTTCAACTCGATCCGGATCAGGTCATCACTGCCTGCTTGCAAGGCACGCGATTGGGTGTCTTTAGTCTGCTATGGGATATCATGTGCCCCTCGTGCCGTATTCCTGCGGATATACAACAGACGCTAGCTACAATTAAGGACCACGGTTTTTGCGAAGCGTGCAATTTAAATTTCGACGTCGACTTAGCGGAGTCGGTAGAGCTGGTTTTTCGAGCGCATCCCGAGATTCGCCAAGTCACCACAGCCATCTATTGCGTTGGTGGTCCAGCTTGGTCGAGGCACGTAGTTGCGCAAATTAGACTGGCGGCCGGCGAGCGATTTGCCTGTGAACTCAATCTCTCTGAGGGAGCTTATGTTGTCAGAGGTCTACAACTACCGTTCATAATTGATGTGCGAATCATGCACAGCTGTCTGGTAAAACGTGCTGAGTTGTGTCTGGCAAAGCCTCCTAGTGACCCTCAGACACGGCTGGCGGTTGGTTCTCAAGTAATTCATCTCTGCAACGATTCGGCTGCGGACCAGCAGATTCGAATTGAGCGCACCGCTGGACGTCACGATGCCTTGTCAGCCGCACGCGCTTCAACAATGGCTCTATTTCGCGAGCTGTTTCCGTATGAGGTCCTGTCCGCAGATCAGATTGTTAGCGTAGCACACATAACTGTGTTGCGAGTAGACATGCCTAAAGCGTCCGCGCTCTACGAAGCACTGGGAGATAGCCAGGCATTTGGGAGAATATGTGCGGCATTACAGAGTGCGCTGGACACGATCAAGGAAAATTCGGGGGCCGTTGTCAAAACGATTGGCGAAGGGGCTCTCGCCGCCTTTCCTGACGCAGTCAGTGCAGTTCGAGCCGGGGTGGCACTGCTCCGCCAAGCGGCAGGTGATGAAATGCCGGTTGCGGTAGCAGTCCATAGCGGTGCCGCCATGGTTGCCACCGTCGAAGATCGTTTGGATTACTTCGGCAAAACACTGCAAACCTTGGAAATGTTGCTAGCTACGGCTGAGCCACAATCACTTCAAGTCATCTCAGCGATCACAGGCATGCCAGAGGTGCAGTCCTACCTACAACAACAACAATTGAAAATCGTTCTGGCACCCACGGTAAACTTATCGGAAGAAGTCGTTGTTATGCAGGTACGCGTGTAATCAGCCGCTTTTTTTCCGCCCAAAAACGAGTTCGCCCATTCGCGGCAGACCGCGACTTGCAGCGATAGCTTGTTCGTCCGCATCTTTGGGTCAACCAAAGTATGTTTTCACAACCAGCGTCATAGAAATTGGAAGCAACATGAATCCGATTCCCAATACCGTGCCAACCAACCTGTCACCCTACCTACCGCACAGAAAGCATCGAAGTGAGTGGCAAAGAATGGAGTACGAAAAATTCGTTGTCAAATCGAGCTATCCTTTTGCCCCATATTTTGTTGCCAACGCCGTCTCTGAGCTCTTTGGGCCAGGTGATAATGGCAGTCCGGACAGACGGCCTTGGACACTGGGGACACGGAAGCTGACCATTGAGTTGCTAAGATCTGGGGCCACGATGCTTACAAACTTATTTCGCCTACAGTGTTGCAGCGGCCATGCACCAGACTTCCAAGCTGTACTGACACTCGATCGCGAGGTTAATTCTTACGATCCCAAAACAGCCTGTCGAAAATTTCAATTCGGCACACGGATTGATTTTGGCAGCGATTGTAAGCGCTCACCTCAAGAGTCTCTGACCGAAACTCGCATCACGTTCCTATAAGCAGCATAGACATTTTGTTGATGGTCGTGCTCGTTAGAACTATAATGGTCGAAAACTATCTGGACTTGGCGGTAAAACTAGGGCTTTGCCATGCGTGAAAATACAAAGCATCTATTGAGTCTTGAGAAGTACGAGTCGCGACGGATGGCGGCAACAGATTTAGCGTTAAATTTGCCTTTAGCGGAAATTCCGCTACAACCTTTTCAGGTCGGACAATTCTGTACCCCTCTGCCGTTTTCTGCTCTGCCGGTCTACGAAATTGCCGAGCTTGAATCTGTCATGCTTGACGTCGACCGAGACGGGTTTGTTACTCCTAATGACATGGACCTAATCGCACAACAATTTGTTGCAGCCCAGGATGTAGGGCCTATCCTGCCCGAAGGAGAACACACAGTTCAATATCAATTTGACGTAAATCAGGATGGAGTCGTCTCACCAGCTGATGCACACACTGTGCTTTTGCGGCTCAATTTTTACAACGAGTTGGTCCCTTGCAACTGTTCCAATTGTTTAGCAAACGCCATTGTTGATGGTAGCAACTAGAGTCACTCCAAGGTCGCTGAACCGGGCAATTGCCATCGATGTCCGACACGGTCCTCGTGATGCCGGAAACGCTCCA
>JBGSTP010000173.1:0-3774 GCA_041736515.1 Pirellulaceae bacterium
TGTTTCAATCCACGCCCGCTCGTGAGCGGGCGATACTGACGTTTCATTTTTGTCAATAGCTTGTTCCAGTTTCAATCCACGCCCGCTCGTGAGCGGGCGATCCCGTAACTGTAAACTCTTACCGGCAAATGGGATAGGCTCCGAGTTTCGCGAACCCACGAAAGACACTAGCGGTTCCTTCGAATGCAACTAAGAGGTTTTCACAAGTTTAGGTACCGCAACGATTTACGAGTTCGCGAACCCCGCATGATGGAAAGACCACCTTTGGTTCGCGACAGGCCCTAAACTCATATGATCAGTGGACCGTCGAGATCGATGCTTTTCTTTGAGCCGATATGCTCGACCCGTTCTCGCCAGTTGCGACCAAGGAAGTAGAAACGCAGACTGTCGCTTTCTTTGTCGATAATCGACACCAATTGGTAGCGAAACTCCGCCCACTGCTCGGTAGTAACAAGGCATTCAAACACTGAGTACTGTACACGTTGCCCATAGTTTAAGCAGCATTTAGCAACTTGTTGTAGACGTCTTTGCCCCGCTTTGTCGGCCGTTGAAACGTCGTAGGTCACCAAAACTAACATTCCCTATCTCCACGAAAACGGTGGATAAGCATCGAGATCGCCACGCAAATGGCGAGCGAGGAGCCGAGCCTGAATGTGTGCCACCAAACCGAGACTCATTCTCTCGTTGAGAAACGGATGAACAACTTCGTCTTGTTTGCGCTTCTGATATTCAGACAGTACTGTCCGTCGTGTTTCCTCGTCCAATAAGACTCCGCCCGTCGGCTGAATCGTGAATCCACCGGCTTTGACTTGCCGACGATTGATGAGCGATAGAGCAACGCGATCGGCAATCACCGGACGAAGTTCTTCCATCAGATCCAAAGCAAGCCCGGGACGTCCAGGTCGATCGCGATGCAAAAAGCCCACTGCGGCGTCCAGCCCAACAGCTTCACACGCCGAGCGCACATCATTGGCAAGGAGCGCATACAGGAACGACAGCAGGGCATTGATGCGGTCTAGCGGCGGACGACGACTACGTTTGGTGAATGCGAATGCTTCGTTGTCTCCCAAAATTAGTGCATTGAATACTCCGAAGTAATTGCTGCTAGCGTCCCCTTCGATGCCTCGAGCAACATCCGTCGTACAAGCAATAGCAAGCCGCTTTACAGTAGCGTCCATGCGAGTTGCTGCGGTTGTCAACGTATCCGCAATTTCGCGAGCTTTCGCTTCTCTAGCAGCACGGCGAAGGACCGTTCGGTAGTTGGACAACTTGCCAATAATACATGCACGGGCAATTGCAGAACTTGCCGTCACATCGTCAGCTCGTCGATATTGTTCACGGCGCAGAAGGACGTTACCCGGCGTAAATCCATTCACAGCCGCTAAAAACCTGCCGTATTCGGTCATTAGCGAAACACTAATTCCTTTTTCTGCACAAGCACCGAGCAGATAGGGACTTAGACCGACTCTTCCAAATGTCACTATCGAGCCTACATTAATCATCGGTACTCGAAAGCGATCTTTCTTTTCTATCCGCACAACCACAGCATCCCCTTGCTTGCGAACATAGGCGCCCTGTTTGGTCACAAACAGCGTGTTGAGGTGCTGTTTCATTGCTCATTCTCTAATTGCCCGCAGTCCGGAAGATCAATTAAACGCTGTAGGTACCGGCTGGCGGTTGCAATTGGGCGTGGTGCCTGAGGCATACAGATATTCAGCATCGAACACCGGCGACACTTTCGTGGCTTGTATTCTGGTGCCGGCGTTTTTCGAGAGTCAATCAATGCATGTAGCCGCGTAATCATCTCGATCGTTTTTGCACGCAGGCGTTCGTCTAAGTCAACGCGCTTGCGTAACCTTGCTTTTCCATAATAGATACTTGCCTCTGTTACGGAGTAGCCCAGCATGTCCTCAACGCACAGGGCTTGCGCGCAGAGCTGCACTTGAAACGGCAAATCGAGCTGTTTCTTCGGCTTGCCACGTTTATATTCAATGATGTGGATCTGAAAAACATCATACTGGTCGGTCTTATGGAATTCGATTACATCAGCCTTTCCCGTCAGACCATAACGTAGCGAGACCAAGCCCACCGCGCGTTCAATACGAACTGCTGCTAAGTTCTGGCTCTGTTTAGCGTCATCGGCCCGCTTATGCAGTTGGGTACCTTCAACTGTATACTGATTCTCAGCCCACATACCTTCCGTAAATACAAGCGCGGCACGACGTTCGCAAAAAACGAAGTGCTGCACGGCGGAAACTGGTAGAAGCTGTTCTTCAGTAAACATTTACGAGGTGAAAGTCCATTCGTAGTGGCGCGGAGATACGTGAGGACTGCGTAGGATAAGCTTTAGGACTTGCGTGCTTTATCAAGACACACTTGGCGCGCAAGTTGCTCTCTCCCATTTTACCCGACGCATGACTGATGCGAAATTATGTCCACTTATTTAGGTGAGCTTGTCGAAATCGCGCGGAAGCTCCAACAACTCAACGCCCGCCGGGATGCGATCGCGGTCTACGGTCACCGCGTAGTCTCCAAAAGAACGAGGCGTCGGGCTGAGCTTCTCGACTTTAACCACCTCTTCGAACAGCACCTGTGCTGGAGCGCAACCTAACATCGCTTGGCGCTCACGCTGCACGGAATCGCCATCGGTGCCGACATGTTTGAAGACAAAGAGAGGTTGCCTCACCGTCATGGTTCCCTTGCTCGCGGAACGATCATGTTCGTACATGTTCAGCACAGCTTCGAAAAGTAGCTTGAGGTCATTTGCACCAAAGCCAGTTTGTTGGGCAAGGTGTGCACTGATGAATCCTTTCCCAACAAACAACCCGTAGGGAATCATCGACTTTCGCCCCATAGTGCGCAGAGAATCTTCGCCGACCAATGCATCGGCCGCCTCAAACTCCGCTGCACTCTTGGCGCCTTTCACATCCAGGGCGACTGCCATACGCGTGATCGACAAATCAAGCGCCAATATCGGATCAACGGAACGCGCAAAGGCAATCTGTACCGGACCACGAACTTGCCCCGCATTCGCGCCTGTTGACATCACCGCACCGAAAGCTCTGACGTCGAAGAAGTTCTTGCACATCCAATCGCGGGCGGCATGGACCTCTTTCTTGTTGGCACCACCCTTTCCTGCAGGTAGTGAGCCATTGGCTTCTTCATGGGCTCGCGCGATCTTTGTATTCAAGTTGCACGCATGCTCGATAAAGATTGCATTCGGCATCGTATTGCCCGCAGCCAATTGCACATAGTTGCGAATGCGTCTTTTCAGGGCGACGTCAGACACAAGGCCGTGCATATCTTGCGGATCCAGCCGCGGCGCGTTGCCAGCGTCGGGATCCCCGTTCGGATTCCCGTTTTCGCAATCAAAAAGGAACATGAATTCGTAGCGGTTGGTCAATCTTGACATTTTTCATTTGCCTTTCGTTTGATCTTCATTAGTGGTAAAGACTAGAGATTTTCATTCTTCGACGGATGCTTCAGCGGTTTCTAACACTTCAGAGATGGGCGTTTTCTTCTGATAACGCGCTGCTTGTTGCTGGTAGAAACCCATTGCGAACAGAGTCTGCTCTTCCAAGGACAATGTGGATGGCGGAGATTGCTTCATGCGTGCCCATAGCTCGGTCATCTGAATGGCACTTAGATTTCTCTAACTCGTTTGAGCATCTTACGTTTGATCTCTTGCCGGGGCTCTAGCATCGAATCGTATTTCTTGGGCCTGCGTTTTCGTAATCGCGGTTCGACTCGATCCGGCCGGTCTGCGACTCGATG
>JBGSTP010000197.1:0-4446 GCA_041736515.1 Pirellulaceae bacterium
GACCGACGTCAACGACCGGCTCGTTCCAAAATGGATCCAGATCGAAGCCGCAACCGTCTTCGAGTCAGGGGTTCACGCTTGGCGAAGTTAGCAGCCAGACAGTGAATCCTCCTCAGAGCACTCCGCTGAGTAGCAGTAACAACACTTCAGGTTTCACACTGCAAAACAATGCTGTTTCGCCGGCATCACAACCCGTCTCGCTTCCACAAGTCCCCCAATCGGACATGCCATCGCCGAACACGGCACAGACGGTTCTGGGGGCTTCGAATGTAATGCCTGCTTCCGCAATGCAGCCCGCGAAACAGATGGCCAATCAACCTTGGCAGGCCGAATTGAAATAATGGTTTACTCGGGCTCGCATCACCAATGTGGGCATCACGCAATGACGTTCATTTACATCAAATCAGCCAGCTATCTCGGCCAATGCTCTGTAAGATAGTGAACAACCGAGCCGGCGGAGCGGCTCGAGTACGGGCTGAGAACTGTTCGAGCCGACGGAGCGGCTCGACTACTTATTGCGGCTCGACGTAGCGCGGCACGACTACGGGAGTGGGACAACTTCAGCAGTTGCATTGAGTGAGCTCGAGGACTGGCCAGCTACGGTCAATTCATTCTTGACGGCATCTATTCCGGGCTCAAGGGACAACAGTCGCTCGACAAGTTTTCCGTCTTCCTCAGCTTCAATTTGTCCACGCAAAACCGCGGTTCTACCCTCCATCGAGATCTGAACGCTGGCTAAATTCTTCGGAAGCGGCATACGCGTAAAACGATCGTTAACTTTCTGCGCGGTCACATTACCGTCACGTGCCTCGACGGGAAATCCAACTCGCAGCACCGCCCGGATTTTGGGCTCTTGTGAATTGTTCTGCTGGCCGCCGAATCCTCCGAACCCACCGCGTCCACCAAACCCACCTCCGAAACCTCCGCCGAATCCTCCGCCGAAACCTCCCCGTCCAGACAGTGCCGAGGTTGCGCGACTAACGGCTGCGGCTGTCGCCAAACCGCTTGAGAGCTGCGTTGCGCCGAAAGAGGGGTCAAGTGTTGCCGTGGTACCAAATCCGGCCCCGAATGCATTTTGGCCAGCGCCAGCTTGACCAGTTCCGGTTTGGCCAAATGGGCTCGCTGTCGTAGTTCCTAGTCCGCTGGTTGTTTGTCCAAATCCGCCCGTCGTCTGACCGAAACCACCCGTGGTTCCAAACGTCTGACCAAAGCTCAGTTTGGAGCATGTGATTGCGAAGAGCAAAGTGAAAATTGTTCGAAGCATTGACTTGTCCCTTGAGCCCGTTTGATTTTTGGATTGCCTACATCTTCGCTCATTCTCTATAAACCAATCTAATGCGCTGATGTTTTGAATAAAACAGTAAATCCTCGGCAATATTCAATTAATTTCGGCGAATTGAATCAAAGTTTCCCCGTCTCGGTCTACCATCGACTGATCTCCAGTCCAATTCCAGCTTTTGGGCAAGAATTAGATCTGTACCAGTTGAGTCAGTTGGTCCGCTGATGCAAGAGCGCGAGTACTACTGTACTACGGACTTACAATTTAAAATGGAAAACTAAGTTCTTGATTGGTGTTACTGATCAAAAATTCCTAACCGTTTAGCAAACTGCTTGCTGCGTTGAACCATTGCGGAGTCTGAAATGCGTCATCTGCCTATCGCCCTTGCCGTTTGTCTATTCACAAATGCGGCGGGCTCGCAACTATTTGGGCAGGAAACGCCCTCGAGATTAACGGCTCCCGGCCTGTTTCCTGAGAAGACGCTCGCTTATATCCGCGTCAACGATGTTAAGCAGTTGAAGGAAGATCTTTCGCGTAGTTCGATGGGCAGGCTTGGAAATGACGAAGAACTGAAGCCGATCCTATCTGAGTTTTACGGATCGCTGGTTCAGAATACGGCGGCCATGCAAGATGCGATTGGGCTCAACCTCGACGCACTGCTTTCCATACCCAGCGGTGAGATGGCCATAGGATTGCTGCCGAATGATCGCGGTAGCGCGAATGTAGAGCGAAAGGCGGACAATGATCGCGAACAGGTTACGGTGCGAGTTACTGGGCCAGCCTTTGTAATGTTATTGGATGCAGGAGACGAGATTAGTAGCGTGCAGGTCATGCTCAATCGGATCGAGAGCGCAGCGGCGCAGATGGTTCACGATGAGAAAGCATTTGATCGCCTTACGCTACATCGCTACCAAAATCCCAATCGTCAGCGACAACAGTTTGCGTACTTCATCGATGATGGGGTGATTGTCGCAACCTCGGATGCAGACTATCTGGAGCGTCTGGCCGCTCGATGGCTTGGCCAATCCCTGGAGGGTGGAACATTAGCGGAGAACAAGAAATTCACCGCGATGATGTCTCGTTGCGTGGGTACCGAAGGCGAGCGGCCGCAAGTGTCGTTCTATGTCGATCCGCTGGAAATTGTTCGCCAATTTGTTCCCAAGAATGCGGCTACATCGATGACGCTAGCGATGCTTCCTGCGCTGGGCATCGACGGCATTGAAGCCATCGGCGGAAGCGCGATCATTTCACCGGCGGACTTTGATGCTATCTATCACTTCCATCTGTCGTTGGCCAGCCCAAGACGGGGCGTGTTGAGTCTACTGCGTCCCAAAGCAGGATCGACTTCGCCGGAAGCCTGGGTACCGGATTCGGTTGCTGGGTATTCGACGATCAATTGGGATTTGGCTTCGACGTTGCAAGGCATCGAACGGCTCTACAATCAGTTCTACGGCGACGACGCGCTCGATTTGAACGTGTTTGCAAACATCAACCAGCGACTTGACCTCGATTTTCGTAAGGACATATTGGAGAACCTCGAAGGCAGGATTTCAATTATGCAGGGCTTTGTGCGGCCTGTGACGATCAACAGTGGTTCCAATGTTTATGCCATTCGACTTACGAACCCGATGTACGTTAAAAACAATGTGTTGCCAAAACTGTTGGCGCAGGTGGAGAAACGGTTCCAAGTGACCACGGAGTCATTTGGAAAATTCACCGCTCAAGTTTTTGAAGTAGCCGGGCAAAACCGACCGACTACCATCCGCACGCCGGAAATTTGCGTTGCATTTATCGAGGATTACGTTGTCATTTCGGACAGCCGATACATGATGCGGTCGGTAGCCGAATGTGAGCGTGGGGCAACGGAACCGCTGAAATTGTCGCTTGAGTACCAATTGATTTCAGATCGTGTTGCTGCCCAATTGCAGGACAAGGAATGCTCCGCCATCTCGTTTGGACGTCCCGAGGAATCGCTCCAATTGTTTTATGAGTTAGCCAGAGATCCAAAAAATCGCGAGCCGCTGAAGAAGATGTCAGAAAACAATGGCTTTATGAAAGCCCTACTTACCGCGCTGGAAAAGCACGAGTTGCCACCGTTTTCGGTAATCGCCAAATATCTAGCGCCGAGCGGCGGTTTTCTAGTCGAAGAGGATACGGGGTTGCACTATATGACGTTTTCGCTGCGCCGCGAGTAGGATGGCAATCCATAGCAGCTATTTCTGCTGCGGTCGAAAGTCAATCTCTATCAACTGCGTATTTGTGACAGGAAGTGGCAAGTCGGTTGAAGCTTCGGATGGTGCCTGTTCTTCGATAACGTTCGTTGGGGCGGGGTTCTGAATTTGACGAAATGGTTCGGTAGCGCGTTCCTCTTCGTCGAAATCCAGTTTTCCATTGCCGTTCAAATCGAGATAGGTAAGGATCCAAAAATCCTCAGGAAGTTCCTCGCTAAAAATAATCGCTTGTGGTGCACCGTCCGCTCCTATAAGTGTCGAACGTGTTAGCAGCGTTGCGTAGTTGGACTGCAGCACTTCTTCCTGCGCCAAAATTTCGACCGTGCATCGTAGCGAGGCTGGACCCTTGCCTTCGGAGTTAGGCTTCAGTACCGGAATGCGAATGGTGGCCACTAGATAGTTTGGATTGGTTGGCGCGGAGACAGATTGTGGAGTTGAGTTTCTACGAATAAAGCGAACTTCCGGTAGCAGTTTGAAATACCACACGCAGCACATTAGCCCTCCGGTTAGCGAGCCCAGGAGCAGCAGCAAGTTCCCGCGATTGTTTTTCCAAGAGCTTTGAAAGTGTTTCAGCATAATCGATCTTGTGGTTGTACAGGCCAGTCAGGCCGAACTCGTTTGATGTCCTGTAGCATACCTCGCTCGAGCGGTAACAACAACGCACTTGCCCAGGCCCGTAGCCAGCCGCTGCCAAGCGGTGGAGCGGAAACAATACAACGCCCACCGTCTGGCGACAGGTGGCTACATTTCGTAGCCAGCCGCTACCAAGCGGTGGACCGGAAACAATGCAACGTCCCACCGTCTGGCGACAGGTGGCTACATTTCGTAGCCAGCCGCTGCCAAGCGGTGGAGCGGAAACAATACAACGCCCACCGTCTGGCGACAGGTGGCTACATTTCGTAGCCAGCCGCTGCCAAGCGGTGGAGCGGAAACAAT
>JBGSTP010000240.1:0-41941 GCA_041736515.1 Pirellulaceae bacterium
AGGAAGTTGGGGTCGCTCAGATATGGGGAAGCCACCAATGCACGGCCCTGGATGGAATCCATGACGATTTTTCTTTCACTGAACGAGAGGCTTATGAATACACGTCACACGACTAACGTTTCCAATTCGTTTCCTTCCAAGTGCAGCCAGCCCAAGACCAACCGACACCAAAGCCGATGAGCAAACTGCGTGTACCGGGCACAATCCTTCCCGCGCGACGCAGGTCGGAAATCAAAATGGGAAGTGTGCAAGATACCGTGTTGCCATAATTTTCCAGCATAATCGGCAATTTTTCGGAATCCAAGCCGAGGCGCATTTGCAGCTGCTCAAGCATTTTGCGAGTCGCTTGATGCAACAAGTAAAGATCGATATCGGTTTTATTGAGATTGGCTAACTCAAGCACTTGCTCAATCAACTTCGGCACGGCCACAACGGTAAAGCTAAGCAGGCTTGGACCATCCATATATAGTCGGCTCTTCCAGCGTTTGCGGTGTCGAGGCTTGAGCGCTTCGCCACTCGTCCGAGCGCCGCCATCAGCAACCAACAGCGTATCGGCTCCGCTACCATCGGTGCCAAACTGAAACGCAAAAACGCTTCGCTCGTCGCTCGCTTGCACAAGGGTCGCAGCAGCTGCATCGCCGAAAATGGTCCGCAAACTTCGGTCCTCTTTGTCGATGTACTTTGAATAGGTCTCCGAGGTCAAAAGCAATATTCGACGCGCTGCACCGCATTGTATCAAGCCTTCAGCAATTGCCATTCCATACACAAACCCAGAACAGCCAAGATTGAAGTCGAGGGCACCACAACTCTCACTCAATCCCAACCTCTGTTGGATTAAGCACGCGGTAGTCGGCAACGGATAATCGGGGGTCTGTGTGCAGAGCAAAACAAAATCGATCGTGTTGCGATCGACACCGTGCTCTGCAAACAACTTCTCTGAGGCTGCTACTGCCAAATCGGATGCAGTTTCTGAGGGCGCCGCTATGTAGCGACTGCAAATGCCAGTCTTTTCTTCAATTAGCGGCATGTCCCAGTCAGGAAACTCAGCTTGCAATTGGGCGTTAGTTTCAAGTCGCTCGGGAAAGTGAACAGAAATTGGCCCTATTTCAGCGAACGGCACAGAAAACGTCCTTCAGATACCAATACCTTACCACCCCGCACCAATCATAGTGGAAGCCGAGCGGCGCAAAACGGTCCTTTATATCGACAGCAGTGCAAAGCGGGAACAACCCACAGAAATCGCCCCCAAAATCACGCGGTCGATGGCACGGCTGCTTCGGTTGCTTCGCACAGTTATTATCCACATATTCGTTATGTTCCTGGCAGTTTACCCAAACGGCCTAGCCACATCGACGACCGAAGGGCGGTAAGCGATTTTCCTCACTCCCAAGACAAACGCGGTGCTTCACTAGCAAATAGAACTAGGTTTCTCTTATTGGGACCAATCTTCTTGCTTTTGTGGAATACCGATGCTCGCCCAAACAACTGCTTTGTCGACCTCAAACCAAGTACCGTTGGTTGCCAGCCAAACTCACCAGCCTCCCGCAGTGTGGGCTCGGGTTCTGCATATCATCAACGGCGAACACTTTTCAGGCGCAGAGCGAGTGCAACAGTTGCTCGGCAAGCAACTGCCTCGCTTGGGTGTCGATGCCGACTTCGCATGCGTCAAGCCTGGCAAGTTTTCAGCGCTTTGCGGCTTGAGCTCAAACCAGGTTATCGAGACTCCCATGCGAGGTCGCTTTGATCTGCGCGTAATCAAGACCCTGACTAAATATGCCCATCAGCGGCAAACCAATCTAATTCATGCCCATACGCCCCGCACAGCTTTAATTGCTGCACTGTTATCAGTTCGTACTGGTTTGCCTTGGGTGTACCACGTTCACAGCCCGACTGCACGCGATAGCACACGCGGCTTTGTCAATCATATCAACCGGTGGATCGAATGGAGTTCACTCAAAACCTGCACCCAGCTCATCACCGTCAGTCGCAGCTTGCGCAGAGAAATGCTCCGCTGTGGAGTGCCCCGCTCTCGCTTGGCAGTTGTGCCGAACGGGGTGCCCGCTATCGAACCCATCGACGCTCGGGCACGAGCCGACCAGCATAGTTGGCGTATTGGGATGATTGCGTTAATGCGTCCACGCAAAGGTGTCGAAATTGCCTTGGAGGCGATGAAGCTAATCAAGGACCGCAATCTACCGATCACCCTCGAGCTGATCGGTGGTTTTGAAACTCAATCCTACCAAACCCAAACGCTTCAGCTGCTTGAATCGCTCGGCCTGCAGGACTGCGTCCATTGGAGCGGGTTTACAGACGATGTTCCGACAGCCATCCGTCGACTGGACGCAATGTTGCTGCCAAGCCTGTTCGGTGAAGGCATGCCCATGGTTGTACTGGAAGCACTCGCGGCTGCTGTGCCTGTTATCGCCACGAGTGTCGAAGGAACCCCGGAAGTCATTCGCGAAGGCGTCGAGGGATTTCTCGCCAAACCAGCCGACTCGGTCAGCCTGGCAGATAAACTCGCCCGGTTGACTTCCAGCCGGCAGGACTGGTGTGCCATGTCGTCGCGAGCTGTCAATCGCCATCGCACTGGCTTTAGTGACGCACAAATGGCAGCGAAGGTAGCGCGCATCTATCGACGTCTGCTTGCCCCCAACTAAAAATGTGAAGTACGTGGCGAACCACACACGCATCTGCTGTCCGACCACAATCCGGTTACAATTGCACTTGCGAACTTGCTCTAGCTGACCGATCCCGCTGTAGGACGGATTCGACTATGCGCCGCTTAATGGCAAAACCCGTATCGTGGCCAATTTCAGTATTGTTGGCTATCGCCAACGTCTTCTGTTGCGGCTTCGCATGGGCCCAACCGCCCGTGGAGCTGCTTGCACCAACACTGCAAATCGATGGCCCCACGGGTCAAACACTGTTTGTGACAACGCGTTATTACGATGATGGCTCGCCAAGCAAAACCCTATCGCAGCGTTTTGTAATTGGCGAGTCTATGAGCCTGGGACTCGAATCAGGCCACAACGCAGTTCGAGTCTATCTGGCCATTCCTACCGAGAAGCATGTGGCTGCTACATTGAAGGACGGCGAAACTGTAATTCGCAGGCTAGAGACGACAAAAGTCGGCGTCTATCAATTGGCCTGCGGAAAAACCAGTGAAAATGAAGCCTACCAACCACCGCGAACCTTTCTGGATTCCTCCGAACGAGAATTCGCACTGCGTTTCCTGTCGGCCGTGGAGAAATCGTCGACGCGCGAGATCGTGTCGACGCTACCGCTGGCTAATATTGAATGGCAGACGCTCAACGCTTACTGCAGAAGTTTGAACTTAGAGCTCGGCAACCAAGCTCAAGCGACCACTTCATCCGCTGAGCCTGTCAAACAGCTCGATGGCTGGCTTGGCTGGGAAGGGAGCTTGGGCGCGCGAGTCCTCTCAGGGCCCGCCCAATTTGAACTTGGGGAAGTCCGATTCACACTGATGATAATCGACAATAAACTCGTCGACCTTTCCGTGGCATCTCGAGAAATGACCGACGATTGGTTCGACGGCTTCGATGGAGACGGCGCAGCCCAAGCCTCCGATAGCGAACTAGCCAAGTACATCGAGCTCTCTGAACTGCTCGCGCGCAGAATAATCGGTGGCGAGCCGCTGGCAGCTCACGAGCTTTTCTCGGCTCGATTTCGCCACGACATTTCTGTGGACTCCATTCGCGAACTATCCAAGAATCTGCAACATGCGTTTGGCTCCGAGATTTCGAAGATCGAGTTTTTGGGAACGCAACTTGGGATCTACGATGCAGAAAGCGGCAGCAAGCCATACCACGTATTGCTCGCGATCGACTTCGCCAACGGCAAACAAGCAATCGCCAGCAGCCAATACATCATGCCATGCCGTTACAGCGCGATCGGACGCGCTGAACTAGCCGCTGTCGACATTCACCAATCGCTGCCGTCCTTCGCTGCACCTGAGTTAGAGCTAGCCAAGAACGCAATAAACATCCTGTGTGAGCCGGAAACGAACGAGGTGCGAGCCCAAGAGTTCGTGGCTCTATTGCATCCTGACATGCTGCCGCTTTTCCAGTCAGCAGAACTTCCACTACTAGCTAGCCGCATCCAGCGTTTCGGAACGCTTACACATACCCCCGATTGGCGTCATTGGAAGTACCAAACCAATGGCAGCAACCTGTCCGCAGTCGGGCCATTGAATTTCTCAACCGGCCTCATGGAGGCTCAAGTCGATTTTTGCGAGGGAAAGCTGATCGGAGTAACGATGATTGGATCGCAGCTGGCAGTTTCTACGCTAGACTTGCTGCACAGCGCCGAGTCAGCCGCCAGTCAGGGCAAATTGTTTTGGGAAAAACTACTGCAGCCAAACCTCCCCAGCGCCCACGAAATGCTGGCAGCGGTGTTTCGAGAAAAATTGCCTTTCGAGGAATTCCAATCAGCGATTGTCGATAGTAACCTGGGGCAACCCCGCGAACTGTCACAGATCGAACTTGACACGATTCGATTCTCCAATCGACTTGAACGCGCGCGAGCCGTCGGCTTGACTGCTATCTACCTGGCTCACTTCAAGGACGGTACTTTTCAGCCACTGCAATGCGAGTTCAGCCAGGCGTCTGGTAATTGGGAGCTGCTTTTCTTCACAGACAACTTCCAAACGACGATTCCAATCCCAGGGTCGACGCACACAGAAAAAATTCTGAACCGATTCCTGTCGGACGATCCTCAGAGCATTATCGACATAACACCAATCGAGGGGCGTGACAAAATCGTCGAACCAATTTTAGCCGCCTTTCTTACCACTCTGCGCTCATCCTTAAGCGGCAAACCAGCATCGAGCGAGTTGGTTGCCGGCGCGCCGGCAACCACGGAAACTCTCGAAGTACGGTTCCCGCATCAAGTCGTCAACGCCCGTCAGATCCATACCTACGGCGAAGGTAGCCGAATCGAATCTCTAGCGGCAGAAATCGAGACGTTTGACGGCAGGATACCTTTCAAAGCCACCTTGCGATTTGGTCAGCTTCAATCGTTCACTTTTGTATCCCCCCCGCTCACTCATTTTGTTGGCAATATCCATAGCATCGAATGTTTCGAATCGATGGGGCTCGAATTTATTCAACAATGGATGAAACCTAGCGAAACACAACTAGCACTTACCGGCATGGCCAGCCCGTACCAAACAACAGCAGCACTGCAGCAGCTTTCCGCGCAGCGCGACGAGTTAGTTCAACAGCATGGAAGATTCTTGTTGGCTGCACTCTCCCAGTGGCAGGCGAGCGACAGCAAGAACGAAATGACTACAGTTTTCGAAATTGAGTTTGAGGATCAATTCGTTCGGGCTGAAATCATTTTTGCCGTCAGCGCTGTCGATGCGAAGATTAGTTCGCTCAAGATCCTCCCATAGCCCTGCACCCTGCCTGCCGTACCTTCGGCACTCAAATCCGCAAACTCAAAAACCTACGCTTCGAGTTGCAAGGGATTACGAAGCACGACAGCAAAAAGCGTATGCGAGGGGATTGTTTCCTGACCCCGTAAAGGTGCCTCATCCCGAGTGCTTCAGTCCCTTCTAGATCTCGGGAAAGCGGGGGTTCCCGCAGCCTCCCCGGTAACTCTCGGCTGTGCGTTGACTCAGCACCACGTCACCAAGACATAGACATAACTTTCGATGATTAAAAAAAGGAATACGCCAGTTTTCTAAACACTAGAAAAAGTATTAGATAGCAAAGACATTGGTTTCAGCCATGACGACCCAATCGGAGGGCAAGAACAGCCTCGCGTCGACGGACTGCTGTCAACAGAAGGGAGAAAGAGCCGCCTTTATTTAGCTGGATATCCTAGAGCCGCTAATTTTGGATTCCGGCTACAGGTCGACCAAGCCACGAAAAAACCGCTCCTGATTTGGATCAGGAGCGGTTGCGTGCTTTCTTGCGAAAGCATGTTTCGTTGTCGGAAGCTAGTGATACGTCACTACTACTTCTTCTTTGCTGTCTTCTTCTTAGCAACTTTCTTGGCTGCAGCCTTCTTAGGAGCAGCTTTCTTAGGAGCAGCCTTCTTTGCTACTGCCTTCTTGGCTACCTTCTTCTTGGTAGCAGCTTTCTTCTTTGCCACGTTTTTCTCCTCCGCTAAAACGGAAACCAGGAAAAGATCCGTGTGCGACGACAACAGCCACATGCTAGCGTCTAGATCTTTTCCGAAATCAAGAAAATCTCCAACCACAAAGGTCTTAGCGGTGGCCACCGCATTGATTGACCCGTGCTGTATGGGGATTACCTACGTCCTTGGACATATTTGTACGAAACATTCCAATAACTGCAATATGATTTTGACAATTTTTAAACATATTTCTGACATTTTTCCAACAGAGATAGTTTTCGAATGCGAAAGGCAGATGTCTAAGTCTGTAACTTCCGTTTTCGCTTTCAATAACCGGTCGAACCATACTGCAGCGCTTGCCAGTTGTTGGCAGCGAAGAGCAGAAACATGATTCCAAAGGGCTGACCATTCTGAATGAAATAAATTCCGATCAACGCGCCTACGCCTATCGAAACAATGTGTGCTACTCGCGTGGGCTCTTGCACTTTGGTCATCATCAAACCGTTGCGCAAAATTTGCCCGCCGTCGAGCGGCAGGATGGGCGCCAGATTCAAGATGGCCCACACCGTACTCGGATAGATAATAGCATCGAAGATCGCATAGATCACGATCGAATTCGGAAAGTCTTCTGCTCCTATGGATGTGCCTGCGATACGATTGATCCAGTCGTTCAAGTCCATGCGCACTTGGAACTGTAGTCCAACCAACCACACCACGAGCGCGAGCAGTAATTGAAACGCTGGGCCCGCAGCCGAGATGATGACTTGCTCCCGCGCGCCGACGCGTCGCTGCCTCGCACCGTTCCATGCTCCAAACGAATCCGGGATTGCCAAGCCGCCAAAATGATACAGCACGATGCGACTGTTGATGCCATAGCGGCGCATTGCGAGAGAATGCCCAAGTTCGTGTACGAGAATGGAAACCAGCATGCCCGCGATCCAGACCAGCAGCAACATCGGCGCTCCAGGACTACTGACTGTGTCGAGCGATCCCAAGCTATCGACCGAAGCGCTCCAGTTCCATCCAAGAACTGCAGCAACTAGCCAGAATCCCCAAGCGATTCTTACGGGCAGCCCCAGAAAAGAAAAATGCAGGTCATACGGACTTGGAGCAGGTTCTTGAAGCATAGAAAATAATGCGTCCAGAGTTGCGAAGTGAAAGTTACCTCAAGATGCCGACTTGCCGACACAAAGTCAACGCCGCGCGGCCGCAATTAGCTCAGTGGCTCCCAAACTTTTCAGTTCGTCTGCCAGTTGGGCACCTAGATCCGCGGCACTCTCCACGGCCCCACGACGCGTCCCGCGCACGCGGCGAACACCGTCAATTGAAAACACACCAGCCTGCAACTCCAGCAATCCGTCACTTGCAACTCTGGCTAAGGCGGCAACCGGTGCCAAACACCCAGCCAGCAGGTTTGCCAATAAAGAACGCTCGGCAATCACACTTGCAAAACTGGCTGCATGATTCAAATCGCTGATAGCGTGGATGGTCGCCTCATCATCAACTCGACATTCCAGCCCCAGTGCGCCTTGCCCAATGGCTGGCAACATCTTGCTCTGGGGCAGCACTTCCGCTACATGCTGAAAAAGCTTGAGTCGGGTCAACCCTGCAGCGGCAAGAATTATTGCATCGTATTTGCCTTCTTCGAGTTTACGCAGTCGCGAATCGACGTTGCCGCGAATATCGACAATTGCAACATCGTCTCGCCAAGCCAGCAACTGTGCTCCGCGGCGGGAGCTACCGGTACCAATGCGTGCGCCGGGAGAGAGTTGCGCGAAGGTACTGCGATCGCGGCTGATCAAACAATCCTCGGTTGTTTCCCGCTCTGGTACAGCAAACAGGCCTATTCCATCGATGGATTGCGTGGGCAAATCCTTTAGGCTGTGCACTGCCAAGTCAACACGGCCGGACAGCAACTCGCGTTGAATCTCTTTGGTAAAAAGTCCTTGCCCCCCAACCTGGCTGAGGGAAGCGGCAGATACGTCACCCTGGGTGGAGATAATCTGCAGATCCACATGGTGCCCTCGCTGTGTTAATTGTCCTGCAACCCACTCAGCTTGCCACATTGCCAGCTTGCTACCACGCGTTCCGATTCTAATATTTGACAAGGTACCATTCCGTTTCAGCATCAAAACTTGCGTTTGAATATTTCGCTGGCAACAAACGCAGCACGCAGTGTATCTGGCTGACGCAGCATTTGGACCAACGGACTAACGTCTTGGGTCCGTCTTTGCAGATCAATGCTCTTTTCAGTTTCGCCCTGCCTAGGACGTTGCAGAGCTGACGAGGCTTGTGGTAAATTCATTACTTCGTGATCGAATACGTCGTGCAGTCGCCCAGCCATGCGCTCGTCAGCTTGCGAAATCTGTTGCGCCAGCGCTGGCCGTGTATCAATGTTACTCAACGGATCTGGTCCGAGCTCTCGCCGGTAGGCAGGCTCGATGACCTCGGCTTCAATTATCTCTGCTTCCACTACGGGCGGGCGCTGACGTTCTGCGGAACGCACCGTTCGCTTCTCGCTGGACGATTGGGAGGGTTTATTCCCAGGTGGATTGGTCGCCTCGTTGATTTTCTGTGCTAGGCGCTCTGCGGCTTGCTGCAAAAACTTCTCTAATTCGCCTGCCATATTGATTCATTCCTTCATTCTTGAGCCGAGCATCATTACGGAGCAGCGCAATCTACCGTAATCGCCGCGGCCACCGCGATCCCAGGTGGCTATTGCACATGAGGAGGCTCAGCGACGATATTTATTTCTAGATTTCTAGCTAACGGCCTGAATGGCTGGTTTATCGCGATCGCCTACATCGGCGATGCTGGTCCGCATTCTGGTATCCGCATCGACGTTCTTCAGGCGATAGTAGTCCATGATCGTCAAAGAACCCGTCGAAAAGGCTTCCGCCATAGCTTTGGGTACATCTGCTTCCGCTTCGACCAGCTTGGCGCGGCTCATTTCGATATTGGCCATCATTTCTTGTTCAGCTGCGACTGCAGCCGCGCGGCGGCTCTCTGCCCGTGCACGGGCTACTCGCATGTCCGCCTCTGCACGATCGGCCTGCAGCCTCGCTCCTATGTTTTCTCCCACATCGATGTCAGCGATATCGATCGACACAATTTCAAAAGCGGTCTGTGAATCGAGTCGTTTAGCAAGCACAGCTTTGGAAATCACATCCGGATTTTCTAGTACAACTTTGTGCACTTCAGCCGAACCAATTGCGCTCACGATGCCTTCTCCGACTCTCGCGATAATGGTCTCCTCCCCAGCCCCTCCAATCAATTGGGCCAAGTTAGCCCTCACCGTTACTCGCGCCTTCACCTTCAACTGAATCCCGTCCTTGGCAACTGCGTCGAGCGATGAACGCGCGGCACCTTTGGGTGGGCAGTCGATGACCTTCGGATAGACGCTCGTCTGAACCGCTTCGAGAATATCTCGCCCCGCCAAATCGATGGCAGCCGCTTGTCGGAACTCCAAGTTAATCATTTTTGATTTTCTCGCAGCCACCAATGCGCGAATCACCTGCGGCACATTGCCACCAGCCAAGTAATGCGCCTCGAGCTCCGCGCTCGTGATTTCTTTGTCGCTCATGCCAGCCTGCACGGCCATGATTTTGGAACGCACAATCGTTCTCGCATCAACGCGACGAAACCACATGCCGATTAAATCGACCAAGCCTATTCCAGCCCCCGTGGTGAACGATTGCGCCCACAGCCAAAAAAAGTTGGCAACCACGGCAAAGAGGCCGAGAATGACTACGATAATTCCCAACGCTACCACAATCATTATGATCGCGCTGTCGTCGTTCATTTCCTGAGCAAGCACTGGCTGGAAATTCATCATGGCACTTACACTTAATCTGTAATACATAGAGGGCTGAACGCCACTAATTATAGCAAATTGATTGGATCGTGTTGCGTGCATGCTAGCGAAAGCTATCTTGCAAAATCCTACCGTCGAACATTCGAATCTTGCGGCTGCCTCTGTCTGCAATGGTCTCGTCGTGAGTCACAATTACCAACGTTGTGCTTTCGGTCGAGTTCAGTTTGGCGAGGATATCAAGCACTTCTCTGCCGCTTTGGCTGTCTAGGCTGCCCGTAGGTTCGTCGGCGAGGATTAAACTGGGACGATTGGCCAGCGCTCGCGCAATGGCAACGCGCTGACGCTGCCCAATTGACAATTGACTCGGTAGATGATTTAGTCGCTGCTCCAGGCCAACCATGCCCAGTAACCGTTTGGCCTCATCGAGCCGCTGGGCTAATGGCAGTTTTCCCTCAAACATCGGAATCTGCACATTCTCCACCGCTGTCAAATTGGGGAGCAAATAAAACGCCTGAAAGACGAATCCGATCTCGTGTGCGCGCAATTGATCCAGTTTGGGTATTTGTGCTAGCGATCGACCGCGAAATAAAACTTCGCCGGAGGTTGGTAGATCGAGACCACCCAAAATGTTTAACAGCGTTGATTTGCCGCAGCCGCTTGGTCCCATTACAACCACGAACTCGCCGGATTCGATGGTGAACGACACTTCCTTGAGCGCTTCGACATTTCCATCGCGGTAGGTTTTCCCTACACTACGGAAGTCGATGAGTGGAGTTGCGTTGCGACTTGATTCCGACATGAGTGGCTCTAGAATCAACGGGTTCACTTGCCAAATGGTGATTAGGACGGCCGGAAAGAGCTGATTTCCATTTCGGAAATGCGTTTCTACAGCAGGATGGTTAAAACGATGCGATTGTTACACATTAAGTACCGGACTAGAAGTTGGCTTCGTCTTGGTGGGCTGATTTTTGTCACACTGCTGGTTCACTTCGGCGGGGGCCGAACTGCCTGCGGCGAGGAGATGGTTTCCCGCTCGCATCGAATGTCGCAGATTGCAGCCGGAACCGTCGTCGAGGACTCCATCACATCTCGATGGAATCGAGTAGTTTTGCTGGCTCGACCTAGAATATCGAGCGGAGACGTGGACTCCCTCATGCCCAGCGTCAGGAATTCGGTTTCGGAATTTGTACTAACGATCATGGCCTCCATTGAGTCTACCAAAGATGAAGCCTCTGGCGAATTGCAGTATCGGCTGGCCGATGTGGGGGTCGGTTACAGCGCCGAAGTCAATGGCGTACTGAAAGTGGTCACGGTCAATGATGCAGCCAAGGTGGGTGTGGACTTGGGTCTGTTCAACCGCATGATACTTTCCGAAAACGAAAAACAACTTAAGACCGTCACGATCATCGCAAGAACCTCGACGTTGATGATTATCGATGCTCCCGCCTTTGTACTCCGCGATGGAGGCCACCGAGCGTATACAATGCGGCACTTTGTGTGGGTCGACACACGCTCTGGACGAAATGCGGCGCTAGTCTGGCTCATTGATCGCCAGTCGGGGCGGGGCAAAGTTGAAGCTGCCGAGCCGTTGCGCTGGGCTACGGCTGGCCTGCAAGAGGATCGGGCTATTCACGTGGACGGCAGGGAGTTTAACATGCTGGGCATTCCAAATGAAAAAGCTTTTGCTATCGAACAATTGCCGCCAGGAAAATCCATCCCCTGGACTGAGCAACTCAAGCCCTTGGCCGCACTGGATACGTATAGCGCCGATGCACTCCGCGCGCTCAGTGCCGCTCTGAATGATGCGTTGCAATCTTATGCGCGTCAATGAACGAGGTACCACCACGGATGTAGATCGCGACTCTCACTGAAAAATCTTGATTGAACTCACGTTGGGCATGGTGCAAAGTACTGCATAGCAGTCAGGGATGATATCTAACATTTGCATGCGCCAAGTGGACGCATCGATCCAGTGTACGCTGCGGCACGAGCCCTCATCCTCCAAGTGCATTTGCAAGTCAGCTGCAATAGATGCCGGCGAAAAGCTGGTGTGCCTTGGAATAGGTAATGCGAAGCAAACTTTTAGCAGTCCGTCCGCGATTCCCAGCCCCAGCGCTTTCAGGAGAGCCTCCTTGCAAACCCACAATTGCATGGTGGCTGCGCCCCGTTCGCTCGCAGGCATCGCATCCCAGGCTCGTTTTTCGCTAGTGCTGAGTATCTGTGGAGCTATCGCGCGATAGCTGATACGTTCGTTGGGTACTTCGAGATCGATGCCTACAGGCGAACGAGCTACCGCGATCAAAGCCCACTCTCCCGAATGAGAAACATTGAAGTGCACGTCGCCGATTGGGCTCCGCCGCAAATGTGGCTTACCCCATTTGTCATAGCGAAATTCGATCTCGCAAGCAGCACCAATGGCGTAGCTGGCTAATATCTGCCGCAAACGTCCACGGCAAATAACAAATCTCCTTCTGACGTCATGGTGCAAAAAGCGATTGGCTCGCGCGAGTTCTTCGGCATTCAACAATTTCTCGCAAACAACCAATTCGTTCGCTGAGTCATCCAACTCAATGGCGAACACATGCACTTCGTTCGCCCGTGGTAATACGCGATTTTCAATGCAGATCGACATGACGGATGGCTAGCGCCTATGGCTGGTCAAACAGCACACAGATGGGTGCGGGGGTTTGAATAACGCTTCGATTGTAGGTCAGCTCGCCTGTCGTAGCGTCGACAGCGAAACAAGCTAACGTATGCGAATCCTGCCCCGCGGCCAACAACCACTGAGCGGTGGGGTCGAGATTGAAATTCCTTGGCGTTGCCCCGCGCACGTGCTCGTGTTCAATGACCGCAAGTTCGCCAGTCTTGGCGTCGACGCCATAAACGGTGATTGTGTCGTGACCGCGATTGGCCGAATAAACGAAATTGCCGTTCGGATGCACGCGAATTTCTGACGCACTGCTGAATTGCTCCTTTGCCAGCTGCTCTTTCGGCACTGCCGCAACGGTTTGCTTGCGCTGCATGGTCCCTGCCGTAGCGTCGTAGTCGAACACCGAAACCGACAAATCGAGTTCGTTGAGCACGTAAATCCACTTGCCATTCGTGTGGAACTTCATGTGCCGTGGGCCAGCACCGGGAGGAAGTTCGCCGAAACCATGTGCCGCAATTCTGGAATTGGCCGAGTCGACGCTATAAATGACAACTCGGTCGAGCCCCAAATCGGGGACAAATGCAAATTTGTTGTCTGGCGAAAAACCTGTCCAATGAGCATGCGAAGCATCCTGACGCCCCGCAACAACCTTTGATCCTCCCGCGTGGTCCAACAATTGGGTTCGCTCGTTGAGCGATCCATCAGGATTGAGCGAAAAGACAGCCACTGACCCACCGCCGTATTGAGCTGTCAACAAAGTCTTGCCATTAGCATCGACGGAAACATGTGCCGCGCCGCCATCGCCAATTTCAAGCGAATTCAAAAGCTTGAGGTTCGATCGTCCGTCTGAATTGCCAATCGAATAGGCGACGACGGACGGCTTGCCAGCTAAACTGCCCACCGCATATAGCACTCGTTCCTTTGGATGGTATGCGAGAAAACCTGGCCCTTCGATCTCGGCAACCAACCGCGACGCACTCAGTTTTCCATTTTCCATATTGAGCGTGCAGTGATAGATTCCCTGGCTAGGTTTGGCATTACTTGTTCCCAACCAAACGCCCAGTTCTTCAGCGTGCGCCAACGTCATGCAATGCAGGGTTTGTAAGAAAATATAAATAGCAGATAAAATTGTAGACTTCAAAATGCAGTTCCCAATCAATGCGATTCCGATTTTTCGACACTGGGCGAAGGTAAAGCCAAGCGATTATTATAAAACCCTTCGCCTGGCCCGTGTGTTGGCGTAGCCTTCTCCCGCTACAATTCACTGCCGAATATCCCTGCAAACTCCACCAATCTCGGTGAGTGCTAACGAATCGGACATCATCCACTTATCCACAAATACTACAAGAACTGAACATCAATCCATGAGAATTACTCGAATATTCGCACACCGCGTTGAATTACCGCTTCGAGAAGGTTCGTACAAATGGTCGGGAGGGAAATCCGTCACTGTATTTGACAGTACGATTGTCGGAGTAGAAACCGATGCCGGAGTTGTGGGGTACGGTGAAGTCTGTCCTTTGGGGCCCTTCTATTTGCCTGCCTATGCTGAAGGCGTGCGAGCCGGTTTGAGGGAACTCGGACCGCACTTGATCGGGTACGACCCGCGAGAACTAGGCGTCATCAACTATCGTATGGATGCTGCACTCAAAGGGCATGCCTACGTTAAAACAGGAATTGATATCGCGTGTTGGGATATCCTGGGTAAGACAACTGACTTGCCGGTCTGTACATTGCTCGGCGGTCGTTTTGGTGAAAATGTTCGCCTCTACCGCGCAATTTCACAGGAATCACCCGATGCAATGGCTCGGAATGTGGCGAGTTATCGCGACGAAGGATATACGCGTTTTCAACTCAAGGTCGGCGGTGATCCCGACCTGGATATCGAACGAATCCGAGCTGTGAGAGCCATGCTGAGGCCCTCGGATCGACTCGTCGCCGACGCGAACACAGGATGGACGCAGCACGAAGCAATGCGCGTTGTACGTGCGGTCCGCGATGTGGATGTTTATATAGAGCAACCGTGTTTGACCTACGAAGAATGCTTGGCTGTGCGAAGGCACTGCGACCATCCCTTTGTGCTGGACGAGAATATCGATAGTCTTGAAATGCTGTTACGCTGCAAAGCGGACCTAGCGATGGATGTCGTCAATCTGAAAATCAGCAAACTTGGTGGACTTACCAAAACACGACAAGCACGCGACCTATGCGTAGCGATGGGCATCGCCATGACGCTCGAAGACAGCTGGGGAGGCGACATCACGACTGCCGCAATTGCCCACTTAGCTCACAGTACCCCCGCCGAATTGCGTTTCACCAGTACGGACTTCAATAGCTATGTGACAGTAAGCACAGCGGCAGGAGCTCCACAGCGCGAGAACGGATTTATGCAAGCCAGTTCGCAGCCTGGATTAGGTATCCAGCCCCGATTCGATGTCTTAGGTCCACGCGTGGTAGACGTAACATGAGCATTCGGTCGACCTGCCTCACAATCTTCTCGATGTGCCTACTCTCCCAAATCTTAGCTGGCCAGGAACCGGGGACAGTCCCTCGCCAGTCGCGAACGATCGAGGGATGGACACTACACGTACATCGCGATTTACTCGAGAACGACGCGACGCTAACCAACAAGGCAATCGAGCTGCTTACCGCTCAGTTGCAAGAAATTGTGCGAGTTGTTCCGCGGACCGCAGTGGTTGAGCTGCAGAAAGTGCCACTCTATTTTTCCCCTGAGTATCCTGGTAAACGCCCCGGAGCCGAGTTTCACGGTAATGTGCAGTGGCTGAAGTCCAACCGTCGCGATCCTGCCATGGCGCAGGCCGTAGAGTTTACCAATATTCGCATTTTTGAGGCGGAAACACAGCGCATGCCAAACTTCGCACTCCACGAGCTGGCGCACGCTTACCACAACCGCGTTCTTGAAGGTGGCTTTGAGGAACCAAAAATCAAGGCCTGTTTCGAAGCTGCTAAACAAAGCGGTACCTATGAACGTGTGGAACGTTGGCACGGGAACAATCATGCCAATAGCTTTGAGCGGGCCTACGCCATGAATAATGCCATGGAGTACTTTGCCGAAACGAGCGAGGCTTACTTCAGCCGCAATGACTTCTTTCCGTTTGTTCGCGAAGAACTGAAACGGCACGATCCGCAGATGCACCAACTGCTCGAAGAGCTTTGGAAAGCTCGTTTACAATCCGCGGAGTAGCCAAGTGCTTCCAGCCTGGGTCCCCTGTAACAACTCGAAGCCGAGATCCTCCGCGGCCGTCTGGAAGAGTTTTTTGGCCCGGCAAGTCCTGATTTCATGCTGAGCGATAAAAGCAACGGAGTTAATCGCCATGCGGAATCAACTGGATGGCGAAGTCGCGATCTGAGATGGATCAAGAGAACCAGGCAAAACCTGCGCAGCTAGGAACGAGGCGGATGCGCAGGGCTATCTCGAGCAAGCGCAGCTAGGATCCAGGCAGTATTCCTAGGCTACGTCGGGGTTGCGACGGCGACGAGCAGCAGCGATTGCGCCGAAACAAATCAGCAAAGACAGAGAAGCTGGCTCTGGTACGGCGTTTACTTGAATGAAATTACGGATGGCCGCACTTTGATTGCCCAAGTAATTAATTCCGCTGCCGCTGTTGTCGTTGTATCTAAACGCATTCGTACCCAACAATACGAGTTGCCCCCCGATTTCAACAAACGTCGGACCGCCAGAATCTCCTCCCTGAAACAGCGATTCGTGCTCTACATAGTTCATAGAGCCAGGGGGATCGCGCAATAGAATCAGCGAATCATTATCGGCACCGTTAAACGGAACGTTTTCCGCATAACCAGATATGCGATTCCTGCCTACGGCTTGGTCGTTGAAAGCGAAGCGATTGTCGCCGACGATGTTTTCATCGAAGGGAGACAGTCCAAAAGTGTAGGCATTCAGGTCTTGGAATGTCGGAGCAGGGACGACGAAGAAGTTCGGTCCTGCGGGTTCTGGGCCATTCAGCGATAGATCCGCTATCGCATAGTGAGCAATCGTATTTGGCAGAGGCGCGTTGAGCACGCCAACGAATATATCCGTCGAACCAATTCTCAGTCCGGAACCGCCAACGAACTGCCGGACAACGGGCGCTGCAGAGGGATCGTTAGCCGTATAGAAAAACACATCCGGTCCAAGTACTCCCACCGGAGTGCCTGGATCTGGAGCCGCATGCCAGGCCGATATCACGACGTTGTTGCTTATGGCAGTGGCCCATGCACCGGTCGAGGTTTGACCAATCCCACTTAGATCAAAACTGGATGCAATAAAAGCAGGATCGTTGGTGAAGCGGTCGTTCGTTGGGTGCGAATAATTGTCGATCGAGATGCTTGCGTGCGTTACTGACAAAGCACAGCTAAAAACGATGATCAGACTCAGTGGTCTTGTAATCTGGGAGAAGTGTTTCATTCGAGTCGACATGGCCAATTTGGTGAAAGGAAAAAAAGGATGGAACTCGCGAATGCAACAACATTAGTCTAGTTGCATTCCCACTTGCTTCAATCCGATCAGCCCAGGCAATTACTCCACTTTGTCGACAGCCTTGGCATGCCGTGTGCCTGCGTAAAGTTCAAATTCCAGTAGCCGACAGTCTAATTGAGCTGTCGAAAATTCGAGTCGACGTTTGGTTTTTAGTCCAATTTTCTTGGCTAATTCCAGATTCCCGGTGAAAACATACCCCCAATAGCCACCGCACCTTTGCTTCATGAAGTCACCGATGCGGCCATAGGTCGCTTCCAGCTCAGCAACGTCGCCCAGCCGCTCGCCGTATTCTGGATTAAACAAAACGACCCCACCGTCGCTCGGAATGGGGGTGTCCGCAAAATCACATACAGAGAACTGAATCAGATCGCCAACTCCGGCCTGATGCGCATTGGCTTGCGCCGTGCGCACGGCTTCCTCGCTGATGTCCGTCGCGATTATGACTGGGCAGGCCGAGGGGCGAACGCTTGTCTGCATCTGCTCAAGCTGTTCTTCGTAAAATTCCTTCCGAAAACCCTTAATGTGTGAAAAAGCATATTCCGTGCGCAACAAACCGGGCACGCGATTCGTTGAGATAAGCGCGGCTTCGATTGCCAAAGTTCCCGACCCGCACATCGGATTCACAAACGGCGACTTCTGATCCCACTTGCTGGTCAAGATCGTACCTGCCGCCAGTGCCTCGACCATCGGAGCTTTCCCGGGTTGTTTTCGGTACCCGTGCTTAGCCAGAGTGTCGCCAGACGTATCCAGAAAGATCTCAGCTGTGTTGCCACGCCAAAAAAGATAAACAACCGCCCCCAACAATTCTGCACCGGAATCAGGACGTTGCCCGGTTTGTTGCCGCATGCGATCGACGATAGCATCCTTCACTCGGACGTTCGCAAACATACTCGAACGAATCGTCGGATGTGAAACATTGCAGTGCACCGAAAAATAGCCCGTGGGCTCGAGTAGATTTTCCCAGTCAATGGAGAAGACGCTGGCGTATAAATCCTCTGGATCGTCGCAGCGGAACTCGAGCAGCGAGAACATAATCTGGCTCGCACAACGCAAATTTAAGTTGAGTTGCACACAGTCGCTAAGCGTCCCTTGCAACTCGACCCCCGTATTGAAGGATCGAACTGTGGTGAACCCTAGCTCTGCTAATTCACGCTCAATGGCGGGCGCAAGCCCACGATTGCAAGTTACAACAATGCGACGAGACATAGAGAATTCGGTCGGTGAATAGGAATATTTGAAAAACGGCCTGCCTTCCGTGGAAAACTTGGCCAGTTTGGTAACCGCAAAAAACGAATGACGCACTGCCCCTAGTTAACCGTCGCTACACTACTGCGAACCGAACTGCGACTTGTTTCGCAGTATATGGTGATAATGCTGAGCAAAACGATGTGCCTCGTCGCGAACGTATTGCAGCAACCGCAGAGCGAAGGCGTGGCGACTGAGCTTCAGGGGCTCCGATTCGCCAGGAAGAAAAATCTCCTCGTCGCGTTTAGCTAAAGATAGTAACGCAGGAGGTTCAATACTCTGGTCTCGGAAGGCGGCAAGTGCAGCATTCAGTTGCCCCTTGCCTCCATCGATCAAAAGTACATCCGGAAAGCTTTCTTGCGAATCGCTAAGTCTTCGGAACCGACGCGAGATCACTTCGTGGATACTGCGGAAGTCATCAACCCCCGCGACATTCTTGATCTTGTAGCGTCGATAGCCCGGCTTAAAGGGCAGGCCATCCAGGAACTGCACCAAACTGGCAACAGTCTCGTTACCACCCAGGTGCGCAATATCGACCCCCTCTATGATCCGCGGTTGCGACGTCAACTTGAGAACTTTCTGGAGTCCCGCCAAACCCTTCTTGGGATCAATATAGAATACTTCCGGCTGAACATGCGTATCCAATTCGCCGCGTTCGTCCAGCCGTTCGAGCATATTAATCTCATCGCGCAGGCGAGCCGCTTTTTCAAATTGTAACTCCTTGGCCGCAGCCTGCATTTCCTTACGTAGATCGTTGAGCAATCGTTTTTGCCCCCCCTCAAGAAACGTTTGCAGCCGCTTGATATCCTGCTTGTATTCCTCTTTGCTAATACGGAGATTGCAGGGCGCAGTACACTGCTTAATCGAGGCGAGCAAACAGGGACGAAACCACTTCCATCGCGGATCCTCTGCGTCAATATCAAGAGAGCAGGTGCGAAACTTGAAAATCTTCTGCATCGCTTGAATGGCACCACGCAGCGCACCGGCACTGGCAAACGGCCCATACAATTTCGCCCCCGAAGAAAGCGGTTCGCGAGTCAATTCGACTCGCGGAAAATCCTCGCGTGTAGTGATCATCAAGTAGGGAAAGGTCTTGTCGTCCTTCTGCTCCTTGTTGTGCTTTGGCTGCACGTCTTTTATCAAGCGGCTTTCAGCCAACAACGCGTCAACTTCGCTCTCGCATTCCAAGTAATCAATATCACAAATCTCATTTACCCAAGTTGCAGTTCGCTGCTCGTGTTGCGCGGCCTTAAGAAAGTAACTGCTCGCGCGAGATCGCAGATTCTTGGCTTTGCCGACATAGATTACTCTCCCGGCCTGATCCTTCATCAAGTACACACCCGGTGTTTGCGGAAACGATCGCACTTTCTCCGCTGCACGACGAAAACCAAACAAGTCAGCACCTGCGGGCAGCTCTAAGGGCTTGTCGGCGTCTTCCGCTGGCTTGGGTTGCTCTTCAAAACTAGGCGTCGCATCGGTCATAGGTAGTCATTGTCTCAGATGCCATTCAATCCAATCCCAACAGTTTTTCCAGTCCATCCAAATTGAGCTGCAAGCTGTGCTTGGCATCGAGTTCCTGGCGATGATCGAGAATGCCAATCGGCCCAGCGTATTGTGCCATGCGAATCCAACTTAGCACAGTCTTGTCCATCTCGCCTTCGCCGAGCGTAACAACTTTTTCTTTAGCATTACTTCCGCCAGTCGTTTTCATGCCATTCAAATTAAGACAAAGCAAGTATGGCTTCATATCGAACAGCGATTGCGGGAATGAAACCAGGTCATTGTGGGCATGGTGGAAGTTGTAAACGATGCCAACATTATCCAGATCTGTCAACGAACGCATGATTTGAACCATATTCTGGGGTGTGCCGATCCATCCCCCGTGGTTATATAAGCCAACCTGGCAGCCTAACGGCCCCACTTGCTCAGCCAATTCACGAATGGCTTTCGCCGCAATTGCGACACGCTGTTCGTGGCTGTCGATTTTCGCCAACTCGCCGTCGGGGAGATTCAACCACAATTGAGTCTTTACCTGGCGACGTATTAGAAAATCTACAATTCGCTGTACACTCTTATCTTGCAACGGATTTAGGCTGCTGGAACACCAGAACGCAGTCAGTTCGATGTCATGTTTCCGCAAGGCATCTATTTCCGCGTCCCACGTTGCGACGTGTTCCTCGCGCCAGTCGTAAGCTAGTTTCTTCAATCCAAGCTCATTCAACATTTGGGCACGCTGCTCGGAATCGCGTTTGGCGGCATCGAATGGCACTATGCACCAGGCAACTAATTCTTGGCGGCGCATGTTTTGCGGGGTCGCGAATACCGCACCGACGGAAGTTTGCCAATTGGCCAAGCTCTGCTGCATCTGGTGCACTCGCGCTGGTTCTACATCCGCGAGATTATGGGACTCCGATATGTCGCGAGATAGATCGTAAAGCTCAACTTGTCGATAATGGTCGAATTGGATCAGCTTCCAATCACCATCGCGCATTGCTGCACCAGGTGCCCAAGTGGAACCATGGTAGTGTGGGTAGTGCCAATAGATGGGCCGTTGGGGGATGAAATTCTGAAGCCCCAATAGCACCGGAGCAACGCTGCGGCCGTCGACATGATGCTCGGGCTGCAGTGGCAGACCTGCAAGCTCAAGCAGCGTTGGTAGCACATCACAGCTCATCACCATTTGATCTGAAACAGTACCAGGCTTCACTTTGCCAGGTGCGCGAACGATTAACGGCACGCGAATTCCACCTTCGTACAACCATCCCTTCCCCGCGCGCAGTGGGTCGTTATTCGTTGGTCCCGGACTTGATTTCGTGGAAAGCCCACCGTTGTCCGAGAAAAAGACGACGATTGTGTTTTCAGCCAGTTGGAGATCGTCCAATGTCTTCAGAATATTGCCCACGTACTCGTCCAACCCTGCGACCTCGCTGCCATAAGCGGCATCGTCTTGCCGATCCCGTGTTCGGCCGTCGCGCTCCGTGCGGGGTGGACCACCGGATGGAAGTTTTTCTGCTTTATCGCGAAAATGTTCGATGTGGTTTGGGTACTCCAGGATTGGCGTGTGCGGTTCGTGAAAAGCCAGGACGGCCAGAAACGGCTTGGATGAGTCTCTTTGCTCCGATGTGAATTTCTCGAAGGCCTCCGTCATGCGTTTGCCAACGCTAAAATCTCTCGAATATTGCCCGAGGACTTTATCGCCCACATAAAATTCAAATCCCTGATCCGAGGGTTCGAAGCCCTGCTCGCCCAAATGCCATTTGCCCGTGTAGAAAGTCTGATATCCGGCCTGCAGAAACATCTCGCCCATCGTAACTTCAGATAGCTTTAATTCGGTAGCAGTTCGCGGCGTGGGCATCTGATCCTCCCGCGATTTCAATCCCGGAATGTAGTCTGTGATGCCAGTTCGCGCTGGATATTTGCCGGTCATTAAGCTAGCGCGAGTGGGGGAGCAGATGGACCCTGCCGTATAGGCATTGGTAAACCGCATGCCGCCTGCCGCCAAAGAGTCGATATACGGCGTTTCGCAAAATGGGCTGCCGTAGCTCGACAAATCGCGCCAACCAAGGTCGTCAGCAAGTATAAACACGACATTCGGCCCGGCCGCCAAACATCGACGAGTTTCTTGTTGGAAGTCGCTGGCAATAGCAACACAAACACAGGCAAGCAGAAAACGGTGAGGTATCATGATTGTTGGATTCCGATAACTGGGGATGCTAGGTGCTGCGCATTGTACAAAAAATGTCGACTGCACCGAAGAACTTCGGATAGCCAGGGACAGCTATCTTTCAAATCTGTTACGGCGCGACACCACATGCATTCTTTATCGCATTTGCAAAAGGCAGCACTATATCTGCAATTATCACTGGGGCTCCTCGCTGCCCAGCCGCTGCTGTGCACAGCGATTTTGGCACAAGATTTCGATCGCGAATCGATGGCCAAGGAGCTGTTGCGCCTCGAGAAAATATGCCGCTCGATTGGCCTCGAGGAGGAGGCTGAAATATCTCGCACGTGGTTGCCGCCCCTGCGCAGCGATCAGAACATTCTGTTTCTGCCCGCTGAGCTGTTTATTGCCAAAGAGAAAGGAACGACGCACGAAAAATGGACCGGATACATCAATACCGCTCGGGTCAAGTACGCGGCCACGCTGTTCGCGCAAGCTCGAAACCTGGCCGCGACCGGAGATGAAGCCACGGCGTTTCGGTTACTTTGGCAGGTCCTCCACGAAGATCCAAGCCATACAGAAGCCAAGAGGATTCTTGGAACCTTAGCAACCACTGCAGCCATTCGTCCGCGGCCGCGCAAAGGAACCTCTTCACAGACTGACTTTGGCTGGCCTGCCGGTTCATACAGCCGCGTGCAAACACCTCACTTCCTGCTGACTACTCGCGCAGGCACTGAGGAGAGCTTGACACTGGCAACATCCATGGAGGAGTTCTACGCGCTGTGGCGACAAATGTTCTATCCCCTTTGGGCTCCTCCCGGTGTCCTCAAAAAGCGATTTGAAGGACAGAATACTCCCTGGGAAAAGTCATCGGAATTTGCCGTGACTCTTTTGCGTGACCGAAACGACTACCTGGAGGTGCTGCAGCTGGCTGAAAAGAATGCAGCCGTTTCCGTGGGGTACTACGCTCCTCAACTGAAGAAGAGTTTCTTTTATCCAGAAGAAAACTTGCAAGCCACGTTTTTCCATGAACTAACACACCAGTTGCTTGCAGAGGCGACGAATATCCAAGCCAACTTGGATGCAGGCAAGCAGGGGGGCGTATGGCTAATAGAAGGTATTGCGATGTATATGGAATCACTGGTTAATCGCGGAAACTACTGGACAGTTGGCGGCATCGACGCGTCCCGCCTGCAAACGGCTCGCTATCGTGCGCTTCGAGACGGATTCTGGATCGACTGGAAAATCTTCACCGAGGGACAAACTGAAGCATGGAAAGAGGATCCTCAGATCGCCAGGCTCTACACTCACGCAATCGGCTTGACCCATTTATTTATGGATCATCTGCCGAACCCGAATGCGCGAGAGACTTTGTTTCGAGCAATCGTATCTACTTACCAGAACGAACCCAGATTCAACGAGATGTTCGACCTCTTGGGCGGAAACAACGCCGCTGCCCACCTGGCTTACCAGGATGGCCTGCGGTTGAATGATTTGGACGTCGAGGCCCTGTGCACTACTGAACAGGCTTGCCCGTCGCTCGTGCTCGCAGCTAGTGAGCTTGCGCGCGAAACTTGGCAACGACTGGCTGCACTGGCACCGCAACTCGAATGGCTCGACCTGTCCTTTAGCAACGCAAAATCGCCGGATCTCACTTGGCTGAGCAACGCCAACGAACTGCAGCGGCTGAGCGTAGAAGGAACGTACGTCGATGGCGAGATCCTAAGTATAATTAAATCGCTTCGTCAGCTCGTGGAGCTGGATTTGAGCGGCTGCGCAATTGACGACCGGGCTCTAGAGCAAATCAGCCAGCATCCTAATTTAGAAACGCTGTGGTTGACCAAAACAAAGATCAGCGAAGCCAGCTTGGAAACTTTAAACACACTTCCCAAACTAAAAGCTTGCGATGTTGGCGACACGGCCATCTCGACGACCGCATGGCGCGACTTCATTCGCGATCATCCGCAGATAAAGGACTAGGGGATGCCCCAGGAAAGCCCCTCCATTTAGGCAACTTAGCTTGCGTCTTTTTTTTGCGTTGCCAGTGTCCGTGACCCTCTGTGACAACGCTTTTGACTTTGCTCTCCGTAGGAGTGATCAACTTGACTCGGATTCTTCGATCCCTCGGCTTTTGGCTTGCCCTCATTTCCAGCCCGCTCTCAGTCAACGCTCAATTGCTCCAGTTCGATCGATTTTTTCCGGCCGCAGTCTCGCTTGGTCATCCCAGCCTGATCGCGGCTGAGGGAAAATTCCCGGCCTGGCCTGTGGAAATCTTCTGCGATCGAGAGGACGTGAAGATCAGTTGCGGCGAGAAAGCTGGGGAACTAAGAGTGGAAGCGGACGCGAAGGCAACTCCAGGTTGCGCTTGGGTAAGACTCGCGGACTCACAATCCGCTTCGAGCCTGAAACCATTATTGATCGAAAGCACCTCAGTCCAGCTGGAGCAGGAACCCAATGGAGCAATTCGCGAAGCTACGGCGGTGAGCCTTCCCGCTACTGTCTTCGGCCGACTGGATAAAAACGAAGACGTCGACACTTTCCGATTCGACGTCAAGCAAGGCCAATTGATTCACGCCCGCGTCATTGCCAATCACATACTTGGCTCAGACATGGACGCGGTACTACAGCTGACGGATTTGAACGGGAATGTTTTGAAGCAATCGGATGACGAGGTTGGTACCGACCCGCAGTTGGTAATCATCGCAGCTAGAAACCAAACGCTCGTTGCGCGCATTTTTGCGTTCCCTGAAACTCCCAACAGCACAATAGGCTTTGCCGGAGCCGCCTCCTTCCTATATGCGATTCAATTATCCCATAGCAACGTTGTCGATCATTTCCTTCCGCTGCTCGACCATTGTAAAGATCTATCACTCCAAGCCTTCGGCTGGCAGGAAACAAAAGAGAGCGATAATTATGTGGCTCAGTTCGCTGAGGCGACCAGCTTATCGCCCAGAATTGCCTACATTCAAGGCCAAGCAAGTTGGCAGTGGTTACCACGATTCCAACTCGGTGACTTCAGCATCTCGCCCGCTTCACTTTACGCCCTACGGTGCTGGTTGAGCAATTCTTCCTCACGGTGACTAAGGAAAAATAAGCGAGCTCTGTCCTGTAGCAATGCTCAAAACTCTGGCTTTCGCCTCAGGGCAATATAACGCCACGGCGTTTCGAAAGTTCGCGCATTGCGAATTCGAAGTACGGAAAGGGGATTGAGTCGTTTCTCTCTAACGACCACTTGTAAACCAGGTTAACCATGGCGCGCGGAATTCTTCCCTGGTCAACATAAGCGACAACTACACTTACAAACTGCTTTTGGGATGACGTTGCTGCTCTTAGACCTTTGTTTAATTGGTCTGTGAGCGAAGTCAAATTCTGCGGACTCAGTCGTTCAGCAGAGTTGGTGCTGTTACCTTGCTGGGCTGCCCCACGCCGTGCCGGCAGTAAGGCAAACATGGAAACGATTGCAGAAGTTAGCCACAGTCTTCTACCAAGCATGACATTCATCTTTCAAGAACTGTAAAGTGGACTCAAGTACACACTTTGTCCAACTGAGCGTGTACACGAATGGTGCACGTTGCGTCTAGCCCAATCAGCAGGAAATCGGTCTTGCTTGTTGCATATCTGGGTGGTGCAGCCCTTCCGCAAGCCGAGGTTTTTCGGGCTAGGTATCGTTTGTATCTTCCCAAAGCATGGCTGCTTCATTGGTCTGCGTGGGTGCACAACAGGGCGATCATGGTGTGATCTAATGTTTGGCCTAGCAGGTTGGACAGCGCCACTTTGCGGAAAACTGTGGCAACACCAGTTTGACGCGCCAGCGAGCGGGTCGCTTGAAAATTGAAATAATCCTAAGAAATTCGCCCGCTTACGACCCCCTCGCTGGCGCGTCGAGCTGGTGTTCGGGCCTAGCGTGGCGCTGTCCAACTAGCATCCTGTCGGCGAACGCGAGTATCGACCATCATCATGCCGGTCCGCCCGGTCCGCCCGGTACGCAAAATCCGTGGTGGTGATCGCCGATAAGTGTCTATAATTCTGTTCTGAAATTCGGATCTCGAATGCGCGGACTTGCGTGGGTCGAATGAGAACCTCACTTGGAGGCTTGAACTAAAAGCCAGCGACGACAATTTCTCATATGAACATTTTTCACTTCTTACTACTGATGGTTGGCTCCGTCTATTTGCTTGGAGTTTTCCTCTGGACTAGCGGCGCACTTTATCTTGATGCAGGGAGGAGATCTGTTTGGGGACGCCTATTGGTCCTAGTTTGGGCTGCTGTTTTCGCCACCACCCTAATTCTAATAAAACCGTTTGGGACGGCCGTGGCGATTGTGACCTGCATGATGGCCTGCGTAATCGTATGGTGGAGGACCCAACAACCATCCAATGACCGAGCATGGAGCCAAGATTTCGCCGCACTTCCTGAAATAAAGATTGAAGGCGATCAGGTTATAGTCCACAACGTCCGCAACACGCATTACCGTAGTTTAAAGGACTTCGATTGCCGGTGGGAAACGCGCGAGTATGACTTGAAGAACTTAGCTCACGTAGATTTGCTTACTTTCTTCTGGGGATCATCCTGGGTATGCCACCCCGCTGCGGTCTTCAACTTTGGAAACGACGATCATCTCTGTTTTTCGATCGAAGTTCGGTATCGAGTCAATGAAAGTTATGACATGTTGCGCGGTTTGTTTCGGCAAAACGAATTAATGTATGTGGTTTGTGATGAGCGCGATGCGATTCTACGAAGAACAAAGTACGCGAAAAGCCAGGATGTCTACTTGTACCGATTGCATATGGACACCGATCAGGTGCGCGAGATATTCCAGGAATATGTTCGCGAGACGAATGCCCTGCACGCGACTCCACGGTGGTACAACACGCTCTATTCCAACTGCACGACTTCTGTTTATCAGCAACGCAATGGGAAGATGTCATGGGATTGGCGAATTGTGCTCAACGGATCCGTTGACAAAATGCTTTATGAGTGGGGGCAACTTTATCAAGGATTGCCGTTTGACCAGTTGAAGAAGCTAAGTTGGATCAATGATCGCGCCAACAGCGCACAAGCGGCCAGTTTCAGCCGGCAAATACGCGAAGGACTTCCCGGCTTTGGTGATTTGCCGGACACGAAAGCTAATGGGTGATGAGTCTGCGGATTCACACCGACGTAACACTCACAACCTGGACGAGCTTCAGTACGTTGTAGCTCTGTTGGAGAATTCGCTGCACTGGCGCACGCTTCGCTACAATAATCTTTGACCTGCCCTCCGTACTTGAGATTGTTTGCTAGCCCGAAAAACTCCGCGTTCCTCCGCGTCACCGCGTTTAATCCATCGTACGCAAGAATTTCGTGAGGATGCGAAGCGGAGGTAGAGGGAGTTTTGGACACGGAGGGGAGGAGAGCGCGGAGAAATATCTTTGTTTAAAGACGGCCGCGTTCATCATTCGGACCAGCGACGAACGCCATCTACAGGCCCCAATTCATGGGTTAGTCGTGCAGCCTGTTAGCTGGCCTGATGAATACTATGGGCGCGCTATCTACTTCGGCAGGCACGAATTAGAAACGACCTTCAGTTTCCAGTCTTCGATAGCGGTGCCTTTGTGTTTCAAATTGCTGATAATCGCGTGCAGACGCATGGCAGCAGGAGTATCTGGCGTAGAATCGAAAATGTTCTTTAGAAAGTAGGGCGGCATTGCCTGATAGTAAAGCGTAGCCTGAACACGAAGATTCTTACGTGGTGTACTGCTTGGAATTGTTATGCGATAATTGATCTGATCGCTGCCACTTCCGTCCTGATAGCGAGGGTCATTCGAGGCAATCGGACCGGGGTAGGTGGCCGTGAGAAAATGTCCGTTCAGGCCCCCTCCGGGGCCGTGTTTGGACCAACCACGGGGTAGGAAGCGATTGTCCTTAATGATCGTGCAACCATGAATGAAACTGGTTGTAAACTTGCCGCCTCGGTCGTGAAGAAGCGTCTCGTAGATCTGAACTTGGGTCGAATCCGTGATTTCCGTGTGGTGAGGTTGGTACTGTTGATGCCCATCCGCGTGTGGCGTAAAGAATTCAGTAGCCAACGGATTACCGGAGGCATCGATCAAGACTCCTGCTTCGTTAGTTCGTCCAGAAGACCAGACAATTCTGCTGTCCTGGGGGTTAGTCTCATCCAAGACCAACAATTCGATAAATGCTCTTCGAAATCCAACGCCGGATGGAAAACGATGGCCCACTAGGCTATGGATATCGACGGTAGTCAGGATTTCGTTCGCCGCAGTCCACCGACTAACCACCTCAATTTGTGCCGTGTCAACGGAAGCTTGCCGCACCAGGTCATCGACGGCGTGCTGAATATCTAATTTCGAGCCGGTCATATAGTCATGCTTGCGTACTCCAAGCACGTCGTCGAATTGGTTAAACATTTCGACAAGAAAGGCATTTAGTCCGCGAAAGTTGTGTCGCGAATATCCCTCCGCCCGATGGCGCACTTTGATTTCTGAATGCTCCGCAAGATTCTCTGCGTCTGGGTAGGATTCGTCTTGGATGGTCGCAATCCGAGTCCTAATGGTTTGGACATCTGTTCCCGATGGCGCGTGCTGAATGCCCTGCGACATGTGACAGTCTTGGCAGGACTTGGCTTGTGCATTCTGCGGATTGACTTCATTTTCATACTGGCTGTTGAGCCATTCGAGATAAGTTGCTTGTTCAACATGATGGTGAAAATCGCGAAAATTGGGATTGTTTTCTGCAAGCATCAGTTCATTGTGCCTCTCAGTCGCTGACTTCGGCCAATCGACTACAGGCAAATTGACAGTGTGGCAGGTGCCGCACATTTGCGATTGCTTGATATAGTCGCTGTGCTTTGGCTTGAACCCCGTGGAATGTTCCATCACATAGGGCGCCAAATCGTTGTCTTTGTAGGGTCCGTACACTTCGCCAGGTTGCCCCAAGAAAAAATTCCCGGTTATCGAAGTGCTCAAAAAGTGCTCAAGGTAAGGTCGCGTGTCATTTGCGGGTTGTGGGCGTGGTTGCATGCGGTGGCATACAGAACAGCTCACACCGTCGCGGGCTAGGCTACCGTACTTGCTATCGTTGTAGCCTGCCGCATGAGGATCTAGCTCGTGACGATAGACATCCGACACCGCAAATGTATCTGTCGAATTGCCCCGATCTAAATCGTGCTGTCGCTTACCCATCACGCCATGGCATCCCAAGCAAGTTTCAGAGAGTTGTTGGCTGATCGCTGCAGCTTTCTGTTCAGGAAACTGCTTCTTGAGCAGCGCTAGTTCGCTTTCCAACTGCGCGTAAAAAACTGGATCGCGGCCAGCCAGGCCCATTGGAGTCCAACGCCACTCACCGTAGGGCGAAATATGCAATCCCGGTTCGCCATAGCCTGCCGATTCGCCGGTCGGTATAAACATCGTGGGACCAAATGGTTCCGTGATGCCCGCATGACAACTCATGCATTGATTGGAAGTCAAGAACAATTGCGAATCGCCCGCAGGATGCTCGAGCCGCTTGGCCAGCGGTTGCCGCGGAACAGAATCGTAAGTGACGGGAGGAAAGTGCAAAATCGCCGCGCGATCACATTGGTTCATTTGAGGAAAGAGCCGCACGAACGTCTCGTTTAGTTCGGGACTACAAAGAGTTGGGTTATCGCTTTCGGCACATCTCGGATGCGACTTGGAGGCGCTGGAGCTGGAATCGGGTGCCCCGATGACTTTGCCCTCTTCTGATTTGGCGAGTTCAGTTGAATTCTGCGCAAGCGCTGCCGCCAACAGCGCCTCATTGGACAAGTCTGCAGGCTCATCCTCTGCTCGCCACGAATCATCAACTCGAAATAAAAGTGGTGCCCCTGGGAAGCCCTTGATGTTGCGCAGGGCGGCGAAAGTAAACTCGTTCACCGCTCCGGGAGACTTGGTCGAGCCATGGCAGCGCACGCAGTACAAGCCAAAGCCGGAATAGGGTTCTTCAAACGGGTATTTGTAATAATCGACTACCTTTTGATTCTTTGCTGGATTGCTCCAAAACCAACCGTCATGCGATCCCCGAGAATCTTTCACCATAATCGTCCAAGACTCTAACGCTTCCCAAAGCTGCTCGTCGGTCGAATCCTGATGCCGCGCCGCGGGTGGCTGATATTGCTCCTTGATAATCATGGCTCCATCGGGGATTACCCCCTGGCGACCAGCTACCAGCCAACGCATGATTTCCGGCGAGTAGTAGACCTTTACTGCAGGGTGAGTTCCGTAGTATTTGCCATTCAAGTAGGGACCCGTGTCCCGCACGGTCTTGTCTACCTGCCAACCTAAGGTCTGATAGCGACGCTCATTGACGAATTTGTACAGCACCTCTTCAAACGCGTTGACCGTCATTTCGCTTGGTCTGGGAAGACTCGCGGGCAAGCCAAAATCTTGAACTGCCCCCACGGCTCCAGCGGCTACTTCCTGGCCCCGTAACCGCACTGGGGCAAAATGTGCCAGAAAAATCCAACAGATCACGACAAAAGAAATGTTTCGCATAGTTGCGGATCCTGGTATGCCTCTGCTGTAACTTGATGCAAGAACTTAGTGCAAAGAGCACGAGATAAACATGAAAAGTCTTAGTGAAAACAGCTATTCTACGAATTGCACGCGCTGCATCTGGCGGGCAAAAAGCAGCCGGATGTCGGATAGAGCAAGAAAATTGGTGAACATGTGTGCTGGACGAAAGTCAGCCCAGTCGCGAGCATATCACACTAGGCAAAGCTGTCAATTTCCGCCATATGACTGTGTTTCTGCTTGCGACAAGTTTCTGACAGCGACAATTATTCCGCCCGGTAACTATGATCCACCCTAAAGACTGAAAGCGGCAAACTGTATCGAATGTGACAGCGTATCTCTACAGAGGGGTTGGCTCATTGCGGTCCCACCCAAGCGTGGCTGATTCAGTGGATAGTGAATGGTGATGTCCTTGCTAACATTCGTGAGAATTCGAGCGAACGATGGATGGTCCCTTCTTACATTTCGCAAATATTTTGTACCTTGCGTCGTACTCCGTGCGCGACATTCTCTGGCTGCGGATCTTGACGGTCTGCGCGATGCTCAGCCTTGGATGGTGTTATTGGAGTTGCGAAGAGTACACTCCATTGGCCTGGCAGGGGATATTTCTTTCGATCAATCTGTTTCAAATTTGGTTGTTGGTGCTGGAGCGACGCCCCGTAGTTCTTAACGAAGCCCAAAAGAAACTGCATGCGGGTCCACTCCGAAATTTTACGCAGCGGCAGGTGCAACGTTTTGCGGACAAAGCTGAATGGTGCACGATCGCGCCAGGGCAAATTGTGCTCAATGAAAACGAACGCTTGCAGAGCCTGATTCTTTTGCTGTCCGGCGAAGCGCTAGTGCGTACACAAGGGCGCGAGATAGCTCGACTGAGCGCTGGGCACTTTGCGGGCGAGATGAGCTTTCTAACTGGTAGTAACACAACGGCTGAAGTAATTGCCAAAGACACGTTACTAATCGCCAAATGGCCCAAAGATCTCATTACCGAGCTGATGCATCGCGACAAAGAATTTGGCAACGCCTTGCAAGCTGCCCTTGGAAGCGACTTAGTACACAAGATTTTGAGAGGCCGCGAGACGAAGTTCTAGACCCACCTACCTCCCGCGACATTGGCGCATGCGAATGCTAGCTTTTGCGACTAAGAATTTTTGCATGCAGTCGACGAACCACCGGGGGTGTGGAAACAGGAGGTTTGCGAAGAGTTTTCCGCATGCCTGAGATTATCCAAAGAGTCTGGCACGAATAGCCCGATTCGCATCTATGGAAGCGGAGCTTTCTGTAACGAAGACATGCTATTCACAGTATGCGAAGGAACGCAGTTGCATGAGTCGACAATTCATTACTATCGCTAGCATTGTACTGTCTGCCTTGTTGGCCAGCGCGGTTTCCGCACAAGAGGTTTGCTCCGACGGTAGTTGCGCCCAGGGATTTCATTACGACTACTACCGCAACAAGATGTGGCCCATGCCTTTTCGCGCGATGGACACTCAATCGGTACTAGACTATTTTGCAGTGCAGCGCAATAACGGCTGGAAGCTGAACAACACGCTGGGAGCGTCGATGTTTGACCCTACCACGCATCAATTGACTGATTCCGGAAAAGCGCACGTGCGATGGATCGTCAGTCGTGCTCCGCAGGATCGTCGCGTTGTATTTGTCCTACAAGGCGATGCGCCCAACCAGACTGCCGCTCGGGTTGAATCCACCCAACTAGCCATATCGCAAATGGTACCTGTTGGACCTTTGCCCCAACTTTACTTGACCGACCAAGATGCTCCAGGCTCTTCGGGTGTTTACCAAACAGCCATCATTCGCGCGATGTCTACATCGATTCCAGCGCCTCGATTGGGTGCAAGTCAAGCTCCGTAATTCGGTTTGAGCGGCCCAAGTAAACTACGAGTTCTAATCTGCGAGTTCTAATCTACTTACCAGTTTGTCCATCGCGGAGCGAGTTGAAATAGTCTCTGGTATGATCGCGTTGTAGTTTTGGCAGCGGCGTATCGTCGAGCGGCTCGGGCTCCTCCGATAGTGCGGAGAGGACGGCATTTTGAACTTCTACTTGAGTTGTGCCTTTTCGGTTGTCGCCGCCAACTTTACCGCCATAGACGGTTTCACCTTGCTTCATTTGGTCGCGAATTCTCGAATCAAAAAAGTCGGCTTCGGTTTCTTCTTCGGGCCGATCTCCGGCACCGCGGCCCTGTCCTAGTCCTTGACCCGGTATTTGGCCCGGCATGCTACCCATGCAGCTCGAACAGCCGGCGCCGCTGCACTGCTTGCAAGCCATTTGGGATTTGCTTTGGGACAGACTATCCATTAACTGGTCGAGGTCCTGAAGTTCGGCATCAGACTGATTCATTTGTTGCAATTGGCTAGCCATTTCTCCTAGCGCCTCCTGCGCAGCTTGCATATCGCCTTCTTTCATGGACTGCTGGGCCTGTGAGAGCGCGTCAGCCATCTGTTGCATCATCGCCATATTGGCATCTTGGGCTTGCGCTTGCTCGAGTTTGCGTTGGAGCTGGGCTGCCTTCTGCGTGTCACCGGCCGCTTCTGCTTGCCGTATTTGTTCTTTCAGAGCTTGTTTTGACTGTTCGTGAGCCTGAGCAGCTTCAGACATCGATTTCTCTAGTTGCTCAAGCTGTTTTTGCAATTGTTGCAACTCCGCCTGACTCATTTCGCCTTTGTTTATTTTCTCCATGAGCTTCTCGAGCGACTCTGCCGCTTTTTCGAAGTCACCTTGTTTCAGCGCATCGGCGAGCTTTTCGGCGGGACCGGCTTCGAATTTCTCCAAGTTCTGCAGATTCTTCTTCAAACTATCAGCGCTACCCAGTTCCTTGCGGCGCTCGTCGAGTTGTTCCTTAATATCATTCAGCTTTGCTAACGACTGTTTGGTGTCGAGCTTGGTATCCTTTTCGAGCTTAGACAGCTCTCCTTCAAGTTTTTTGAACATATCGACAGCGGCAGTCAGACCCTGTTGTTCGGCTTCGAGCCGTTTCTTCTTGATCTGCTCGATCAGGGGCTTGGTCGAGTTCTTGATTTGCGTCAGAGTCAATGAATCGTTCGATGCGGTCGTTTCGGGCGCGGCGCGATTGGGCACAAACCACAGTGCACTGGCCAGTATCAGCGGTACCGCGGGGATCAATAAACGGCGACCAACCCCCCAGGCGAATCGGTCGCGCACATCGATCTGGTCCGCACGTCGATTCGCATCTGCCGCCAGGGCTTGTCCAAGCTCCGACTCGCAGTCCTCCGGGCCGAGTAACAAAGCGCTCGACAGACGCTCGCGCAGACTGAAACGACGATCAATTTCGGCGGCTGCCGAGACGGTAGTCGGGCGGCCAACATAGGTTAGCCAGAAATTGGTTATCAGCGCCAGCGCCGCCGCTCCACCCAACCAGCTCAATATCCAAGTTACCGGCTCCACATTCAGGAACATTAGTTTCGGCAGCAACATCGCGACAAGAGCCACAGCCAAAGCTACGCTGAGCGTCCAAGGCAGAAAACCTAGAAAGCGTTCCACAATAAGCCGGCGACGCGCGATCTTGGCTTGCTTACGTATCGAATCCATAGCATGATTCCTGTGGCAACCGTGGAGAGACCAGCATGGCCCAAAGTAGAACGGCTTGGTTCTGGACCGCTGACTAGATGGAGTATATCGTTTCGCGGCGACCAATGGCAAACTCGATCGGCTAAATTCTTTGGAAATCTAGCCGCGCGAACCCGGCTGACCGAACATCCCTACCTAGCGGCCCCCGGGTCCCAATTCTTGAGGTAGCGCATTTGCTGTTTGCCGGAGTTTGCTCACGATTCGCAGCGTTTTTTACTGCCCGACGCGAGTTTTGAAATTGCGCATTTGTGTGCCGAAGGCACGGAGGGCGCTAGCTGGGGACGCGAATCTAGGGATTGATACCGCGACGGTCCGGCGTCGTAGGCTGGCTCAAGAAAACCCGGGATTTGCATCGGTTTGCCTCCCCAGGCTATCGCCTGCTGTCGCTCGGCGACTAAAAATAGCCCAACTTCAAAACTTCGCTACGGGGTGTGTTGCATTGCAATGGGCAACGAAAAAACTCTGAATCTGTCGTGGTTGGCGGAGCTACTGGGTGGTTGGCGGAGCGAGTGGGGGCCTCCCTTTAGCGGCAGCAAGCAATTCGGAATAAACACCGTCCGACTCGAATTTGCGGGCGCGAACAACTTTTGTCTACGAGCCAACAAGCAACTTTGACCATAGGTCGTTCTACCGTAGCTATCGCGTATCGATTCTGGCTCTGCCGAAAGATCAAATGCTTTACGCACACTATCGGAAGTCAACATTGAAATTGCCCGTTGATAATATTCGTCAAAGCCACGAGCTTCGGCAGAGTAGTCGAGCATGTTGACTTGCTGGTCGATCAAACGCTGCAGTTCTCTTCGGCGCTGCAATCGGTCAATGCTCAAACTGGCTGGCAAACTCAACTCGGGTAGAGAAAAATTCGGATCGTTGGGATCCTCCAAGAACAGCAGCGGATCGTGTTTCTTTCCTAGAAAGCTAGCGTGTTGAGCAGGCACAATTGAGCCATCGCGAATAACATGTGGATAGGCAACAAAGGTTGGCATGCCGTTTTTGTTCGGTGCCAACTTATCGACCACGCTACCGTATGCAGGGTAAAGGTCAAGCGAATCCCGCAAGCGTTGATCGTCACTGGGCGGTTGGTGACCACTTAACGCATAGTATCCCGCTGAGGCATGATTCTTCATCGTGTGAGTCAAGGTGCGAACCAGCGTGCAGTGGTGCATTCGCTTGGCCATTTCTGGCAGTAGTTCGCACACTTCAATCCCCGGAGCACTCGACGAGATTGGCCGATAAGGGCTGCGCACCGAAGAGGGAGCGTTGGGTTTCATATCGAAGGTATCCAATTGGCTTGGACCACCCCATTGAAACAGAAAGATGACTGATTTGGCTCGCGCTGGTTTATTGACGATGTCCGCACCGCGCAGCAGTTTCTGTAGCGTGACACCCATCAAACCGGCACCGCCAATTTTGAGCATCGATCGTCGACCCAGTGTGGAGTTCAGCATTGCATCTCTACTCTCATTACTTGCGAAACAGGAATTCTTTGGTATTCATCAAGGCCCAAGCCAGATCTTCAATTGCAGCCTCCCGATCATCGCCGTAGCTCCGAAATAGTTTCAGGGCCGCGTCGAGTTCCGCATCATTGGGCGGTCTCGAGATAGCCGTCCAGTACAGATTATCGACGATAGCAGACTCGGACAAACTCGAATGGCTCAATCGCTGTAGCAGCCCCCCCTTTTCCATTAGGCGATCATTTAAGCCTGCTCCCACGAGCGCGAAGACCTGTTTCAGCGTCGTTTCGTTCGAACGTTCGCACTCGCAAGCCATGATGCGCTCCGGTTTTCCGAATGTTTTCAGGAATCGGTCGCCGGACTCTGCAGGTGCCTGACGAGGCGGCTTTCTCTGTACTCCGGGAACTTGAACAGCTCGAATGCCAGACGGAAATCCAACGAAGCTCGCGGGCAGGTCCAACATATCGCTTTGCATATCCAGGATTACTTCCGCTGGCAAACGACGCACAATCACATGCGAGTAACTCGTCACATCGTCAACATTCGATTCATTCGGCCGTGAGGCAAGCTGGTAGGTCGTTGAGTTACTAATCGTACGGATCAAACTCCGCAGATCAAATCCGCTTTCCACAAAGTGCACCGACAGGGCATTCATCAACTCAGGATTACTGGCTGGATTGGTTAATCGAAAATCATCGATAGGATCCACCAAGCCCTGCCCCATCAAGTGATACCAAATAAAGTTCGCTTGAGACTTAGCGAATAGTTCGTTTTCTGGGCTCGTAAGCCAACTCGCTAATGCCGCCAGTCGGTCTTCGCGGCGCTCTGCCGGCAACACTGGTCCACCCAGGAATTTCGGTTCTACATACTCACCGGTAGCTGGATTTTTTACCTCTGGTTGCTTGGATACCAACACAATCTGGTCACCCACGAATTCATTCTTATCCAGTTTGTCGGTGCGATTATTCTCGCCAACTTCGTAATCGAGCTGAGAAAAAACAGAGGACCAACGATAGTAATCGTCTTGAGTCCAATGATCGAAAGGGTGGTTATGGCATTTCGCACACTGCAATCTAGTCCCTAGAAACAGCCTGGCGGTGGTCTCACCGCGAGTCTCTGCGTCGCGATTGGCGCGATAATAGTTTGCTGCAGGCTTCTCATAGGTGCTGCCCAAACCCGTCACCAGTTCACTTACAAACTGATTCAACGGACGCGATTGAACAATTCCGTCACGAATCCAAGCATGAAAACGTTCGACTCCAGTCGGGTCGAGAACCTTCTCCTCTGCCCGCAGGATGTCGGACCACTTCATTGCCCAATAATCGGCAAACTCGGGACGCGACAGCAAGTCATCGACGAGTCGTGCGCGTTTGCCATGGCGCTGGTCAAATACGAACGCCTGAGCTTCTTCGGCAGTAGGACTTCGACCGATGATATCCACGTATGCGCGGCGCACAAACTCATTGTCGCTGCATATCTCCGCTGGATTGATGCTTAAGCGTTTCAATTTTGCGAATACATGCGTGTCGACAAAATTGCTTTCTCGTGGCGCGCACCATACAAAATTGGAATCGGTCGCAGTGAAGGCGATCGAAATGGGCAGTTGCTTTTCAAGATAGCGAACCACTAGTGTTGTTTCGCCAAATTTCTCGCGGGTCACCACGCCTTGCGAGCTAACCGAAGCGTTCAAGTTTGATAGCTCGTAGCAGGCACGATCCGTGACATCCCGCGTGGTCCCATTGGAAAAAGTAGCCGTCACGCGAACTGGAAGCCGGTTTTCGGGAGCGTTGACTATGGCTTGTTCGGGTTCGCAGTGTAATGCAGTGAGACGCGGCGCGGCAGCCGAGGGGGGCATAGCCCCCCCCTTAATCCATTGATGCAATACGCGATACTCGTCGGAATCAACCGCAAAGCGACTGCCACCGCCGTGCGTAACTGTGCCCGTTGCTTTGACCAACAATAAACTGAGCTCCGGCGCTGCACAATTAATTCTTCGACCGCGCGCCGACAGCACCAGCGACTGATAGTCAAAAATCGCATCCTGCCCACGCAGCGAAAGCTTCAAACCTCCCTTTCCGTTTAGATTTCCGTGGCAGGCCCCAGCATTGCAACCAGCCTTCGATAGAACCGACATAACATCGATCGCGAAATCAGAATCGACCGCGCGCACTGCGGTAGGGAATGCCAACATCAAAATCCATACGGCAAGACGATTCATGGAGTTGTCGCAGCGTCAGGGAAGGAGCCTGAACACCAAAGTGTTCGCAGCCAAGGGAAGGAAGGATAACATTAACAGCCTGCAGCCGTTATTAGTTCCTATTCTAGCAACTCTCAGCATGACTAGAACGTCAAAACGCCCCGGATTTTATCAATCACCGACCCCCGCCTGGCGGAAAAGTAACCTGTGTCGTCTGGCTCAAGTTCTTTGGGTTTGTGTTCACATCCCAGCTCCAAGGTGGCAAGTGTCGGCGATGCAATTACGGACCTGGCGTTGTGTCGAAGGTAGTTGAAACGCGATGTAGCAAGGATAGTTCGTTAAACAGTCCTCCCGCACAGGCAGCCGCGATCGGATTCCAAAGCTGATTGGTCTTTTGAGCATCGAGCCGATATTCGTCCCTGCCTAGCAATTCGTTGACACGCTCAATTCTGCGCATCAAGCGGGCCGTATCCAGGCTGCCCGCCCATCGAAGTTTTTCGATTTGCGTCTCAGAATAGCCGCGTGCTAGCTTCCTCCCAGCCAATTCTGATTCTAGCCATTGGGTTAAGAAGTCGCGCACGTTCACACTATCGGGCAATCCAACAGCCACAAAGCGTCCGGATGGATCGCGCAGCAGAAACACGATGGATTGGTAACGACGGCCGTGTTCGTCGGTGTGATTTGCGAGCGTAGTCGAAACACTATTCTTCGCATCTCGCCATGGAAGATCGGCTGTGGAAGTTCGCGTCGCTACCGTATTGGGGGCGAGCTCATCTGCAGCCAGTTTGGAGGCAGCCAAGCTAGAAAACAAAACTGGAATGAACACCCAGGCCCACCAGTTCGAGCTACGTTTGGCAGCACCAAGCTTAAAACTGAACAGCTTACGCCAGCAATTTTGTGATGGGCGTACCGTTGTTACAAATTCGAAACGGGCGACCATTCGGCGCCACAAACTCTTGTTCCAGAGGCAGTCCCATGGCAGCGGCGATCGTCGCGTTAAGGTCTTCGGGATAGATCGGATCATCTTCAGGTGCATGTCCCAGTTCGTCCGACTTTCCAAACGCTCCACCACCTTTGATACCTGCGCCACAAAGAAGGCTGGAGAAAACTCCAGGATGATGATCTCTGCCGGCATTTTCATTGATGGTAGGTGTCCGCCCGAATTCAGTAGAAAGTACAACTAGCACTTCTCCCAACAACTGCTTCGTCGCCAAATCGCGGAGCAGAGCACCGAGTGCATTGTCGACGTCGCTGACCATCGTTGGCAAGCGGTCGTAAATGTCATTATGGTGATCCCAACTACCATAATCAACTTCTACGAAACGCACACCATTTTCCACTAAGCGTCTAGCTAGCAAGCAACCTTGCCCGATTCTGTTATTGCCATAGAAATCGCGGACCTCTTGCTTTTCTTCGCTGATCTGAAATGCCTTGAGTTCGGAAGAGCCCATCAAACGTACTGCTTCGCGATACGTTTGATCGTAGGCTTCGATCAGCTGACTTTTGTAGGCTCCTTTGAATTTGGCATCAAACTGGTTCGCCAGCGACATGCGCTGTCGGAATTGATCTTCGGTCAAATAACTTGGACTTTGCGTATTTTCAAGCCCTTTAAGGGCATCAGGCACGGGAACCGGAGCTATGGCTGCGGGGAGAAACCCTGAGCCAGGATGGCCTGCGGCCGAACCAACGAGCACGTTTCCAGGAAGATTAGGATTATCGCGCTTTAGGACGTGGTTGGCCCAGGCACCAAGCCCCGGATGGCGAATCGAATTAATCGGCTTGAAGCTAGTGCGCATGATATAACTGCCCTGTTCGTGCGCTCCCGTTTCCGTCGTCATGGAACGCACCAAAGCAATGCCGTTCATCAGGTACGCCAGCTTGGGCATCTTGTCCGTAATGACGACGCCGGGCACTCGAGTTTTACCGGGCTGCGTCTCACCCTGGCTTTTTGCCCCTGGCTTAGGGTCAAAAGTATCCAAGTGGCTCATCGCGCCGTTCATGTAGAGAAAGATGACGCTCTTGGCTTTGCCGCGGGTGGGTGTCGTCTCGGCCGCGTAAGCAACCGACTGCATGGCACGATTTGTCATCAAGCCACCGGCACAACTCACGCCGAGCATCGCCTTGGCCGCCTCGGCTATGAATGTTCGCCGAGTTGGCTGGAAACCAGCCACGCCGAGCGGTGTTTTTGGAAAACGATCACTGGAGCGGACTGTGAACAAAGGTGACATTATCGATTCCCGGAGAGTGCAAAGCAATTTCGAAAAAGAGCGGATGTTGCGAAGATCATTGAATGAACAGGAACTCTCGCGTGTTGATCAAAGCCCAGACAACATTGCCATAGCCCATGACGACATCACCGCGGCTCATTTCGCGCAGTGCAACATCTTTGTCGTGATTGGTTGGCGGACGATTTAGAATCGACAGAAACATTACGTTCAGCGCGTCGCGCGGGTTAGCAGAACGCGACAGGCTATCATAAATTACCGAGCCTTCTTCCAGCATCATGTGGGTGAACGGCCCGTTGAACATCGTCAGGATTTGAGGCACAGTCGGATCGCTGCTATCACCTTCGATGGTCTCTCGATCGCATTGGCCAAACTGGCGGATAAAGTGATCGGCCGGCAACGGGCTCGGTAGCTCGGAAGATCTTGCCAGTATCTGCCTGCGGTAGGCGGCAGTACTCATCAGCTTGTTCCGCGCTGCCTGACTGACGGACTCATCGTAACGCGTGGCGGCAGCCTCGGCCTGTGCCAGTGTCACGTTGGCCATATCCAAGTCAACAACCTCCTTGAATTGTTTGTTATCCGGCAATTCGTAGGAAAACGGATTGTAAACGGCAATGGTTAGTATCGAATCCCAGACTTGTTCGGCAGTCATGCGGCGAAGCTGCGGTCCTGGATAGTGATAGAACTCCGCTTCAGAAGGATCATAGTCGCTGCTCGCTCGTTGATAAGTCTTGGTGTAGTAAAGCGTGCGAAGAAATTCCTTCTGGTTGAAGTCAAGCCGCACAAACTCTTTCGTAAGAAAGTCGAGCAGCTCAGGGTTCTCGCAGGGACTATCGGGCTTTATGTCGTCCACGGGCTCGATCAGTCCCACGCCCATGACTCTCTTCCATAAACGGTTCGCTATGGTCTTAGCGAACAAAGGATTGCCGGGCGACGTCAACCACTTTGCATACTGCTCGCGAGGCGAAAGCTGCTGATACTCGGCAGGTACGTCACCCCACAGCACCGCAGGCTCAACTGATTCATTCGGCTTGCCGTTGTCGTACTGATAATCATGTGGCAGCTTAAGTTTGCGTTTCGGATCGTAAGACACGCTGAATAGGTTGGCCTGCAGCAGTTGATTTAGCGAGCCCTGAATGCGCTTATCTGGGTCGATCTGCTTGAGCTCGTCGCGAAGGCGATTGATTGGATTGCCATTCTTAAATGCCGGCGATGATCCGCCAGCTTTCGTCAGTGTTCCATTCGTAAACGCAGCCAGCTCATAGAATTCCTTTTGCGTCCATTTGTCAAAGGGATGGTCGTGGCACTGCGCGCACCCTATCTGCGTTCCCAAAAAAACTCGCACCGTATTGTCGACGTGTACCAACTGCATGCCATCGTCCCGCAGCGCGTATCCAGCCGCCGGGTTTTCCCAGATTTTTCCTTCTGCTGTTAACATCTCGTAGACCCAATCGTCGTAGCGTCGATTGGTTCTGATTTGATCCTTGATCCAGTCGCGATAACTATAGGCCAGCAGATTTGTTTGTCGGTCGGTTACTCGCAATATACTGGCCCAATAGTTGTACATGTGGCTGGCATGTCCCTGGGAACCTAGCAGTATGTCAACCAATTCCTCCTGCTTGCGAACTTGTTTACTACTCGCGTAAGCGTTGGTCTGAATCAAGTTGGGGATAGCTCCCGATATATCGACGAACGATCTCCGCACAAATGTATAGTCGTCAGCCAATGCATTGGGCTTAAGATTATGCTTGGCCAAGTTGGCTTCCACGAAACCGTCAATCTTTTCCGCAACCGACCGGCATTCTGCTGCGCGGTTCGAGTCCACCTGCGACACTGGAGGAAGCTTTTCTGACGCAGTTTTCACCGCCGCAGGTAATCCGCCGTAACCCTTAAACGCCTGCGAAGGCAATTTTTTCTTTGGCGGCTTTTTCTGTGCGTCAGCCGTACCGGGCGCAATACATAG
>JBGSTP010000302.1:0-43480 GCA_041736515.1 Pirellulaceae bacterium
GTATGGTAGTAATATTGAGACACCACAAAGAGGAAACTCGTGGCAACAGCTAAACACAAACCACCACCTAAACTCAAAAGGCTACTTCCTACTCGCCCCAAGCCAATCTTCCGCGCATTCGACAATCGCAGCGATGAGATCGCTGCGATCGCCGGTCACCTAAAACATCTAATCCAAAACGATGGGATTTCGCCCACGGATATATGTGTGATTTACAATGGCAGGTCAGTAGTACAGCTTCTCCATGAAAAGCTCGCACCGATGATGGCAGAAATTGGTGTCGAATTATCGGCACAAACAAACCGACCCTTCGAGCGTCAAGAGAACACGTTGGTTGTAACGACTTCGCACTCGTTTAAGGGCTACGAGTCTGAAGTCGTCGTCATTCCTTGCGCCGATCAGTTTGTGACCGGTGATGGACAAATACTTGCCAATAATCTCTACGTGGCCATGACTCGTGCCAGATCGCTGTTAGCCATCTACTGCATTCAAGGTAGATCGGACGTTACTCGTAAAGTCTCTTCGACCATCGCAGCTTGTGTTGAGACACAATGGGCAACTCCTCTAGTCGATGGTGAGGAATAGGAATCAAAGCTCTGTCAGCAGACTACTTGCCGATGCAAAAGCGACTGAAGATTTGACCGAGGATATCCTCGGTGTGGATTTCGCCAATGACAGAAGACAAATCGCTGATGGCTTCTCTTAGTTCTGTTGCCACCAGTTCTTCACCAGCGCCGTTGATAACCAAACTTTGCGCTCTTAGCAATGCAGTTCTCGCAACATCGATGGAACCTCGACATCGGATCGTTGTTGCCTGAAATGCTGCAGAGTGCAGTGGATGCTGTGAATCGCGCAGCGTTGTGGTTAGCCTATCCGTAAGCCGATGCAACCCGTCTGCCATTGCTGGGTTAACGATCGCATCGCACAAGGAGGTCAAGGCGGATTGGTGCGGGAGGTCTGCTTTGGTGCCTACCAACAGTACGTGTGGCATGGTGGAACGTAAACGCTCGAGCTGCGATTTCAGCCACTCCTCCGATGGCGGCGCATGTAGGTCGATACATAGCAGCGCGACATCAGCTCGTTGCAACCTGGCCTCGAGTACACCCTGGGCTAACCCTCGCGCGGAATCTTCTGACAGTTCTTCTATGCCAGCTGTATCGACCAATTCGATGACGAGCTGTCCCAATTCCATCAATGCTGTTACCGCATCGCGGGTGGTCCCGGCGACCGAAGAAACGATGCTGCGTTCACTCTGGACCAATGAATTGAACAAGGAACTCTTACCAGAATTTGGCAATCCAACCAGCACCACTTGGGCGGATCGCGAGCGAGTTGAGCGCGAGAGCAACTGATTGGAAATCGTCTGCAACTGCTCGGCAATTGCCGTAAGTTCGCGTTGGAGATGCTCGGCGGAGATGAACTCGATGTCTTCCTCGACAAAGTCCAAGCCGGCTTCGAGGTGTGCAGTTAGCTCGAGTAGTTGGTCGCGAAGTCTACGAACTGGTTTAGAGATGTTGCCTCCAAGTTGCTGCAAAGCGTTGGACAGTTCCATGGGCGAATCGGCTTCAATCACTCCCAACACGGCTTCAGCTTGGGTGAGGTCTATTTTTCCCGCCAAAAAGCTCCGCAGCGTGAATTCGCCGCGCTGAGCCGGATGTGCCCCCAGCGAAGCGATGTGTTCGACCAAAGATTCGACTATTGGCAAGGAACCGAGGAAATGCAGTTCGGCGCAAGGTTCACCAGTGAAGCTACGCCGGTTAGGCCAAAAGTAGATTTGTGCTCCAAGGCGTCGGCCGTTCCAGCCAGTGCTCAGATTGCCGCGAAAGCTGGTTGCATATTTATAGGGGAGGCTATTGCTGGTCAGCGTCTCAAGAATTCTGCCAGTTTCACTTCCACTGATACGAATGATCGCTCGCCGCGATGCAGCCACTCCACTGCTCACGGCAACAATCGTACGGTTGAAATCCAGATTCATAGGCGAAGAACAATCATCAACAGAACGCACACACCCTCGCGGCAGTAGAGAGGCTCTCGTTAGCCGTTTTGTTGTTGTTCACCGAGTCGCGGCCGACCAGGCCGCCCACCGCCTCCGGGGTTTGGATTGGGATTGCCACCAGTTCCACCACCCATGCCCGCTCGAATGCCAGCGCTCTGCGTCAAGCCGCTCATCATGTCGCGGAGCAAGCTGGCCGCATCGTTGAATTCCTCTTGGCTACCAGCTCGCGCAAGTCCGCCGACAGCCGCAATCACTCCACTGAGCGCCGTTTTCACCATGCCGATTTCCGGTGGAGGGCCCTGAGCCATTTTTTCCTTAGCAGCGTCGATGGATTTCCTGAGTTCGTTCATCGCTTGAGTGTCGATCCAAATGTTGCCTACTTTTTGGAAAGACTTTTTCACTGGGGGCGCGACACCTGTCACGATTTCTACTTCAGCCGATGTAGCCGTTTGGCTTATCACGTTGTATTTGATGTCGCTGGCTGAGGGAATCATGCCCGGCGGCAAGGCGGTCTTGGCTGCTTCCATGCCTGCCAGAATCGATGGTGCAAGCGCGATGTTTAAATTGGCCAGCCAAGTTGGAACTTTACCTGGCTGGAAATTGGCTTCTTGCCAGTTCTCTTCTTTGGCTAGACCAGCGGACAGCGAGGCAACCAAGGGCCACTGCTGCTCGATCTGTGCTTTGACCGGACCAGCGCTAGCAAGTTCCGGCAGTCCCAGGACGAACTCTTTTTTGTCTTGAGCAATCGTATTAAGATCGCGGAGTAGGATCTGCACCTGCTTGATTACCGCTGGGCCAATGAAGCCGTAGCCCTTGATGATGACCTCCTCCACATCCGTTTGCATTTTCGGCGGCAGCGCATGCCATCCCACGAAGAAGTTACCAGCCTCCGATTCTCGCTGAAGAATCTCGAGGAACTGATCGATCTTTGTCTCCTGTGGAAATGGAGATTTGAGCATCTGCGCGAGGTTGAGATCCAGTTTCGGCAATTCCAGTTCTGGTTCAGCAGGCTTCACCTCTGCTTTGGGTACGGGCTTCGAAAAAGCGGTGGGATTGGCAAGCTTAACTGCCTGATAATGGCTGTCGATGCTGAGTAGCGCGAGAGGTACGGAAATCTCTTTGCCGTCCAGCTTGCGTTTCAGGACTACAGCATCCTCGGTCATTCTTACGAAGTCCGCTTCCAACTGTACTCCTTTGTCATTGGTCCAAACCGACGGCGGCGGTTCGTCCTGTGCGGCAACTTGCAGCGTGGCTCCCCAAAGTAAAATGAGCTGCAGCCAACTGAATACAAAAATTAGGTTACGCACTTTCGCACTCTCCAAAGGAATTCTGTGCCGGATGCAATCCGGTAGCAACCATGTCCTACTCGCGACGATGGGATGCGGCAACTTGTCGGGCTTGGGATTCGGCGCTCGCTGACAAAGCAACTGCATCGAAGCATTGCTGGACTTGAAAGGATATGAAACCACATAAGGCCAATAGGGAAGATAACTGGAGCCAGCAGCATTTGCAAACGCGAGCTAGGGCAAAACCTGGGTTGTTGCCATTGGAATGGATGTTTCGGTCATTTCGGCCTGAGCCGCATACCACTGGAGTTCGAAATCCGTTGACGTTTCCGCCTGCGAGCGTCGGACCCCAATGCGCATGCCAGCCGGAGAGCAGTTAATTAGCTCCCAAGAAATATCTTCTGCATTGCATTCAAAGTCCACGTTCGGCTGACCGACAAAGGCCGGGCAGAACCCAACTACTATCGTCTCGTGCTTTTGGCCATCAGCCAACGACACGCGAATCGTCCCCGACATGTAGCGTCCACCGTTTTCGTCTATGCCGCAGATCTCGTGGCGGGTGATGTTCTCGCTGCCATCAAAGCCTAGCTGTTGGATTTCCAGATGCAGATTCTCCTGCTTCAGCCCATCGGCTGGCTCGCAAGTATCGCTCCCCAAGGAGCTCAATTGCTCTATAAGCCTTGCGAATCCATCGCTCAACCAAGGCAATAAGCCTTTTCTGAAAGCAATTGTATGGAACCAGACTTCACCGAACGCTAACGCGGCGATAGCTGGGAAGGCATCGACTAAAGCAGGCGACTGCACCACAAAAAAACCTAGCCAATTGGCCGTAGCGCAGCCTGTTAGAAGCCAAATTAGGTGATCGCAAAATTGCGACGTCTCAGGCGGCGAGGAAAGAATAGGGAGTCGCAGCGCTAGCGAAGCACAAGCTGTTAACATAGCCAAGATCGTGAGCAGGCTACCGGATATTTCAGAATGCCACGGCGCGAGAACCGCGCTAATCCAAGCGCCACAAGCGCCGATGGCCCACAGTGTGGCCATGCTAATCCAGACAGCATTCTCTTGGTGTTCACTGAAGTATCTGGGCGCGGGCATGCTGCATTCCTCGTTCTCTTCGAACTAAACGCAAAGGCCTCGGCGCTAAAAAAGCCCCGAGGCACATAACAATTCACCGCATCGCTGTTGCCCGGAATGAGGACCTAGGCAGTTGCGGCTGCAACAACTTTCGTTCCCAGGGCTTCCGCTAGATCCTTGGCCTTGTCGGTCTTCTCCCAGGTAAACTCGGGTTCAGTTCGGCCAAAGTGGCCGCCGGCGGTCGTCTTGCGGAAAATTGGTCGGCGCAGGTCCAAATACTGGATGATTCCACGGGGAGAAAGCGGGAAAATCTCGCGAACGGCAGCGCAAATCTTTCCGTCGTCTACTTTACCGGACCCTTGCGTATCGACATGCACACTTACCGGTTCGGCCACACCGATCGCATAGGCCAATTGAACTTCGCAGCGATCCGCCAATCCGGCCGCCACAATGCACTTGGCCACATGCCGCGCCATATAAGCGGCACTCCGGTCAACCTTGGTGGGATCCTTGCCGCTGAAGGCTCCACCGCCATGTCGTCCCCAACCGCCGTAGGTGTCGACAATAATCTTGCGACCTGTCAGCCCGCAGTCGCCCTGAGGTCCACCCACAACAAATCGACCTGTAGGGTTGATGTGATAGGTGATGTCGCCCTTAACTAGCGCCGGTGGCAGACAGGGATTGATAACTTTTTCAATCACAAATTTCTGGATGGTCGCATGGTCGACGTCGGGACCGTGCTGGGTCGAGACTACTACAGTGTCCACTCGTACTGGCTTGAAGCCATCGTACTCGATCGTTACTTGACTCTTGCTGTCTGGTCGCAACCAATCGACTTCTTTCTCAAATCTGGCTTCAGTCAATCGATTGGTAATGCGATGGGAAAGTGCAATCGGCATCGGCATTAGTTCTGGCGTATCGTTGCACGCATAACCGAACATCAGGCCTTGGTCCCCTGCACCGATATCCTTGCCTGCCGACTCGTCCTCGTTGACTCCCTGAGCAATATCCGGGCTCTGCTCGCCCAAGGCGACAACCACACTGCAGGTGTCTGCGCAAATACCCATCATGTCGTCGTTGTAACCAACTTCGCGAATCACCTCGCGAACGACCTTAGCGTAATTCACGTTGGCTTTGGTCGTGATCTCACCGGCGATCATCGCCAACCCAGTCGTCACCAAAGTCTCGCAGGCAACCCGACTCAGCGGATCCTGCGCCAGGATGGCGTCCAAAACTCCATCCGAAATACGGTCGGCCAGCTTGTCGGGGTGCCCCATGCTGACAGATTCACTCGTAAACAAATATTTTCCCGAAGCCACTAAATGACCCTCCCAGTATGGGGGTTAAAGATGCGAACGTTGGTTTTTGGCTAGAAATATAGCTGCTCGGCCTCAACTTTCGCGTCGCGAGCATTGACGAAGACTCGATTATATCTCGACGCACACAGGGCGAAAGTCTTTTCTGCGAGCTGACCCAATTTGCGCATGATTTTTGCAGCCAGACACCTGCTCAACTCGCTTGCTTGGTGTATTTTAGATGATTCGAAAAATACTTTTCGATTAGTCAAAAATGATCTAGATACATTGAGGAAGAACTCTATGGTTCGACTTGCGTTCAGTTTGCTTGCGGCGCTGTGCTTGGCAGGCTTAGGCTGCAAGCCAGCTGGACAAGCATCCCCCCACCAGACATTCGCGGGCAGCTACCCGATCAAAGCCACGGTGACGGTTGGGATGATCGGGGATTTAGTTCGAGAAATCGGCGGTGAACACGTCCAGGTGACGCAGCTGATGGCGTCCGGCGTAGACCCACATCTCTACAAACCGTTGCGCGACGCTGTGATTTCGATCCGCGACGCCGATCTAGTTTTCTACAACGGACTGATGCTCGAAGGCAAAATGTCGGAGATACTCAATCAGTACAGTCAATCGAAACGAACCATGGCAGTTGGCGAATCGGTGCCTGAACATCGTATTGCCGGGGCAGAATCGGAGCACGCTCATCCGGATCCGCATGTGTGGATGAATGTGGAACTGTGGGGGCTCGCGGCGGGAGCGATTGGTCAAGAGTTGGCGGCGTTTGATCCCGTGCATGCGGCTGACTACACTGCCGCTGCGGAGCGGATGCAGCGCAAATTAACTGAGCTGCATGCCTATGGAATCGAGATCATGCAGGGCATTCCGGCTCAGCAACGCGTCTTGGTTACTTCGCATGATGCCTTTCGGTATTTCGGCGAGGCGTATGGTGTTGAAGTTCAGGCGATTCAGGGAATTAGCACTGAGTCGGAGGCTGGGCTGAGCCGCATTAACGAGTTGGTAGACATCTTGGTGACGCGCAAAGTGGGCGCTATCTTTACAGAGAGTAGCGTCCCTAAAGACAGCATCCGGGCTTTGCTGCGAGGTGCAGAAGCGCGAGGGCACGCCGTGCGAATTCCGGACGAGAGCCTTTACTCAGATGCCATGGGGGAAGCTGAAACCTATGAGGGAACTTATGTGGGCATGATGGATCATAATCTGAGTACCATAGCTCGTGCACTTGGCTGTCAAACGGTTCCCGACGGCGGCTTTCGGGCAACGCTGGAGCAGAAATCCAGCACCGCGGCCAGCACCCTCGAGCTCTCCCCTAGTACTATATCACCATGAGTTCTTTACAAAACCAGCCGTCAGCGTCGCCCGCCGAAATTGCGGGTTGCGCGCCGTTAATGGTTCGCGACGTAACGGTCGCGTATCACAGAAAGCCTGTGCTGTGGAATGTTTCATTAGAAATTCCAACGGGCAGCTTGGTTGGTTTGGTCGGTCCGAACGGAGCTGGCAAGAGCACTCTGTTAAAAACCGTCGTAGACATGGTGCCGAGAATTTCTGGTGAGGTCTCTGTATTCGGCGAGCCCTACAAGCGAGTGCGGGGCCAGGTTGCGTACGTTCCGCAGCGCGAAACCGTGGATTGGGATTTCCCGGCCACTGCTCTCGACGTAGTTTTGATGGGAACGTACGGGCAGTTGGGTTGGTTTCGCCGCGCTGGGCAAGCAGAGAGAAAGCTGGCCGTTGAAGCGCTTCGCAAAATGGAAATCGAGCATCTCGCGACGCGACAAATCAGCCAGCTTTCGGGCGGGCAACAGCAACGAACTTTCCTTGCGCGAGCTCTGGTGCAACAGGCCAATCTGTATTTGATGGATGAGCCCTTTGCCGCGGTCGATGCTTCGACCGAGCGCGCGATCGTGATGCTCATGCGCGAACTGCAAAAGCAAAAGAAGACGATCATTGTCGTGCATCACGACTTGCATACAGTGCCAACCTACTTCGATTTTATTGTGCTCTTGAATATGCGACTGGTAGCAGCCGGTCCCACCACCGAAGTGTTTACCGAAGGAAACCTGCAAAAGACTTATGGAGGCAAGCTCACGCTTTTGGAAGAAGCCGGTGAAGCAATGCGATTGCGCGATGGAAGCGTCAAATCCTGATATGGCCCGTTTGATGTCAATAAAGTAGAACCCTGATGGCAGAGCCACTATTCGCAAATGTTTGCCTGGCAACGATGGATAGCTTCTGGCGAGTATTCTTGCTGCGAGACTACAACACGCGGGTCGTATTGCTGGGAACAGTGCTATTGGGCATCGCAGCCGGACTGCTTGGAGTTTACCTGCTGCTTCGTCGACGGATTCTCATTGGCGACGCGATTAGCCACGCCACACTTCCTGGTGTAGCGCTGGCATTCCTCTGGACCGCAAGCACGGGCCAGGACAAATCGCTGGGGTGGCTATTGTTTGGAGCCGCGATCAGCGGAGCATTGGGAGGGATCACCGTGTTAGGCTTGCGGCATATCGCCAAGATACGCGAAGACGCGGCGCTCGGTATTGTCCTGAGTGTGTTTTTTGGAGCTGGTGTTTCGCTGCTATCTATTGTTCAGCAATTGCCTGGTGGTAATTCTTCTGGTTTGGAGGGCTTCATCTACGGCAAGGCTGCGGCCATGACCAGCGAAGATGTGTGGCTATGTGGCATCGTGGCCGCACTGGTCTTCTTTACGGTTGCACTTGTTGGAAAAGAAATGCGAATACTATGCTTTGATATCGAGCTAGCCCGCAGCCAGGGCTGGCCAGTCTTGTTTTTGGATAGCTTGCTGATTGCATTGGTCGTCGCCGTGACCATCGTTGGCCTCCAAGCTGTGGGGCTGATACTTATTATTGCATTGCTGGTCATTCCTGCCGCCAGCGCCAGGTTTTGGACTCACGAGCTAACATGGATGTTGATGATCAGCGCACTGATTGGTGCAATCAGTTGTGCGGCTGGAACGTTGCTGAGTGCAGCGATCGTTAAGCTGCCGAGTGGAGCCGCCATTGTGCTTGCTGCGTGCGCTCTTTTTCTTGCAAGCTTTGCAGTGGGAAGGCAGCGTGGGGTGATATGGCGAATAGTAAGAATTTGGGAGCTCCAGCGCGAGCAAGATTTTCATCACCTGCTGCGTGCTGCATACGAAGTCTTGGAGTTTGATGCTTGCCTTCCAAGCATATCTGACGAATTCAAGTCCTCGGCGCCAATCGACATTTACAAGCTCGTTCAACAGCGCACTTGGACGTTGGCCAAAGTGCGCCGTCTGGTAAAGCAAATGGCTGCTCGCAACCTGGTCGTCATCGGCAGCAACAGCACCATTCACTTGACTCCCCGCGGAATTCTCAAGGCGCTGGAATTTGTCCGCGATCATCGACTGCTGGAACATTACATGATGGAAGAAGCTGCCGCGCACGTCGTCGAAGCTGATCGCGAAGCCGATTATCTAGAACACGGGTTAATTCCCGAACTCTCGGCTGGCTTGTCGGCATCCCGAATGCGCGACTTGGTCAATCCGCCTCCCAGTCCCCATGTCTTGGCGCCCGGCGGCGGCACTGAGTCCGAAGCCAGCGAATCGAACTAGTCCTTGACCTCCTCGACAACCTCTTCGACCATGTCGCGAGGGAATGTTTCCTCAACCACGCGGTGAAATTCTGCTGCTGTTTCGACGTGTGCAACTTGAGTGCGGAATATGCGCGCGCCGTGTTTGCCTTGAGCGTAACAACAGGCAAACTTGCGCATCAGTTGCGTCCCCTTCTCAACGCCAAATCGTTCAACAACCAAATCGTAGTGGCGCAGCATGCAAGCCTTCTGTTCAGCCAAGGTAGGTTCGGGCGGAATAGCCGTTCCCCGCAGCGCTGCAGCAGCTTGTGCAAAAAGCCAGGGGCGTCCGAGAGCCGCGCGTGCGATCATGACGCCATCGACCCGATATTTGCGAAACGCCGTAACCACTTTCTCAGGTGAGTTCAGATCACCATTGCCGATTAAGGGGATGCTGACGAGGTGATCTTTCAATTCGGCTATTTGATCCCAGTCTGCGTTGCCTTTAAAGTAGTCTTCTGCAGTGCGACCGTGGACGGTCAGGGCCGCAGCGCCAGCCTCTTCCACAACGCGAGCAACGATGGCTGCATTGGCTGATTTGCGAGTACAGCCAAGTCGAATCTTGGCCGTGACGGGTGTTGGCGAGCAGGCGGCCACCAGCTGGGAAATAATCGCATGCATGCGTTCCGGGTCGCGCAATAAGTAGGAGCCACTGTGCGCCTTTTGAGTAACCTGTTTCACGGGGCAACCAAAATTAATGTCGACCACGCTGACTTGATATTCTTCTACCAGCCGTTTGCCCACCTTGGCCATCGTGGCTGGATCGTTGTCCCAAATCTGCACTGCCAAGGGACGGGCCTCATCGCGGACTCCCCATAGTCGGTCTGGGTGTTCGCATTCGTGTTCGTCCATCCAGACAAATCCGCGAGCGTTCACCATTTCCGTGGCTTGCAAGCCCGTTCCGCCGTACTCACGGACAATTTGGCGGTATGCATAATTTGTAAAGCCCGCCATCGGCGCTTGGAGGATCGGCGGATCTACAATCAACGAGCCAATCTTGAGTGGCTGCACTCCGAGCGGCTGTTCCTCATTCGCAACATTTTCTTGCCAAGATCTTGCGTGGGCCGACGAAAGGGAGAGAGTTGACCGCTGAACCATGAGTAATTTGTTGCTTGTGACGTTTGTCGGTTGGTTGAGTTCAGCGCAATGCGCTGCGGGAGGCCGACTTCCGCGAAAAATCGGCTATAATCTTCGAAGTTACTTTGAGTCAGGACCTGCCATGCCATTCTTCACTTCGCCGTTTTCCATAGCAATCGTGGCAATTGTAGCTGTATTCGTGTCGCAGATCGTGCATTCTATTGTGGCTGGAGTTCGTGAAATCGTAAAGCATCGCAATGAAATTGAGTTGAAGCAGTCCTTGATCGCGCGAGGCATGTCGGCCGAGGAAATCGAACGCATTGTTCAAGCAACCAGTACGGAAAATCCATCTAGAAGCTCATGCTGATCCTAACTTTCGTTCTGGTGTTGTCTGTAAGCTGTGTGGTGGCGCAGGGGCAAATTGTCGAGATTGGTTCGGCAGAGAAACTGACTTGGGAGCTCGGGCCGACAGGCTCGGTTGCTAGCCTGCGAGGGCTGAGCGCACCGGAGGATCAGACGATTTGGGCTTGTGGAAGTGGCTCCTGTGTCATTCGCTCGATCGATGGAGGGTCGAGCTGGACCGAATGCGGCCCGCAGGGCTACGCAGAGCTAGAGTTTCGCTCGATTCACGCCTGGAGTGGCGACGCAGCCTGTATCGCCAGCGCAGGTGCTCCCGCCGTAATTCTAATTACAAGCGATGCTGGCAAAACCTGGCGAGAAGTCTATCGGCATCCCTCTGAAAAGGCGTTTTTTGATGGATTGAAGTTTTGGGATGGGCAGCATGGGATTGTCTTTGGCGATCCACTCGATGGCAAACCCTGCCTGCTGGAATCCTTCGATGGAGGCAAGACATGGCAAGCTATCGACCCCTTGAGTTTGCCAGATGCGTTGGAAGGCGAAGCCGGGTTTGCGGCGAGTAACTCGGCGATGCATATCCAGGAAGGCGGGAAGGTCTGGGTTGGCTTGGGAGGGCGCTTGGCGAAGACCAGTCGCATGCTGATGCGAGCAAGCTGGACGTCTCCTTGGTCTGTTGTAGAATGCCCCCTGCACGCTGGACCCGCTCAGGGCATATTTTCTATTGCCAGCAGCCAGGACAGTCGGTTTCTGGTTGCGGTAGGGGGAGATTATCGTGTTGACGAAACCTCGGCTACGACAGCCGCTTTTTCGACGAACCAGGGAATGTCTTGGCAAACTCCCCGCACCTCGCCAGCTTTCTTCTGTTCTGCGGTCGTGAGCTTGCCCGTAGGCCCATTGGGAGAGAGTGTGTTTATTGCAACTGGACCACGCGGAAGTCACTTTTCTCCCGATGGCCAACAGTGGCAGGAATTTTCGCGGTCTGGCTTCCATGTGTTGGCCGTGGGGCCCCAGATGGTTTTTGCGGCGGGCGCTGACGGCCGTTTTGCGCGGCTGAAACTTGGACGTTAGTACAAAAACGTCTTTCTTATTGGCAAACTGCTGGGCGTCAGGTCATCTTGTATCCTCGTCTGAATCTGAGACGATAGACATCGCTGGAAAGTCTGAGCAGGCGGAACTCGAGACTATGCCAGGCTAGCGTGCGTGAAAAGCAATACCAACATTGACATTTACTGGCCGCCGATTTTAAACATGAATCTGAATCAGGGCTTCGAGGGATACCAGACCGAAGGCTTCTATGACGAGCTATTTGATAAGCATGGCAAGCCCCGCAGCGGTGCCAAAGTTCTTTGCGATTTCATCAACGGGCTAGAGCCTGGCGCGCTGCGTGAGCGACAAGATGCCATCGAGCGAGCGCTGCATCGGATGGGAATTACTTTCGCCGTTTATGGGGACGAAAGTGGAACGGAAAAGATCTTCCCGTTTGATATCGTGCCGCGGATTGTCGAAGCATATCAATGGAATCACATTGCGGCTGGACTGAAGCAGCGGATCCGTGCGCTCAACCTGTTTATCGACGATGTCTACCACGACCAAGTGATCCTGAAAGAGCAAATTGTTCCGCGCGAATTGGTTGTCGGTGCGGAATCATTTCGCGAGCAATGCGTCGGCGTGTCTCCCCCGCAAGGCATTTGGTGTCATATCACGGGAACCGACTTGATCCGGCATGACGACGGTGCGATCTACGTTTTGGAGGACAATCTGCGCTGTCCTTCCGGCGTGTCCTATGTTCTGCAGAATCGCTTGTTAATGAAGCGTAGTTTCCCCCAGGCATTTGCAGCCTCAAACGTCAGGCCGGTTTTTAATTATGCTAGCCAGCTTTATGAAACTTTGGTGCACTTGGCGCCACATCATGTGAGTAGCCCTCAGGTGGTCGTTTTGACACCAGGCATCTACAACTCGGCTTACTATGAACACGCGTTTCTTGCGCAGCAAATGGGCGTAGAGTTGGTCGAAGGCAAAGATTTGGTTGTCAAAGATGGCTTCGTCTATATGCGCATGACGGATGGTTTCAAACGCGTTGACGTAATCTATCGTCGAATTGATGACAACTTTATCGATCCAGAAGTATTCCGTCCTGACTCCATGTTGGGAGTACCTGGACTGATGAATGTGTATCGCCAGGGGCATGTGGCTTTGGCCAACGCGCCCGGAACGGGGATCGCGGATGACAAAGCCATCTACGCTTACGTTCCGGAGATGATTCGCTACTACCTGAGCGAAGAACCAATCCTTCCCAACGTAGCGACATATTTGTGCAGTCGCGAAGAAGATCGGAAATATGTCTTGTCGAACTTGGACAAGTTGGTCGTCAAGGCGGCCAATGAAGCTGGAGGTTATGGCATGCTCATAGGGCCGCATGCGACGTCTGAACTACGCGAGGAATTTGCCCATCGAATTGAGGCCAATCCACGCAATTATATTGCCCAGCCAACGCTCTCTCTGTCGCGCGTGCCTACCTTGGTTGGCGATCATTTTGAAGGCCGACATGTCGACTTGCGGCCCTACGTACTCTATGGCAAAGAGATCTGGGTTTTGCCCGGAGGGTTGACGCGAGTCGCGCTCAAAAAAGGATCGTTGGTCGTCAATTCATCTCAGGGTGGCGGCAGCAAGGATACTTGGGTCTTGGCGGACATGCCGGTAGCAGTCACTGACGTAGAAGAATCGCTTTAATTAGTACAAGTAGCCCAACCACGAGTGTTAGTTCATGTTAAGCCGAGTCGCTGAATCAATTTATTGGATGTCGCGTTACGTTGAGCGTGCTGAGAACTTGGCGCGGTTTGTGGATGTAACGTTCAATCTCATTCTCGATCAACCCAACATGGCTTACAGTCAGTGGGAGCCGCTGGTTTTCATTACAGGCGACCAGGCTTATTTCGCGAAAGAGTATGGCGAAGCAACGCAAACTAACGTCATCCAGTTTTTGGTGTTCGACGCCAAGTACAATGGCTCGATCATTTCCTGCTTGAGCTTGGCTCGCGAGAATGCCCGCACTGTTCGAGAGGCTATTTCCTCCGAGGCATGGGAGCAGATCAATAGCTTCTACCATCAGGTGAGGAACGCGGCCTCCAGCCATGATTCGACTCAAACTCCACCAGAGTTTTTCGACTCGGTGCGCGAAGAAAGCCAACTCTTTAATGGCATACTTGACGCCACGCTGTCCCATGCCAGCGGTTGGCACTTTGCAAACCTAGGACGGTTGCTCGAACGAGCCGACAAGACGAGCCGCATTCTCGATGTGAAGTACTACACGCTCTTGCCACGCGTAAACGATGTTGGCACTACGTTAGATGACCTGCAGTGGTCCAGCGTGTTGCGTTCCGTTTCTGGCTTCGAAACATATCGCAAACAATTTCACACGATCACGGTGCATCGCGTTGTTGAATTCCTGGTGCTCGATCGATTTTTCCCTCGTGCTATCCAGTTCTGCGTCGATCGAGCTGACGACTCCCTGCACGCGATTTCTGGATCGATGCCGAATACCTATCGCAACTCCGCGGAACAGCGGCTAGGACGTCTCAAAGCAGAATTGGCATATTCGGATGTACAGACTGTCGTTAATCAGGGGCTGCACGAGTTCATCGATAGTTTGCAAACAAAACTCAATGAGGTAGCCTCCGCTATTCAGGACACTTTCTTTGCAATTCGCCCGGTTGGTTCTGCGCAGTCCCAGTTTCAGTCCCAGTCGCAGACCAACTGAGTAGCCTTGCTTCTAGTTTTTTCGTTTCTTCGTTCCATTTGGCTTTGTCCATGACCATTCGTGTTGCGCTCAATCATGTCACCCACTATCGCTACGACCGGCTGGCAACAATTCATCCACAGATTGTGCGTTTGCGGCCTGCGCCCCATTGCAGGACACCTATCCACAGCTATTCGCTAAAAGTTGAGCCAACCAAACATTTTGTGAATTGGCAACAGGATCCACATGGGAATTTTTTGGCAAGATTTGTCTTTCCAGAAAAGGGCGGCAGTCTAAAGATTGAAGTCGACCTGGTTGTCGATATGACGGTCATCAATCCGTTCGATTTTTTTATCGAAGAATCCGCAACTAAGTTTCCGTTTGCCTATGAACCTTGGCTAGCTCGCGAATTGAAGCCCTACCTCGAAGTGTCCGCACCCTCGGTGGCTCTTGCCGAGTATGCCAGCGGTGTGCGCAACAGTCTGTTGCCTCAGACGGGCATGGCAACCGGCGATTTTCTGGTCGCGCTCAATCAACGCTTGCAGCAAGATATCTCCTACAGCATTCGCATGGAGCCGGGCGTTCAGACGCCCGAAGAGTCGTTGAGTTTGCGCAGTGGTTCTTGCCGTGACTCCAGTTGGTTGCTCGTGCAGATTTTGCGGAGTTACGGCTTGGCGGCCCGCTTCGTGTCAGGATATTTGATCCAATTGGCCGCCGATATCGAAGCCCTCGATGGTCCGTCCGGTCCGGTTTCCGACTTCACTGACCTGCACGCCTGGGCAGAAGTTTATCTGCCTGGCGCGGGCTGGATCGGACTCGATCCCACCAGCGGTTTGCTGACCAGCGAAGGACACATTCCACTGGCTGCGACTCCCGATCCCTTTTCAGCAGCTCCCATTACGGGGGCAATTGAAAAATGCGAAGTGGAGTTTGATTTCAGTATGTCGGTGGTCCGCATTCACGAGGACCCGCGCGTTACAAAACCCTACACCGCAGATCAATGGCAACGTATCGAAGCGTTAGGCAACGCTGTCGACCAACGCTTGTTTGAGGACGATGTGCGTCTCACCATGGGAGGCGAGCCCACCTTCGTATCGATCGATGATATGGATGGTCCAGAGTGGAATACCGCTGCCGTGGGCGAAAACAAACGACAGTTGTCCGAGACCCTGATCAAGCGTCTGCGCCAGCGGTTTACGAAGGGTGGCTTGCTGCATTATGGTCAGGGGAAGTGGTATCCTGGGGAATCGCTGCCGCGATGGTCTCTAGCCTGTTATTGGCGGAGGGATGGGCGACCGATTTGGCACAACGAATCGCTCATTGCTGACACGGATGAAGACCGCGGCCTGAATGCCGACGACGCACAGATCTTTATCCATGCACTAGCCGAAAGACTCAACGTTTCTCGCAGTTTCATCGTGCCCGCTTTTGAGGATGTTGCCCACTTCTTGGTTAAAGAAAACAGGTTGCCGATCAATGTGGATCCGACCGATCCCAAGCTGTCCGATCCCGAGGAGCGGTCGCGTTTGGTGCGAGTTTTTAACCAGGGCATGCAGACACCAGTTGGCTACGTACTGCCATTGCGCAGGCAGTGGTGGCAAGCCAAACCGCGATGGTCCAGCGGACCCTGGCCCATTCGCTCTGACAAGTTGTTTTTGCTGCCCGGGGATTCGCCCGTTGGCTTGCGACTGCCGCTAGACTCATTGCCCTACACCTCGAGCGGTCCTGTCGATCCACTTCGCAATCCAGATCCTTTAGCGCCTGTTTCCGACTTGCCCACGCCACTTTACCAGCGACAAGTAGGTCTGCCAGTGGAGGCCGAGAGCGAGCTACCGCAAGCGGTTGCAGCTCAGCGGACCGATGGTGGCAGTAGTCTCATCGCAGATAAATTGCGGCAGGCGGCTGCAGATCGTCCGCAACTTGGTCGCACGCCACCGCGACTTCGCATCGACAGCGAGTTGCTGCGCACTTCGGTGGAAAAGCACTCAGTTGCACCGGAGCAGGTGATTCGAACTTCACTCTGTGTGGAAATTCGAAGCGGCAATCTCTTCGTTTTCATGCCACCCGTGGAGCGAGTGGAAGATTACTTGGATTTAGTGGCAGCTATTGAATCAGTTGCCGCCGATTTGGATGTTCCGGTGGTGGTCGAGGGCTATCATCCTCCTGAGGATCCACGGTTGAACGTGCTGAAAGTAACGCCTGATCCAGGCGTGATTGAAGTAAATACGCATCCCGCGGCTAGCTGGAAAGAATTGGTCGAGGCAACTCGGGCACTTTATGAAGAAGCTCGACTTTCGCGACTGGGAACGGAAAAATTTGATCTCGATGGCAAACATACTGGAACGGGCGGCGGCAATCACATCGTGCTTGGCGGCGCTACGCCTGCGGACAGTCCTTTTCTGCGTCGTCCCGATGTGCTCAAAAGTTTACTTGGATATTGGATCAACCACCCGTCCCTGTCGTATCTTTTCAGCGGCAGGTTTATCGGTCCGACGAGTCAAGCTCCACGCGTAGACGAGGGTAGACGCGACGCGTTGTACGAATTAGAGATGGCTTTCGCGCAGGTGCCTCGCAATGGTGAAGCCTGCCCACCTTGGTTGGTCGATCGGCTGTTTCGCAATTTATTGATCGATCTGACAGGCAATACTCATCGCGCCGAGTTCTGCATCGACAAACTGTACTCACCGGATAGCAGCAGTGGGCGATTGGGTTTGCTGGAACTGCGCGGGTTCGAAATGCCTCCGCATGCCGAGATGAGTCTCACTCAACAATTATTGATTCGCGGTTTGGTTTCGGCCTTTTGGCGGCAACCCTACGAGGAGCCCATCATGGAATGGGGCACTACACTGCACGATCGGTTTATGCTGCCGCATTTTGTTTGGGATGATTTTTGTTATGTGATTGGCGACTTGAGCCGTCGCGGAATCCCGTTGGAGAAAGATTGGTTTGCAGCCCATTATGAATTTCGCTTTCCGCTCATTGGAGAGCTGCTGAGCGATCAGCTTTCCATCGAGATACGCACCGCAATCGAGCCTTGGTATGTTCTTGGTGAGGAGCCAGCAGGCGGAGGAACGGCTCGATTTGTGGATTCTTCGGTTGAGCGACTGCAGGTTCGAGTGCGGGGGTTGGTGGATGGCCGTCATGCAATCGCGTGCAATGGTCGACGATTACCCCTGGCGCCGACTGGGGTGGCTGGAGAATATGTGTGCGGCGTGCGCTACCGGGCTTGGCAGCCGCCTAGCTGCCTGCATCCGACCATTCCAGTGCATACACCCCTTACATTCGATGTTATCGATATTTCGGCCGGCCGCTCGCTGGATGGCTGCATGTATCACGTATCACATCCTGCAGGCAGGGCCTATGCGACGTTTCCGGTCAACGCGAATGAGGCAGAAGCCCGCCGCTCAGCCCGGTTTTTTAGGATTGGCCATACGCCAGGATCGATTAGAATACCTTCTAAGGAAACGAACTCTTCGTTCCCCCTGACGCTCGATCTTCGTCGTGCCCCTAGGCTTGCATAAGCGAATCAACTTTGGCGGATGGTTCTCCAATAGCTAGTCCTCAGACGGAACTTTTTCAAAGTGTACTAGCTCAATATCGTGCTCCGAGTAATTGCTTCGACGAAGCGGCCACAGCTGAGGGCGACCTGCGTCCCGGCTGGTCGGCCCTGTATGAGCATTTAGGGGCGCTGACCCTACCGGAGCTCGAGCGGAGGCTGGCGCAAGCCCAACGACAGATGGATGTCGATGGCGTGGCATTCAATCCTCACGACACAAGCGGCGTCACTCGACCTTGGCGGCTGGATGCAATTCCATTGGTGCTTCAACAAATCGAATGGGCCGAGGTGGCTCGCGGTTTGGAGCAGCGCGCCAAGCTAGCCGATTTACTGCTGCTCGATTTGCTGGGGCCGCAGACCTTACTCCAGGAGAAGGTGCTTCCGCCAGAAGCGCTCTTCGCCCATCCACGGTATTTCCCAGCCTATCATTCCCTGGTTCCACGACCAAAGCGTCATTTGCAATTGTATGCTGCCGACCTAGCCCGCAGTCCGGATGGTAAATGGTGGGTTACGGCCGACCGCACACGCTGCCCCTTTGGGCTGGGCTATATCCTGGAGAATCGTTTGGTCTCGTCGCGAATGTTGCCGGTGGCTTTTGGGAAATGCCACGTGCAACGCCTCGCTCCATTCTTCATCACCCTACAGCAAACGCTTCGGGAATTGGCGCATCGTTACCGCGAAAACCCTCGGATCGCTATTTGGTCCAAAGGCCCCAAGAGTCGAGCCTATTTTGAGGACGCTTTCCTGGCGAGATATCTGGGGTATGCACTGGTTGAAGGCGATGACCTGGCTGTCCGCGATGGCAAAGTCATGCTGAAAACCCTCGGCGGTCTGCTGCCGGTGGAAGTCCTGCTAAGGAGAGTTGAAGACCATCATTGCGACTCAGCGGAGTTGTCGCCTTCGGAAAACTATGGAGTCGCCGGTCTGCTTGAAGTACTGCGCAGTGGACAAGTCAGTGTGGGCAATTCCATTGGCAGCGCATTTGCCGAATCGCCTATGCTCATGGCATTTATGTCCAACATTTGTCGCCACTTTTTAAGTCAAGATTTGTTGTTGCCATCGCTGGCAACCTGGTGGTGCGGACGTCCCGATGCACTGAAATTTGTGCTTGCCAATCTAGAGAAACTAACGATTCGCCGCGCCTACCGCAGCGAGGACGAGCCTCCCTATCAACCTGGCTTGATGTCGGCAGATGATCGAGCAAAGCTAGTGGATCGGATCAAGGCCACGCCAGCCATGTTTATCGGTCAGGAACAAATTAATCGATCCTCTGCTCCGGTCTGGGAGGATGGAAAATTGCAGGCTTGGTCGTTAGCGATCCGCGCGTTCTTAATCGCCAAAGGCGAAGGCTACGATACGCTTCCTGGCGCGCTGGCGCGAGTCTCTCCCGATCCGGATGTGCTGCTGCACAATATGACGAGCGGCGAGAAGAGCCAAGATGTGTGGATCGTATCCGACCGGCCAGTGCCTGCCGTGTCGCTACTGTCTGTGGCAGGTTCTCAAGCGGAGCTGAAACGCGGTGGTGCCGAGTTGCCCAGTCGCGCGGCCGACAATCTGTTTTGGTTGGGGCGCAATCTCGAACGCGCAGAGCAACTTTCCCGGTTAGTGCGGATCACGCTCCAGCAGTTGACAAGTGGCGAGACGGCCGAATCTGCCGTGACCGGTCTGGCCTATGCATGCCAGCAAGCAAAGCAGCTTTCTGTCGAAACGGATATCACGGTTAGTAGTAACGCTCTGGCGCAGACCTTGACCCAACGCGCGATGAATGCTTCAGAAATCTACTCATTGCGTAGCGTTGTTAGAGCCGCGCACGCTTCGGCGATGAAGGTCCGCGACCGCGTCGCGCTCGACAGCCTTCGCGTCGTCTCCGAATTGAGAGAGATTTTTGAAGTCGACACGAAAATCGAAGAAATTTCAGCCACAGATTTGGTTGGCCTGCTCGATCGCGCGATCACTTCGTTGAACGCTATGAGTGGATTGGCAAGCGAGAGCATGACCCGTACTCAGGGCTGGCGTTTTCTCGATCTTGGACGAAGGATAGAACGTGCTTTCCAAACAGCGCGCACGATATGCAGTTTGATTCCTCTTCAGGAACCGGGAACTGACTCCACGCGAGCGCTGGAATACCTGCTGCAAATTTCCGATAGCTTCATGACCTACCGTAGCCGTTATTTGGCGAATCTGCAGCTGGCCGCCGTACTCGATTTGCTGATCACGGACGATACCAACCCGCGATCGATCGTTTATCAGTTGCAACTAATCTATCAACACGTAGAACAATTGCCGCGTTCGGATACCCAGGCAGGCATGACCGGTGAACAACGCATTGCGCTCTCCCAGTACAATGCCATTCGCCTCAGCGATGTATTTGAGCTAGCCTCGAAAGACAAGCGTGGTGAACTATCACCTCTGCACAAAGCCATGGGGCGAGTGTTGGAGAAATTGCCCGAGCTTTCCGATGCCATCAGTGGAAAATTCTTAATCCATGCCGGGTTACAACGCCACATGGCAAGCTCGGTTGAGACGGATTCGCTTTCGAAAGGACCGCTGCTGCCATGACGGAAAGAGCCGCCTATCGCATTTCGCATGTGACGACCTATACCTACGAGAGTCCCGTTCGAGTATGCCATAACCTCGTTATGCTGACCCCTCGCAGCGATTGGGTTGCTCGACCAAACAATCATCGTGTGCTGATTAAGCCCCACCCATTGGTCGTCAACCGTCGCGAAGATTATTTCGGCAATACAATCCACGCATTTTCCATCGAAGAGAGTCACCGGCAGCTTACGGTGTCCGCTACAGGGCGTATCGAAGTTGAATACGAGCCGCTGCCAGTTGCATCGACAACCCCCGCCTGGGAAACAGTTCGCGATTCTGTAATCGCGCAAACCGACCTGCGCTGGTTGGAAGCATGCCAGTTTCGCTTTCCTTCAGGACGGATTTTCGTCGACGATGACCTGGCCGCTTATGCACGGCATTCCTTTCCGGCCTCGCGACCGATCCTAGAAGCTGCTCACGAATTGACCCAGCGCATTTTTCATGACTTCACCTATGATACGACTGCCACCACCGTGCATACTCCCACGAAGGATGCATTCAAAAGTCGACGGGGCGTGTGTCAAGATTTCGCCCATATACAAATCGCCTGTTTGAGGTCCTTGGGACTCTGCGCCCGTTATGTCAGTGGATATTTGCGCACCTTGCCTGCTGAGGGACAGACCAAGCTCATCGGAGCAGATCAATCCCACGCCTGGGTCTCAGTCTACTGCGGTCAGCAATTGGGATGGGTCGATCTCGACCCAACCAATAATCAGTTCTGCAACGTGAGTCATATTCCCGTCGCCTGGGGCCGCGATTACAACGATGTAGTGCCTATTCGCGGAGTTTTTCTCGGCGGCGGCAAGCATCAAATTAGTGTCTCCGTCGACGTGTCGCCAGCCTGATTTCGCTTGAAGCAGTTTGATTCAACTTACTGCAGGCGGCAAGAAAGTGCCAGGTACGTTTCTGACTCTTTTGCCCTGCCAGCCAGCCTCTCAGGAGAGCGTATTCCTTGGTCAGAGATTCATCCCCAAATTAGTGCCATTGGACAGATTCGTGGACCAGTCGTTCTCAGGATATCCCACCACGAATCTCACCAATCACACGAATAACAATCACTGCCAGGAAGAGAGGAGAGAAGACACTATTGGACAGACACTAATGAGACACTGCACTACAACGGGACTGCGGCCCAATTACCCAAGTGCTTTGTCCTCGAGTCATCTGCAAGTCAACCACCACTCAGGGTGCGTATTCCGTGGTCAGAGATTCACTTCCCCGAATTCGTGCCATTGGATAGATTCGTGGACCAGTCCTTCTCAGGATATCCTACCACGAATCTCACAAATCACACGCATAACAATCACTGCCAGGAGGAGAGGGGAGAAAGCACTATTGGAGCACTATTGAGAAAGCACTATTGGGACACAGCACTTCAATGGGACTGCGGCCCAATTACCCAAGTGCTGTGTCCTCGAGTCATCTGCGCCCCCGTCCTCTTTTCTTGCCCGGTCCCGTCGGAATTGCGAGGACAGAAGGGACACAGCACTTCGATGGCGAGGCTCGCGGCTTTAGGGCAAGCTGTGAGGGAGCGCCGGTGGGGGGCCTCCCCTGTCATCGCCAAACCCCACAGCCAAGTGCTGTGTCCGCGTTCCTTTCCCCCAAACCCCACAACCAAGTGCTGTGTCCGCGTTCCTTTCCCAGGAGGACGGACAGGAGGACAGAAGGGACACAGCACTTCGATGGCGAGGCTCGCGGCTTTAGGGCAAGCTGTGAGGGAGCGCCGGTGGGGGTCCTCCCCTGTCATCGCCAAACCCCACAACCAAGTGCTGTGTCCGCGTTCCTTTCCCCGCCCGCTAACTCATCCAATCCCATAGACGGTTTCTGCGTTGATGCCACTAACATCACTTGGCGGTTGGAAAGACTTTGCAGCCTGGCATGTTAATTCGGAGAAGTTTCAGGCCTTCCTGGGATATATCAGTTCCCGTCAGGTTCAGTTCCTTCAAGTTCCTCAGCTCGCATAAGGATTGAATGGCGGCATCCGTGATTGGGCAGAAGTCGAGGTGTAAACATTTGAGTTTGTGTAGGTGCTTAAGCTCTTTTAGACTCGTGTCGGTGATATAGGTATCGTTCAGGACCAGTACTTCAAGATTGGTGAGTCGGCTGATGTGGTCAATGGCGCCATCACTTATCTCGGTGTTCGCAAGTGTCAGTTCCTTCAGGTCCCGGAAGTGGACGATCGCTTTCAATGTCGAATCCGAGACTTTGGTGTTGCTCAGATGAAGGTTTTCAATGGAAGGAGACAGTTGCTCCAGGCCTTCCCCAGTCACGCCGGTACGGGTCAATTCAAGCGTCTTGAGGTCGGTCAACTCGATAAGTTGCTGAAGATCAGCGTCACTAATCGGGCAGCCCCAAAGGCTTAGCTTGGCCAGGCTTTTTAAGCTGCCGAGAATCCGAAGGTCATTCGCCGTGACTTTCTTTGACACGAGCGATACCTGGGTGATCGGATGTCCCAGTGCCTTCTCGTTTCGAGTTACATAAGCCCCCTTTTTAGCTAAAGCTTGGGCAGGTGCATCGTCGTTGGCCGCTGCAACGGTTAGCGTGCACATCAGGCAACTGACCGCAACTCCGGCCTGAAAGACATAGCGGACATTTCCTACAAAACGGATCACAAAGCTTCTGTTCATGTTCGGATTCCTCTGAAAAAATCGGGTCTATTCGGTTAGCTACTAGCTCCCCATGTCCGCTCTAAGCGGAATCGCTCGAAATCTGTGACAAAGGTATTTTGGTGATGCATCATTTATTCTCCGTGTTCGCATGGCTGCAGGCTCCGCCTGGGAGAGTGAACCTAGAGGGACAAGCCGCTAATGGGGTGTGTGCGGTTTTTTTAAAAAAATGGGTGCGTTGATTCCGCTGATTACTTCCGCTCCTTTTTGGCTAGCTCACTTAGGAGCTGCCTAGCTTTATCTGGCCCGTCATCAAAGGACTGATCAAAGCGAAACGGTTATTCCTCATCTCTGCAATTGCAGCCTACGCTCAGGACGAGTTCTCCCGCAACGTAGAAGGGACAGCGAGAGGGACAGCCGAGCGAGAGGGACAGCGGACACAGCACTTCGATGGCGAGCTCGCGGCCGTAGGGAGAGCTGTGAGGGATCGCCGGTGGGGGGCCTCCCCTGGCATCGCCAAACCCCACAATCAAGTGCTGTGTCCGCGTTCTTTTCTCCGCGTTCTTTTCCCAGCACTTCAATGGGACTGCGGCCCAATTACCCAAGTGCTGTGTCCTCGAGTCAGTACAAGTGCTGTCCTCGAGTCAGTGCTGTGTCCTCGAGTCATCTGTGTTTGGGGCTAGGCATTTAAGCAAAATAACACGAACATACGTGCATAGCATTGATTCCTGACCCGTGCCAGGCACTGCTACGCCCATTAGGATCTTGCGAATACTGCTGCGGAACGATTTCATAGCGGCTACCACCCAATGGGCTAACATATGACGAAGTTCAATCAGTCTCTTGCCAACGGCCTGCTGCGATGAAGCTCGAAGAACTCATTGCGTTGGTTATGCAAAAAGAAGAAGCGGGCCTGTCGCTCGATGTCGAGAAATTGCTTCGCGACTATCCCGAACATGCAGCTGAGCTGAGCGAATTCCTGCGAATTCACGGGCAGATCAAGGATGCTCAAAGGTCCTATTCCGAAGAAACTACTTCGTTGCTCTCGGGATTGAATCCGAGCAATCCCGCCCCTTTTTCTAGTGCGATCGCGACAGCGCACCAGCTGTCGGACAGTTGGAACATGGGAGATCTGCCGAGGGTCTTTGGCGACTATGAAATACTGGAAGAGATCGACCGCGGAGGCATGGGAGTAGTCTATAAGGCGCGTCACAAGCGGCTGTCGCGATTGGTCGCATTGAAGTTGATTCGGTCGGGCGAATTAGCAAGCGAGGAAGAAGTTCAACGATTTCGCAGCGAGGCCGAAGCCGCCGCCGCACTCTCGCACCCCGGAATCGTACCTATTTATGAAGTGGGTATGCTCAATGGATTGGTCTACTACACAATGGCCTATATCGAAGGCAAAAATCTTGCGGAAGTAGTTGCTGCGGGCCCCATGGATCCCAAGGAGGCGGCGAGAATTGTCTCCAAACTTTGCATGGCTATCGAGCACGCCCATCGCAGTGGCGTTTATCATCGAGATCTCAAACCTGCAAATGTATTGTTAGACAATAGCGGCCAACCCATAATCATCGACTTTGGACTGGCCAAAATTGCTCATCGTGATCATCAGCTAACCTCCACCGGTCAGCTACTCGGAACGCCAGCCTACATGCCTCCCGAACATGCCTCCGGTCGCGCCAGAGTACCTAACGCAGGCTTTGATGTTTATTCTCTTGGAGCCATCCTCTATTTCCTGTGCGCCGGCCAACCTCCATTCTCGGGACCCACTCCCTTTGATGTGCTAATGCAGGTGCTCGACCGAGCTCCCCCCAATCCTTCCAAACTTAGCCGACGCGTTGGTCACGACATCGATTACATCTGCCAACATGCTCTGGAAAAAGTGCCCGCCAATCGCTATCAAAGTGCCAGCGAATTGGCCGACGATCTGCAGGCCTTTTTGCGCGGCGACCCGCTCGACTGTCCACGCCCTAACTTGCCTGCTCGTTTAGAAAGCTGGTGGCGTCGCGAACCGATTTTGGTTTCCCACGTCTGCGGCATCGGTGCAACGGCAATTATCGTAGCGGTTTCGTATCTATTACGGGGAGAGGATTCGGCACCATTTCCATTTCGAATGATGTTGTTGTTAACGTGGCTGATCGCTTGTTACGCACTGCAATATTGGGTTGTACGAGCGCGCTGGCGCGATATCGCCTGTTTGACATGGGCCACGATCGACGTCACTATTTATACGACCCTCATTGCGTTTGCCGATCCGCCGCGCTCGATGCTGCTGATTGGATATCCAATGTTAATTGTTGCCAGTAGTCAGTTTTACCGTCAGCGATTTGTCATTTACATGACCTCTGTTTGTGCCGCGGGCTTCTTGATGCTAGGGACACTCGTTCCCAAAGATGACTTCGTTAAACCGGATTTCTCTGCCATCTTTTTGATGGGCCTCGGGGTCATCGGATTGAGCCTGCTCAGTGTGATTCGCCGAATTCGCGGGCTGAGCGCATACTGCGAGTAGGCAGGGATCGGCGCCATGTGGGATCATTCGCCGGTTGGGACAAGTTAGCCGGGTAGCGCATACAAATCTGCGCCGATGGGATGCTGCAATTGATCAATGAGGTCATAGCGTAGCGGGACGGGGAGCAGAGGACGAAATCGGGCCATGGCCTCGCGCGGCGAGAACTGCTGCAGCAAGCCCGTTAGTTCTGTCGCCATTTCACGGATCAATGCCTGGTCGCACAGCAGCCGGTCGTCGTGGTGCATTTGTTGCAGCTTAAGTCGCATGCGCTCAAGCAGGTAATTGCACACGCTCCCGTCATGAACAATCAGGATCTCGCGTCCAAGATCGAACTGTTTTAAGCCATGTTTAGAGTAATCAAGCAGATGTCGCTCGATGGCTTCCTGCCACTGCTTTTGAATTTCGGCGATGTCATCCGTAGTAGCCACCATGCCCTCGGCCGCAAATGAGCCTTGAATCTCTGCTTCGGAGACGCCGCCGCTGGCTATTCGGAAATCCATCTCCGCTGCGTGGGCCACCTCGAAGAACTCGGAAACAGCGTTGGCAGCGACCAGTTGGACTTCATGCGCATCGCTCAATTCCTTGGCTTCCAGCCACATACGGCTTAGCAGTTCGAAGTTATCGCTTAGCTGAACCTGGTAGTACTTGCCGACTGCATCCTCTGGCAGTGCGATGGGACAACCCGGCGGATTACTCACTCCACCCCGAATGCCATTTCCTAGGTCAAAGCAGAATTCGACGTACGGTTCAAGGCAGTCCGGTTGAAATCGCGTAGCTGCAACTAGGCGTTGGTCACTGCTGAGATAGATCCGCAGATACTCGCCTTCCATTTGCTCAATATAAAAATCGCCCTGCGCATCAAAGCTGTGCTCGAGCAGCCAATCGTGAATTCTGGCGGCAAGCGAATTCTCCTCGAATTGGTTTTGCAATGCTGGAACCAAGTGGGTAGGTTGAATTCGAATCCGCATGGGAGGAACATTGCCCGGGCGCGACTCAAGCAAGCTCTCTGTGTTCAGTTTGTCTTGAATGGTTCTCGCCAACGCGGTTTCCATCGCCTCGACAGTTTGCTGGATGTTTCGTGAAAGCTTCATGGATAACAGGACATAGATCACCAACAGAGTCACTATGGCCACGACAACAATAGCGCCGAGCAAAGCCAAAATCGCAATGATGATATTTACCATTTGTTTTTTCCTGCGGCTTGATAGTCTTCGTTAGTCTACTAACAAGGGGGCTCGATGGCCAGTAAAGATTTGCAGGGCAATCGTCACCATGTCGCTGTCGTCTATCGCTTATAATTTAGCAAGTTTAGTAGCGCATCAGGTTCGCCAGGCTCACCGAAGAGGAAACGATGGTCCAGACTTTTTTTTGCTTTGGGATAATTGGTCTTTGGGCACTTGGGAGCGCGAGTACCACCTTTGCACAGACCTCGAAGGACGGCGCGCCTGCCAATGCTTCCTCAGCACAGTTACCGGACACTGTAGACAAGGATTATGCCGCGGAGCTGCCGCGAGTACCGCCACTGTCGCTCGAAGATGCGGCGAAAAGTTTGCAAGTTGCTGACGGATTCGCAGTCGAGTTGATTGCGGCGGAGCCGTTAGTTTACGATCCGATTGCATTTGCATTTGATGCGCGCTATCGCCTGTTTGTAGTGGAGATGCGAGACTATAGCGAACAGGAGACCGAGCATTTGGGCAGCATCGCGCTGTTGGAGGATACTGATGCCGATGGAAAGCTGGATCGCCGCAGTGTTTTTGTGGACGGACTATCCTGGCCCACAGCCATTTGGCCCTGGAAAGATGGTGTTTTAGTTGCCGAGCCTCCGCGGATTACTTTTTATCGCGACACTGATGGCGACGGTCGCAGCGACGAAGCTCAGGATTGGTTTGTGGGATTTGGCCGCGGCAATGTACAGGGGCTGGTCAATAGTTTGCGTTGGGGTATCGACGGCTTTTTGCACGGAGCGACCAGTAGCAGCGGTGCAGAGATCGCAACCGCGAATGGCGCAGACGCCATGCTCGCACTGGGACGCCGGGATTTTGCCATCGATACTCTTCGGCAGACGATGGCTGCAGAGGCTGGCGGAGGACAACATGGCATGAGCTTTAATCGTTGGGGTGACAAGTTCGTAACCAGCAACAGCGATCATTTGCAACAAGTCGCCGACATCGACTGGTGGTTGGCTGAGCACTCAAGCGATGTGGCCTTTCCGAGCACGCGTCGCAGCATTGCCTTAGATGGACCGCAGGCCGAAGTCTATCGGGTAAGTCCAGTGGAGCCCTGGCGAGTCGTTCGGACTCGCCTGCGAATGAGTGGAGTTGCGCCCGGTGTCGTCGAAGGCGGCGGACGCGCTGCCGGTTATTTCACAGGCGCAACAGGTACGTGCATTATGGATCGGGAGGCTGGTTTCGGCGACTTGCAGTACGATACGGCCATAGTCTGCGATGTGGGTAGCAATTTAGTGCACCGAAAAAAAATTACTGACAATCAACTATTCTGGAGCGGTGAGCGCATCGATGAGGCATCTGAATTACTGCGATCCAGCGATATTTGGTTTCGACCCGTGCAGATAGGTGATGGCCCCGATGGAGCGCTGTACATTGCCGATATGGCTCGAGAGGTAATCGAGCATCCCAAGAGCTTACCTCCAATGATCAAGAAACACTTGGATTTGACCAGTGGTCGCGACCGGGGGCGATTTTGGCGTTTAGCTCCCGAGGGGCTGCAGCCTTCGCTTCCGCCGGCTCCCGCAACGCTTGCTTCGAAAGAGCTCGTCAACAGGCTGGCCGATTCGATCGCTTGGCAACGACGTATGGCCAGCCAGCTCTTGGTCGAACGCGAAGCAACAGATGTAGCCAGCGAGCTGCGTCAAACAGCGCGGGATTCCGCCAATCCTGAAGCGCAGGTGCTTGCTCTAAACGTGCTTAGTCGACTGGGGCTTTTCACGGCCGATATCGCCACGTCACTGCTCAGTTCCGAGCATGAACGAGTGCTGCAACACGTTATTCGCCTATCCACCCGAAATCGGATCGCATTAGACTTGGCGAAGCTAACCGCCGACGTGCGTCCGCGAATTCAATTGGAGGTCGCGATGGCCTCGATGGATACGAATATTTCGAAGCAAACTCGCGAGCAGTGGCTGGCGAATCTATTTGGTAACGCCGATGAACCGTTGGTTTACGCAGCGCTTGCCACAGCCGCAGGGAGATCAAGCTGGCAGCTGTTCGAACGTGCTTCTTCCAGGCTGGACGAAAAGCATCGCAATGCATGGATTCAGTTGTTGATGCCCGTTTGGACAAAACAACTCGATACAGATCCAGAGCTGAAGCGTGGGATCGTCAATAAGATGACCATGTCAGGTGAGGAGGCCATTGCGTGGCGTGTCGCCGTTTGTCGCTTCACAGCCCGGGCTGATATCGCGCGAGTGCTTGCCGCATTGACGGAGAAGCAGGCAACCAACTTGGATCGCGATATTGAATTGGCGCTCGAAGATGCACTCGACAACTCGGCCGAGAAGGACATGTTTCATCTAATTCGCTTGGCAAGCCCAACTGTACGGCAGGTCTTTGCAGAGCAACTCCTGCAGCCTACGCGCAGCGAAGCTGCCCAACGCGCTGTTCTGAGCTTGATTGCCTGGGGTGAAACAAGCCTGGCAGATTTGGTAATCCAGAAGTTCAGCACGCTCAGTCCTGCGTTGCAGGCCGATGCGCTACGAGGCTTGGCCTCGCGAACCAACACGGCGACGCTTTTGTCCAACGCTATCGAACAGAAAGTAGTAGCCATTGGACTGATTCCAGTGGAGATTCGCGATCAGTTGCGCACGAGTTCCGACAAGGGACTCGCCCAGAAATTTGAGCAATTGTTCGGCAGCGTTTCCAGCGACCGTCAAGCCCTAGTGGAGCAATACAGTGAAGCAATCTCACTCGCATCGCTCGATGTCAACCTACTCACCGGAAAAGAGGTTTTTCGAACGATCTGCGGACAATGCCACCGGCTGGGAGACATCGGAAATGACGTCGGACCGCCGTTGCGACAGCTGAGCGAGAAATCTCCTCAACAACTTTTGGAAACCATTTTGGATCCTAATCGCGAGATCGATCCGAAATACACAAGCTATTCGTTGTTAACTGGCGACGGCCAAGTGCTTACTGGGATCATACAGGACGAGTCGCCGGGGCAAGTCGTTCTGCGGTCTGCCGGTGGAATTAGTAACACAGTTTCCAGAGCGGAAATTGTCCAGATGAAGAGTAGCGGCAACTCGCTGATGCCAGTCGGGTTGGAAGCATCCATTTCACCGGAACAAATGTTTCAGCTCATTCAATTCCTCAAATCGACGGCGTCGAACTAGCGAGTGGCGAGCGTGCTTTGTGAAATCGATATTTTTCAGCGTTCAGGCTTAGTGGACGGGCCTGGTGCTTGACCGTACTCGGATGCAACCGCTGTCAGTTTGCTGTCAAGATAAGATTTGATGGGTTCTTCAAGCTCGAAGCCTTGGCTGCTAAGCGGTTGGTCAACGGCGATGCGCATCAAATTGTGCATGAGATACCGCCCAATCTGAGTCGTCATATGGATGTTATCGCGGTAGAGCTGCTCGAACGAAGTGAAAGGGGCTCGTGAATGCTCGATGTCGTGCCAAATCTCATCGAGTACACGAATGGCCTGCGTACTGCGGATGGAAAGTCTCGGATTTTTTTCGGACAACTTAGCGGTTAAGTTCTCGAAGTATTTTAAGGCATGCACCATTTCGAGCCCTTCCGTGCGCGCATGATAGGCCGCTTCGAAGTCGGCGCTACGGTTCCAGCCGGTATGAATCACCAACCGAGCCTGAGGCTGCAGCTTTAGCCAATTTGATATGACGTCGACGTCCTGATCCAGGCTCGTCCCAAAATGTGGCTGAACGCAGAGGATGTCGTATTGCTTGGCCGCGAATGCGGCGGGCCACAACGTGGATGTTTTTACGCAAGGGTTGTTGGGATGATCATAAATGGTTTTTAGGTTCTTGCCGCAGTCGACATGCCATTGAACATCGCCCTTCAACAGGCCAGGCAACGTATCCCACGTGAGCGAATTTCCAATGAGAAAGATTTTTGGATCGGGTTGGGGCTCCTGCGCAAGCGACAATTGCGAGCAACAGCAGATGGCCAGGAACCCAATCAAAGGCATATAAATTCTAGTGGTCAATCGCATCGAACTAACGGTTGAGTGAATGGAGTGGGAAACATGCGGCAGCATCATGGTAGGACGTCGTGCGGTAACGGTATTATACTCCGAACAGAGTTCAGGGAAACGCAAGGAAAATTTAGCGATGCACCTGCCCTCGCGGAGCGCTGCAACCACCCAGCGCTTCGGAACGGCTCAAGCCAAATTGCCTAATTTGCTGGTGTTTGGTAGATTGAGGGCATGCGAAAAGGAATTGCTGTATCCCCTGGAGTCACTATCGGTAAGGCATACTGCATCCACGAAGTTTTTGTGGATCCAGGCCGGGGTTCGCTGGCACCGCACGAAGTCGTTGGCGAATTGGCCAGATTTGAGAACGCCAGAAAACGCTCCATCGCTGACCTGCAATCCCTGCAGACTAAAGTCCAGCAGCAAGTTAGCAAGGATGCAGCGGCAATCTTTGCTGTCCACGAGTCGCTTCTGCGGGACGCTAGTTTCGTGGGGCGGGTGCGGAATTGGATCCAGGAGGAACATCTAACCGCCCAAGCGGCTCTAGCCAGATTGCTAGGGTACTTCAAAGGATTATTGGACCGTTCCCAAGATTTGTATTTGCAGGAACGTCTAGCCGATATCCGCGATGTCATCATTCGGCTGACGAGCTATTTGAGCGAAGCGCTTCAGAAAAACTCCGGAGTTCTGACTGGCCCGACCATAGTCATCGCGGACGAACTGTTGCCAAGCCAAGTTGTTATGTTGGGCGACAAGCCGGTGCATGGAATTGTTACCCAGGCTGGGAGTCAGACGAGCCACGCTGCAATTATCGCACGCAGCCGAGGAATTCCGGCTGTGAGTGGCGTAACAGGTATCCTGCGACAAACGCAGACTGGTGACCTGGTAATCGTCGATGGTCGAGAAGGGCATGTAATCGTCAATCCCGATGCGGAAGTACTCGCCGCTTATCGCAAATTAGAGCGAGAGTTTTTCGATCTTCGCGATCAACTGGCTCACAATCGCGACAAACCGGCTGTTACTCGCGATGGAGTGAAACTAGAGTTGCTCGCCAACATCAACGGCGTAGCTGATGCTCACGCTGCGACAGCCATGGGCGCAAGCGGCATTGGACTCTTTCGAACAGAGTATCTCTATTTGACGCACTCAAGCGTTCCAGGCGAAGACGAGCAACTGGACATCTATCGCGAGGTCATCGACGCCAGTCCCAATCGCGCAACCACTATTCGCACGTTGGATATTGGAGGGGATAAAACGGTATCCTTTTTGGGACGTAATCAGCAGGAAGCCAATCCGTTCATGGGCTGGCGCAGTATTCGGCTCTCTTTCGAGCATCCACAATTTTTCCTTACCCAAATTCGCGCGATACTTCGATCGGCAGCACCTCCCAACGCAGCAGTGCAGATGCTGTTCCCAATGGTTACCAACCTCGAAGAGCTTCGGCGATTGCGGGCCTTTGTACGCAAGGCCCAACAACAGCTTAGCCGCGAACAGAAACGCTTCGGCAAAGTAGCATTCGGGATGATGATCGAAGTGCCGGCTGCGGCAATCATGATCGACCAATTGCTCGAGAGCGTCGACTTTGTGTCGATTGGTTCCAACGATTTGGTCCAGTACATGATGGCGGCGGACCGCGACAATCCAAAGGTTAGCCATTTATGCCAGCCACTCTCACCGGCGGTAATCCGCGTTCTCCAGAGTGTCATATCGTCCTGCAACAACGCCGAGAAGCCAGTGACCTTATGTGGCGAAATGGCCGGCCAACCACAATCGTTCGTCATACTGCTCGGTATGGGCTTAAGAAGATTCAGTATGAGCCCAGCCTTTATTCCAACGATGAAAGAACTGGCCGCTCATGTCACGATTCCGATGGCCCAAGAACTACTCCGCAAGACTGTTCGCTTGAAGACAACTCGCAAAATTCAAAAGATGCTGACAGCGGAACTCCTGAAAATTGCTCCAAACCTCAAGCCGATTCTGACCCAATGAAGTAACCCACACTGCGGGCTTTGTCGGTTTGTGATCGCGCCCAAATTCATTCCCGCCCGTGCTTCCAAGTAGCTAGACTGAGCGACCATCCAAGATTAAGCTGGACAACCATCGTTCCCTCCCGCCCCCAACCAACCGGAGAATTATCGTGCGTTATCAATCCCTGATCGTTGCTTCTCTCGCTTTCGCGATCTTTGTACCTGTGATCCACGCACAGGAAACCGCCAAAAAGAAATCGGGCAAGAAAAACAAAGCGAATGCATTTAAGAAGATTTTTAACGGAGAGGATTTGAGTGGCTGGAAGGGGAATACGGATCTATGGTCGGTCGAAGATGGCGCGATCACTGGCCGCACGACTGCCGAAAAGCCGTTGAAGTTCAATACGTTTCTCATCTGGGAAGAAGGCACTGTTGCCAATTTTGAGTTGCAATTCGACTACAAAATTGCTGGCGGAAATTCGGGGGTGCAATATCGCAGCAAAGTGCTCAAGGCAGAAGACTTTGTCGTCGGTGGCTACCAAGCCGATATTGATGCAACCATGAAGTATGCGGGTATCAACTACGAGGAAAAAGGCCGTGGTATCCTGGCACAGCGTGGTCAGCGAGTCACGATCGCCGCTGATGGAACTAAGTCCGTCGAAGATTTCGGCGACGCTGAAGAACTAGGAAAGAAAATTAATGCTGACGATTGGAACAAGTATCGGTTGGTCGCTAACGGCAACAAACTGAGCCACTATATCAACGGTGAACTAATGTCCGAGGTAATCGATAGCGAAAAGGACAAGTCGGCCACCGAGGGTGTGCTTGCGTTCCAAGTTCACCAAGGACCGCCCATGGTCATTCAGTTCAAGAACGTTCGCATCAAGACGCTCAAATAGTGCAGCGCGAATATTTGCCACCGTTCGCGTCCCGCCCAATGATCTGGGTGGGACGCATTGGTTAACATGCAACTTACGCAGCATCGGGGTGAGTTTGCTTCCAGTGCTTCATCGCAGGTGAAATCTCCCGCATCGCAATCCAGTGCCCGTGCGTCTTACTTGTGCTCGACATTAGTGTCTCTGGGCTGATTTCCCCTTTTTCGATTCGAACCAATAGCTCGCGTTCGCAAATAGGTCCGACTCGCTTGTGCCGGTAGAAAAAGCCACTCTTAATGAAGAACCAATCGGCAGACATGGTAACTCCCTTGCAAAAAATTGCACTACCTCAAAGGTAGCAGTACCACTCTTACAAAACTCTCCGTTTGGCCGAAACATCAATACCATCCTAGTCGACTAGCCACCTTTGTTCTCGGACATTTGCAATCGAATTGCAAGCGTCTTGGTGCTGATTCTCCGCTAAAAATCGGACTTTGAGAGGGGATTCGCCCCGTTGTGCGGGGTTGGGCAAGCTGTGGCGTGCTTTTAGCTTTGCATCCGGCCAAGCCGTGCGGACTATGGTTCGCTCCTATTTCGTGCCGCCAATCGCCTGCACAACTTCTCAAGAATCCAGATTTAGAGAGCCAATTTTCAGCGGGGCAACTGCGATCGCCGAAATCAACATCGTAGACGCGGCGATAGCAAACGCGATGCTCAGGCTCTGTCCATAAGCGAGCCAGCCCCACGCAATAGAACCAATGGACATGCCCAATGAAAAAGCCATCAAATAGGCGGCCATTCCACGAGCGCGAAATTTCCGTGGCAAGTTGACTTGAGCGGTCGCGTTCAAAGTTGTCATGCTCGACATCCAGGAAGCGCCCACCAGCAGCAATGCGGGCATTATTACAGACGGTATCTCGAATAGGGCAATTAGCAACAACATCAACGCAAAGAGAATCTGACCGACTAAGAGTATTGTTTCGCTGGAGAAGCGGCTCCTTGCTGCGGGTAGAAACCATGCGGTAATGACAGCACCTACGCCGATCAATCCAAGGCACACTCCGAAGCCCCTTTCTTGATACCCCAGTTTCTCCGTCGCCACCAACGACAACAGGCTCCACAGAATACTGGCAGAAACGGAAAATACCATTACACGCAGTAAAGTGTTGCGAAGCGGAGCTGAGTTGTTGACAACAAACATTCCCTTCCGCAACTCGTCCAAGAATTCCGGTTTTGCTCGCTTCGAATGCAACTCAAGCTCTGGACTCCAAACTAACAGGGCTGCAACCACAGCTAAGAATGAAAGTGCGTTTAGCGAGAACGTCGTCCATACTCCAAATTGTGAAATCACCAACCCGGCGATCACCGGTCCCAGCGATCGAGCCAAGTTGAACGACACGCTTCCAATAGCAACCGCCGAAGGCACCATCGCTGGAGGTACCAATTCCGGTGTAAGTGCCTGCCACGCCGGTTGATTGAGGACCATCCCTACTCCCATCGCCAAGCTCAGCACGAGCAGTAACGTGGGCGTTATCATTCCCCAAGCAGCTAGCGCAGCCATGAGGCTGGCGATACTCAGCAATAAGAGCTGGGATGAAACCAACCAAGTTCGCAAATTGCAGCGATCTGCCCACACACCCGCTGGCAATGCCAAGCAAAACACGGGTATCGCCATCGATGTGCGCACCGCAGAGACCATCTCCGGACTGGGATCGAGCGAAGTCATCAACCACAACGCACCCGTTTCGTGAATCCAGGTACCCATGTTAGAGAACAATCCGGCAATCCAAAAGGTTCGATAAGCCGGAATCGTCAACGGTGCCCAGGCCTTGGTATTTCGGTTAGTAGAACGCGCCGTTTTTACCGAGTCGGAGTTGGAGTCAGTGCTGTTTTCTTGTGCCCGCATTCGATTCGCCGCAGTCCTACCTGACGTAGTTTGAGTATCCGTTTCAGCTCGCCGCGACAGATCGGTTCTCAAGCGTGTATTCACCGAATCCGTTCTAGTGAACTGACGCGGCGAGCTGCATTTGGGTGAGCCTACTCAGGCCGTTCCCTAGACGAACACTCTAGGCCACGAGAGCCAAACTTCCTAGTCGGCTTGTGCGGGACCTTGGGGCCCGTTGGCAAGCGGTTCCTAGCTGCCGTACAATCGTCAAATCGTATTGCAGCTACATCGCGAAGGGAACATTGGAGCGAACTTTGAATGACAGGATTGTGCCCGCCACTGGATTGAGGTGTTTGCTCGGATGGTATGATCCCTTAGTCGGTTTTTGCACTCGAGAGCATGCCGTTAAGTCTCACTTGATAGCAATGGCAAAAATCTCAAGTGAATCCAAGATTCTCGATGTTGGCTGTGGCTCGGGCACTTTAGTTGTGGAATTGTCGCGTCGATTTCCCTTGGTATCGATTACGGGCATCGATGCTGATCCGCAGATTCTAGTGCAGGCGAGGCGCAAGGATGCTGCGTCGCGCGTGCACTGGCTGGTTGCCAAGGCGGCCAGCTTACCATTTGCCGACCGATCGTTTAGCCAAGTGTTTTGTACATTAATGCTGCACCATTTGCGACCCAGCGAAAAGCTGGCATGCTTGCACGAAATCAAGCGTGTGCTCAAGCCGGGTGGAGAATGCTTGTTTGCGGACTTTGGTCGTCCAGCCACCTTGTTCGCCAGGCTTCGCTTCCTACCGGTGCAACTCATTGATGGTTGGCAACGTACCGCCTGCAATGTTGCTGGTCGTATTCCTGGAATGTTTCATCAAGTAGGTTTTGCAGGTGTTACGCAAACGTTTGCAGTAGCTACACCGTTGGGCACAATTCGTTGCATCCGAGCTGAGTCTCCAGCGTCTCCAGCCTCGCGGATTTGAGTCTGCAAATGGAGTTTACCAAACGCCGAAGAGCCGCACTGCGTTCTGGGTAGTTTGCTGCGCGAACTGCTGCTCCGTTATACCGCGCAGTGCGGCCAAGTGCCGCAGCGTGTGGACGACAAAGGCTGGGTGGTTGGGGCGCTGTCCACGGTAGGGGTGTGGTGTCAAGTAAGGGCTGTCGGTTTCCACCAGGATGCGATCCGCGGGAATTGTCTTGGCAATTTCGCGAATGTCGTTCGCGTTCTTATAAGTGACCATGCCTGCAAAGCTGATGTATAAGCCCAATTCCAAGCATCCATCGGCCACTGATTGCGGACCAGTAAACGAGTGCATTACACCCATGAGGGGCCCCAGTTTTGACTCTTGGCGAAGCAAGTCGAGTGTCTCTTCCGCACAATCGCGTGTGTGAATGACTACTGGTAGCTGAATCTCGCGGCTTAAAGCCAAGTGTCTGCGAAAGTAAGCAACTTGCACTTCCCAGGGGCAATCGTCCCAGTGCCGATCGAGCCCAGTTTCGCCTAGGGCCGCAGTTCGCGGATGTTGGCTTAGTGCGACAATAGCATCCCAGTCTCCGGCTTGCGCCTGGCAGCAGTTGTTTGGATGTAGGCCCACTGCAGCTCGAATCATTGGAAAGCGTTCGGACAAATCAATAGCCGCTTGCGAGCTCTCGAGCGTTGTGCCGACGCATAGCATCGCGTCTACTCCCGCCTCGCCAGCCGCAAACAGATATGCGTCGATGTTTTCGAGGATACTTTTGTCGGTCAAGTGTGCATGCGTATCGATAATCAAGTAAATGCTTCCACAAAAATGCACGATCTACTTTGTATCTGGTCGCATGGCGTCCGCGACCAGCGCTTGATCGAAGTAGTTAATGCTCATACCCGCGTCGACCACGATGGACTGGGCTGTAATCCCGCTCGAGCGCGGACTGAGCAAGAAGGCGGCCGTGTTGGCAACTTCATCGGTTGCGAGAGCCCTTTTCCGTGGAATTACGCGTTCGGCAAAAAGATAGGCATCGACATAGCCAGGAATGCCGGCCGAGGCGCTCGTCTTGAGCAGACCAGCGGCAACCGCGTTAAAACGCACTTCGCTGAATCTGCTGAATGACTTGGTTAAAAAAGCGAGCGACGAATCCAGGGCAGCTTTGACTGGAGCCATGAAACCATAGCTTTCGCTGGCCATCCGCGTTGTGGAAATACTGATCGTTACGACAGACCCCACCGGGTCCAATTGCTCCCTCAGAGCGCCGGCCAGGGCGATAAACGAAAAGCAGCTAATATCGATAGCTTGGAGAAACTGTCTTCGCGTCGTTTCGTGAAAGGGATGAATGCCTTGGCTGTAGTCTGCAAAAGCGATCGAATGCACGAATCCGTAGATGCCATTGAAATCGGTGCGCAATTGGCCGGCCAGTGCATCAATTTGTTCTTGATCTTCGACGTCGCACATATAGATCGGGCATTCGCCGAGCAATTTCCGCAGTTGTTCGCGGCGCTCGCTGTTGCGCACAACATAGATGACCTCTGCGCCGACCTCCTCGAGTGATTTGCCGATTCTAAAGGCCACGCTCTTCTTGTTGGCAACGCCGAAAACCAGTATGCGTTTGCCAGAAAGTTGTAGAAAGTCCATGTGGTATCGGTTCCTTCACGCTACTCTGGTGCGGCCACGGTACATGCGAAATCGAGTCTCGCGGCCAATTTTCCCTGCACCATTACCTTGCCACTCAGGAAATATGCGGTTGATATTACGTCGTTCAGCGTTACGTAGATATCGATCGTATCGCCCGGACGAACCATTTTCTTAAACTTGACGCCGTCCAATCGTGTTGCCACCGGGACCACCCCGGACTGTGGCGTTTTACTGGCGAGCAGTATAGCGCCACTCTGCAGAGCGCACTCGCACAAAATCACTCCAGGCACTAGCGGGAAATCGGGGAAGTGACCTTGCGTGAAAAACTCGCTTTCGCCGAATGCTTTGCGACAATGGATTTCGTGCTCGGATTGGGAGACGATCTCGTCGACCAATAGCATTGGGGAGCGGTGTGGGATGGCTGCTTGAACAGCGCGCTGTTTGTCGGCGGTAGTCATTGTTTGGCTGCTTTCATCAAGTGTTGATCGACATCATTGGCCACGATGACACCGTAGTTGATCGCGCCTAACCATCCCGACATGATGATGCCCACACTGCCAGCATGATACAGTCCGGGGACTTGCTCCGGCAGCGCGCGACTGACCGCCAGACCCTCGAATTTGGTTCCAAAGCTCGCGCCGGATAGGTGCTTCGTGTAATGTTGAAAGGTTTTCGGGGTGGCCGCTTCCACGTGATCGACTTTATCGCGAATATTGGGAACATATTTGTCGAGCGCGTCGAGCGTTGTTTCGATCAAGTCCTGTTTGCTCGCCGCGTAGGCTTCATCGTCCAGGTTTGCCCAGTCTTCGTAGCGGGCGTTTGTGCTACTCACAATGGCATGCCGCCTCTGCTTGGCTGTAGGCCGTGTGCGTGGGTAGTAGAAACTAAATGTACGGCTGGTGATGTCGCGGCTGAGCAAGGCTTCGGTACGGAATAATGGGGCCGTCGAGCTGAAAAGCAGGTCGCCAGTGTTTTCGTCGATCTCCACGCCATCTTTGATGGCCATGTATACCTGGGTGCTGCTGTTGTTCAAACGCACTTGACGAGCTTCGTCGACGAACCGGCGATCAAATTTGTCCTCTCCAACCAGGTTGAAAATGGTCGCATTCAAGTTGGAATTACTAATAACGGCGCCACACGCGATGTGACGACCGTTCACCTCCACAGCCTGGACTCCCTTGGGACCCACAATAATTCTGGACACATCGCAGCGAATGCGACAGTCGACGTTATTGCGTTTGAGCTCAGCTTCCATCTTTGAAACTAAGTCGTCCGTGCCACCCTCATAAATAAACACGCCTTTGGCCATAAAGTTGGAAAATACAATTCCGTACGTGATGGCTGGATCTTCAAGTGTCGATCCGTTAGCGTACGTAATCGGCTCCATCAACAACCGCACCACGTCCTCGCGACCAGGAAAGTACTTTTCGAATAGCTCGCCTGTGGTCATCGTTTGATCGTCGTAAAAGTTCATGCTACGCGCGGCATCAAAGAAGCGGGTGACGTTCTCGGCAGGCACTCCAAAATCGGAGGACAGCAGACGGGTGAAGTCATCGCGATTGAACGTCGTCGTCAACGAAAACATCGGGTTGTCAAAGCGAATGTTCTTCAGTTGCACGATGCTATTGGAAATCTCTTCATTCCAATATCGTCGGCAGCTCTTGAGCATGCCAGCCGGAAAACCATGCAGCGAAATATCAAAAATGTGACTTCCCGGACGTCGAAACCATGTAGCCAGCCCGCCGAGCTTATAATGCTGTTCTAGCAAAAGTACGCGATGGCCAGCTCTGCCCAAGATGTTTGCTGTCGTCATCCCAGCTAGTCCGCTGCCAATCACAACGACGTCGTAATAATCCTGGCAACCTTTGAGAAAGTCTCGCGCCATAAAGACCGCATAAATAAAAAATATTAAGCAAAATGACTCTTATCGGGATCGGCCAAGATACGCCAGTTTCAACAAACTGCCAACCGTAGCAAACCAGATTCCGGCTGGCGTTTCGGCCGATTCGCAGGTTCCATTCACCTATGTGCCATCCACCTTGGGTCGGAATGTTCCAGAATTCAATCCCAGCTCCGATGCGCTTCAACACACAACTTAAGAAAACATCGAAACGAGACTCCCCGATGACGATCATTGACGAAGCCGAGTTGAACCCATGGCTAATCCTACTCGACGAAGGCACACAAACGCGCCTAGCACTTTGGCGCATCGCAGACCATGGCGACGAGTCCGGCCTGGAGAAGGAATCGGCCCAGGAAAATGCAGCCCTGGCGATTTTTTCAGATGTTGAACAAGCCAAGCAGTATGCGGACAAACATTGCCCACCTGGGGCGCGCGCAATCCAATTCGACGAATCGCAGCTGATCCGGGTTATGGCCAGCAGTTTCCAGAACGGTATTCGCTACGCTGCCCTGAATCCTGCCGAATCAACCGCTCGCCAACTCTTTGTGCTGCGCGATGTGTTGCGTTCTGCCAAAGAACGATTGAAGAGCAGGCAAACTCACTAGATGTCTAATAGGATTGCCAAGCCCCGTTCGTGTATCCCAATCACGCGCAAATCGCGCACAATTCCACTACTGCGGAATGAGGTCGAAGCACACTAGCGTGTTATTTCCACGGATATACATCAAGCCGTGGGATAGGATAGGCGCTGCCCAGCAAGGCGATTCTACCAGTGGGCTGCCGGTCCTCTCATCGACGAGAGTTGCCAAATCCACTCGTTTGAGAACATCCATTTTTTGCGGATTCGGCCGAACGAGTTCAAGCAATCCGTTTTCGCCCAGAACAATCAGGTAGCCATCGGCCAACAAAACGCTGCTGCGCTGCCGATCGTAGTCCCGATCTGTCCACAGAACTTCACCGTCGCTAATCCGAACGCAGCGAAAGTCTGTGTCAGGTCCATTGCGGCCGCTGCAGCCATAGAGGTAACCGTCCACAATCACCGGAGTCGACCAATGAGCGCGAAAGCGGCAACTGCTGCGCGGGCCTCCGTCTTTCCAGACGACAGTTGGTTTCCCCTGGGTAATTTCCAGCAGAGCACTACCAACTTCGTAAGCTTCAGAAATTAGAACTCGGTTTGAATCGACAACCGGCAGCGCTGCATTGACACTCTCAAGCATATTGGCTCGCCAGGGAAAATCGAATAGCTCTTCGCCGTTAGCGGGATTCCAGGCCAACAAACTGTCTCGCAAAAAAGCCAGCCCCGTGGCTTTACCTTCGATCGTCTTGACTGTTAACGATGCGTAGCTGGCAAGTCCTTGGCCCACGCGATAGACTTCCTTACCGGTAAGTTTTTCAAAAGCAACAACAGCTGTGCCATCTGGCTTGACTTGCCCCAGTCGCTCGGTCGGTAAGTTGCGTGTTTCGGGTGTGCTACCTCCAACCATTACGAGCAACAAATTGTCGTAGACGTACGGATTGCTGGCGACGCCGAAAAAGTTGCTAACGACTCCGTATTCGCTAACCAAATTCTTGGTCCATACTGTTAGACCTGTAGTCCCATTAACACATGAGAGTTGGCCGGTCACACCGTAGAGGAATACATGGTCGCCATCGACAATGGGAGAGCATCGCGGGCCATTGTTGTAGCCATACATGTCGTCGTAGCGAACCGTCGATTCCCACCTCCACAGCTCTTTGGCAGTCTCCGCTTCATAACAGGTTAGGCGTTCGACAGAGTCGTAGCGATCGAATTGAAACATCCGTCCGGCTGCAATCGTCGGTCCACCATAGCTGACACCCAGCGGGAGAATCCAGACGATGGGGGGGGTTGGGTTCCAACGAGCGGGATCCACGCCCTGCTCTGCCGACGAACCATCGCTGTGCGGCCCAAGAAATTGCGGCCAGTCCTCGCCGACCTTTCGCTGGTTTGTACTGAGTTCTTTGGGAGCAGCTTGAGCGATAACAATCGTCTGGGCCGAAGGCTTTTCGCTGCAACCCATGCAGCTCAATAGGCTCCAGCCAATTAGTCCCAAGCCCAATCGGGCCTGCATCGGTATCGATTTCATTTTGAAATAGCAATTAATCGGGTGTCCAGCCTGCAGCCATCAACAATCGATCGCGCAGTCTCGGCAACGTAACACACGGGATTTCGCATCGCAACTACGCTTGCTGGTGTACTGTGAACTGCCGGTAGCTCCGAGTGCTACCGTACTGGTGAATCGTGACTCTGACTCAACAGGAAAGCGGTCCTCGAGGACGGGTACCGCTGCGCTGCATTCTAAGTGGGAAAATGCGGTTGATATGTGATTTTTTTGGCGAGCGAAGTGCAGCAAACAGCCAGAGTTGTTCAAAAATAAAGTGGTAGATAAAGATGGATCGGACTGGATTAATGTGGTACAAAGTTCCTGTGTGGGTGCTTTAGTGTGGCAGCTGTTACTGCTGTTGAACTCTGCTTTTCTTCTTTTTTATAGAGAGATACTAAGCATGCGTCGTCTAAAACTTGGCTTTACTTTGGTTGAACTGTTGGTGGTGATTGCCATCATTGGCATCTTGGTGGGTCTGCTGTTACCCGCCGTGCAAGCCGCGCGAGAAGCTGCCCGGCGAATGCAGTGTGGCAACAACCTGAAGCAGCTTGGACTTGCGCTTCACAACTATGAATCGGCACATCAAAAGCTGCCGCCCGGCTGGATCTTTTCGCAAGGGCTGTCCTATCCAGGAGGTACTGGTTCAACAGGTACTGGCACTAATGGGCAGGGAAGTTGGGGGTGGCCCGCGTTTATTTTGCCGTTCATCGAACAAAAGAACCTCTACGATTCACTGGCCGTTGGCCAGGACATGCGTGTCGCGCTCGACGATACGGTGCGCTTAGCGACCATGCAATTGAAGCAGGCTACCTTTCGTTGCCCATCGGACACCGCCCCAGATATCAACGATCAACGACGCTTGGCGGGCTTCGCTGGTACGAACCGTAACATCGCCACATCGAACTATGTTGGCTGGAATTCAGGTTCATGGGGCTGGATTGACGGCGATACGGCCAACGGTGGGAGCGTCCGAAGAGGAGTCATGCAACCCAACAAGTCGACGAAATTTGGTGAAATCACCGACGGCTTGAGCAATACCATTGCCATCGGCGAACGGATGTACAAACGTTTTGCTCCACCCGCATCGACCTGTACGATCAGTTGTGCGGCGGTTTGTTGTTACACACAAATATATAATGCTCTAGTCTCGCAGTTCGCGATCGGCTAAGTCAAGGTTTGGCTTTTGCTGGCAATGCAGATTCAGGAAAAATTTAGACCAGGATGGTCCAACGATGATGGAGAAATGG
>JBGSTP010000306.1:0-6691 GCA_041736515.1 Pirellulaceae bacterium
GAATCAACGGTTGATACAATTGCACGAAGTCCCCCCAAGCCTGCTGGTCTGCAGGGTTTCGCAGCCGCGTCAGCAGCGTATCTCGAGTATCGGGCCAAGGTTGCGTCATAGTTCCCCCAAGAGTATCACCCCGCAGGACGAAAGACCTGACGCGGAAAAAAGCAAATTCGTTGCAAGAAAGTTGACGAGATCAATAAGGTCAAGAAATCGAAGGAATCAGTTCTCAACGGCTTTCAATGGCCTTGTCGAGAATCAATGAGCGCGCAGATTTGGCTAAGCTGAGCTGTCAAAACTGTAAGATTATACCCGCCATGGTGATTTTGCGAGAATTACTCGACCTTGGTATTGAAAGTGGATCACTCCTTACTCCTCACATGTCCAAATGAAGCCAACGCGGTTCTTTCATGGATGCTCGATACCACATTCTATACGCCGTGATAGTGGCCATGTCCGGGAGCGTGTTGATACGACTCTAACTGGTGAAGGCCTTCGGATCGCTCACGGACACGCTGAAAACATTCGCGGATCATCTCATTGTTTACACCACGCTACATCTTCGCAAACAGCGTTTTACGCAACCGAGGATTCGGTACAATGAAGAGCCTGCGGTAGCGGCAGGATTGTAGACCATCACGTCAACTGGTGAAGTTCACACACCCGCGCCTTTAGCGGAACAATCATGTTCACCCTCATTCCAATTCCAACACACGTGAGGCCTACATCAAGATGAACGTCCATTCGAAGAGGGGTCTGCACCTCGTGTTGCTATTTATAGTTCCGCTGATTGCGTTTTTGCTGAACTTTGGTATCCAACAGCTGGGTGCTCAGGAATCGACAAGTGTGACGCTACCTAATTTCGTGTGGATCATCGCCGACGACATGTCGCCCGATGTAGCCGCTTATGGACTGAAGCAAGTCAAGACACCGCACTTGGATCGACTGGCCACCGAAGGATGTCGCTACACCCGGGCCTATGCGACGGCGCCCGTCTGCAGCAGCTCACGCTCGGCATTCATTCTCGGCTGCTATCAGACTACCACCGCTTTGCACCCACATGACGTAGAGAATCCACAATCGCTTAGCGCGCCTTACCAGCACCTTCCAGGTCTGCTGCGACAAGCGGGCTGGTTTGTCACCAATGCGGCCGCACCAGGAACTATGCGAAGTGGCCGAGTAATCAAGAAAGGTAAAACGCACTATAATTTTGCGCACGATGCAAATGAAATGTACGATGGAGACGACTGGAGAAAGCGAAAACCAGGGCAACCATTCTTCGCTCAGTTTCAAATCACGGAGCCACACCGTCCCTTCCCTATCCCCGCGAAATTTGATGAGGACATGCTCAGCGACCTTGAAGTTCCGTCGAACTATCCTGATGTACCTCTCATACGGCGTGATTGGTACGCCTACCATCGCAGCGTCGAAGTCGTGGATCAGCGAGTCGGTGTGATCTTGGAGCAACTTAAAGCCGAAGGCGTTCTGGACAACACGATTGTCATGTTTTTCGCGGACCATGGACGTCCCATGCCATGGGGTAAGCAGTGGCTGAGCGTCGAAGGACTGCATGTTCCCTTGATCATCCGCGGACCGCAGATTGCGTCCAACAGTATCGAGAATCGTCTGGTAAGTCTAATCGACCTCGCTCCTTCCATGCTGGAACTCTCTGGGCTGCCTATTCCGCCGTGGATGGAGGGTAAACCAATTCTCGGCGGAGAGGTTCCCGATCGCAGTGTGCTGTTTGCGGCGCGAGATCGTTGTGGGGATGCTATGGACCGGATTCGTGCGGTGATTGGCCGAGATTTCTGGCTGGTACAGAATTTTAACACGAATTTGTCACGACTGAATTGGTCTGGCTACAAAGAAGCCAGCTATCCCGGAATGCCGCTACTTCGGGAAATGAACTCAGCAAACAGCCTCGACGCGCTGCAGTCCCGTTGGCTGAATCCATCGCGGCCAAGAATTGAATTCTACGATTTGAAGAACGATCCGCAGGGCTTGTATGATGTCTCCGAAGATCCCAAGTATGCTGAGTTCATCGTCGCCATGCATCAACAACTCGAAACGTGGATTCGCGAAAGCAGTGACCGCGGCATATCAGGCGATCCGGCCACAGAACCGCCGATCGAACAGATTCAGAAAGAGAAACGCGCCACATACCAAAGCACGTGGAATGCCCGACTTCAAACTCCCGAGCCCACGGACGCGGAGCGTCTGAAGTGGTGGATGAAAAGCTACGGTTTGGAGTAACAGCAGTTACCCTCTGAAGAGAATGGCAAAAAGAATGAATGGCATGAAGACGGTTTGCAAAGTTATTGTCGCCCTTGTATTGGCGATCATCGCGTCCGTGACGCAAGGAAGCCAGCCGAACATTCTGTTAATTGTGTCAGAGGACAACGGACCGGAGCTAGGGTGCTATGGCGATCCCTATGCGAAGACACCGCGACTCGATCGCCTGTCCGCCGAAAGTATACGCTTTGATCGAGCCTTTGTGCCGCAAGCCGGTTGCAGTCAATCGCGAGCCAGTTTTCTCACGGGGCTGTATCCTCATCAACACGGGCAGATCGGACTGGCGACTTGGGGATTTCGGTTATATCGAGACGACACACCCAACTTGCCACGCAGTTTGAAATCGGCAGGCTATCGCACTGGAATTATTGGTAAGCTGCACATTAACCCAGAGTCTGCGTTTCCGTTCGACTTCCATGAGATCAAGACGGCCAACTTCGCTCGTCACACCTTGGCCGACTATGCGCGACACGCCGATGCATTTATTCGCGCGGGCAGCGAGCCGTTCTTCCTAAGCGTCAACTATCCCGACGCGCATGATCCTTGGGTGCGAGAAATCGATGGTGTTCCAGCCAATCCACAGGGACCTGACGACGTAAAGGCTATGGCCTACATCGGGATCGATCCGCCTGGCATGCGGGAGATGGTGGCGGACTATTACAACTGTCTGAGCCGTCTCGATACACTGATTGGAGATTTGCTGGACGTTCTCGAGCACAGTGGCAAAGCGGAAAACACGCTGGTTATCTACATCGGCGATCACGGCGCGGACATGCTGCGCGGCAAGCGAACCTGCTACGAGGGCGGCTTGCGCGTACCGATGCTGGTACGTTGGCCAGGCAGGATTATTCCCCAGGTTCGAAGCGAACTCGTTTCCACTATTGACCTGATGCCCACGCTTTTGACCTCAGCCGGTGTCAAGCCGCCATCAGGTTTGCCGGGTAGCGCGTTACAGCCGCTGTTCAAACCGGGCAATGCAACCTGGCGAACCCATTTTTTCGCCGAATACCACACGCACGCAGCCGCACCGAACTATTATCCACAGCGCTCCGTACGCACTGAGCGTTACAAGTTGATCGAAAATCTGTTGCCCGGCGAAGTCCATCCCGACTACGATTTAACGTTGACAAAACTGGAAAAGGAGGCCGCCAAGCGAAAGGTCTCCGGTGGTCTGGATTTGACGCGCGTGATTGCACATGCCAATTCGACTATCAAACAGGCGTATGCGAGAATGCGGCAACCGTCTCGGTATGAACTGTATGATCTGGTCGATGATCCTTACGAGTTTCGGGATTTATCTGGCTCTGCGGAACATGCCGCAGAACTTCACGAACTGCAGACTGTCTTGAGAGCGTGGCGTGAAGATACCAAGGATCCTTTGCTCAATCCGGCGCACTTGGAACGACTGTCTGGCGAAGTCCGCTCGATTAAGAACAAGGATGTCGGCAAGGACTATCACTGGGGATATCCCGACTACTTCTTTGGGCGCAAACCATTCGCTACAGACGCACCAAAGAAGAAAAGAAAATCGAAGGCATCTTCGCCGCCTGAGGAATAATCGCCATGGAATTCTCACTGGTCAGTTTTTGTTCAACGCAAGTAGCGGCTGGGCGCAAGCCCAGCGGATTCACCGTACCGGACGAATCACGACGCTGCGCTAAATCAAGTAGCGGACGTGCGCAAGCCCTACCCTGTGTCCTTGCGCATATCCCAGATGGCTTGCACCGTTCCGCTATATTGAGTGCTTCGCCGCGCTGGATTGCCAGCCTATTGTCGATCGTCGTGTTCAGCGCTGGAATCCAGAGTCACGCTGTGGAGCGGCCGAACGTGTTTATGATCGTCGTCGACGACATGAATGACTGGGTTGGCTGCTTGGGTGGGCATCCTCAGATTCAGACGCCGAACATCGATCGGCTCGCTCAACGTGGGGTACTGTTTTCCAACGCACATGTTCCAGCACCTGTCTGCAATCCATGTCGCGTCAGCGTGTTAACTGGCCGCAGACCAGGCTCGGCAGGCATTTATGCCAACGATGTCGTCTGGCACGAGGCCTTTCCGGGAATCACCAGCCTACCCGGTCACTTCAAAGCCAACGGTTACCACGTCGTTGGTGGCGGCAAGGTGAATCATCACATGCCCGGCTTCAATCGACGTAGCGATTGGCATGACTATTTTGATCAAGTGTTCGACAGCCATTATCACGATCAGCTACGTCAGGGCTTGAATGTAAAGAAATTCCAATGGCCCGACGGATTCCCACTGAATAACATCGATGCCGTGCGAACTTTCGGCAAGCCGCCTCAGAATCCCAGCGAGTTTGATTGGGGACCCGTTGATAGTGCCGACCAGGAAATGGGGGATGGCAGATTAGTCGAGTGGGTGAAGCAGTTTTTGGCTGCACCTCCGCCGCAGCCATTTTTTCTGGCGGCCGGCATCTACCGACCTCACTTGCCGTTCTATGCTCCACGCAAATACTTTGACATGTACCCGCTCGATCAGATCACTCCGCCAGAGACTAAAGAGGACGATTGCGATGATCTTCCATCGAGCGGCAAAGCGATGGCCGCTAACCGCCGTGGCGACTTGGAGCTGGCGATTCGCGAAGGCAAGTATCGTGAAATGCTGCAAGCCTACATGGCAAACGTCAGTTTTGCCGATGCGCTGATTGGTGTTTTGCTTGATGCTCTCGACGCCAGTCCTGCAGCCAAGAACACCATCATTGTCCTGTGGTCCGATCATGGCTGGCACCTGGGCGAGAAGCAGCACCTGCACAAGTTCACGCTGTGGGAACGGTCGACGCGCGTGCCGTACATTATCGTCGCGCCAGGAGTCACCTCGGCCCATTCCCGCAGTCTGCGGCCTGTCGGTGTGATCGACACACTCCCTACGCTGATCGAACTCTGTTCGCTGCCACAGTTGGAAGGCCTCGATGGCGTGAGTTTAGTTCCTCTTTTGAAGAACCCATCGCGAGAGTGGTCGCGTCCCGCGCTCACGACGCACGGCCAAGGCAACCATTCGCTGCGCACCGAGCGCTGGCGTTACATCCGCTATGCGGACGGCGGTGAAGAACTCTACGACCACACGACCGACCAAAACGAATGGCATAATCTCGCCGCCGTCCCTGAATTTGCCGCCGTGAAGTCGGAACTCGCCAGGTTGCTTCCGCAGCGTGATGCGGATTCGCTGCGATCCAAAAGAACTCGGAAGGAGACAGAATGAAGAACGCGAGTTCCGCCCTAGTGCTTGTCGCCGCCAGCTTGCTCGTATCGCTACCCGCGCTGCATGCTGATGGCTCGTGGGTCATGATCCTGCTCAGCATCAGTGACTCGGAGCAGCGTTGAGAGATCGCGATGTTGGCTTCTGAGACAGATGTTACTAACCTATAAAAACAAAAACAAACATGCACCGCATACTCATAGTTTTGGGAGTACTTTCGGGAATCAGTGGAATCAGCCAGGGCGCTGGGTCCACTCAACCGAACATTATTCTCTTCCTGATCGACGATCTCGGTTGGAAAGATCTCGGTTGCCAGGGTAGCAGGTTTTACCAGACGCCGAACATTGATCGCTTGGCAACCAGCGGAGTGCGTTTTACAGATGCCTATGCGGCCTGTGCCGTTTGCTCGCCAACGCGTGCGGCCGTTTTGACAGGCAAGTATCCAGCGCGTTTGTTGCTAACCAACTGGCTTCCCGACGGCCGTTGGAATCCCAAATCCAAGTTGCGCGAAGGACGATTTTTGCGTGGATTGCCGGTAGAGGAGTTCACGCTGGCCGAGGCCCTGCGCGAGGCCGGTTACCGCACGGCGAGCATCGGCAAGTGGCATCTGGGAAGCGAGCCGTTTTCGCTCCCCGAGCATCATGGTTTTGATGTTAATATCGCGGGTAACGCACACGGAGCGCCGGGCAGTTACTTCTTTCCGTATCAAGGCAGCTGGCTGATTCCAACTACCGAGTTGCGCGCCAAATGGAGTGTGCTGCCCGATGGCAGGGAGGACGAGTATCTCACCGATCGGCTTACCGACGAGGCTATCAAGTTCATTCGTGATAATCAAGCAACGAAGAACCAAGAGCTAGGAGCCCAAGTTACATCGCCGCCCTTTTTTCTTTACTTCCCGCACTACGGCGTTCACACCCCGCTTGAAGCCAAACCGGATGTCACCGCCAAATACGAGAGTGTCCCAGAGTCAGAGCGTCAAGGCAAACCGCAGTACGCTGCTATGGTCGAGAGCATTGACGACAGTGTAGGCCGCGTGCTGTCCACGCTACAGGAACTGAAACTCGACGAAAACACGGTCATCATGGCTGAGCCAGGCAAACACCTCGGCGGTATGACCAGTGGCGGTCTCAGTGCGGTAGACATCGGCGACCCGAGGAGTGTGGGAGGTATCGCGCGCGAGGTTTTTACC
>JBGSTP010000033.1:0-11364 GCA_041736515.1 Pirellulaceae bacterium
CCCGTCACCCGCCAGATTTCGTGCTGCAGATTTCTTGAGCCCTGGCCCTCCCCCCCCAAACCTCCGAATCACAAGGTGAACTTGAATGCTGTCTTTAGTTTCGCTGCGAATTTATCGTACTGTTCGGATTCCAGTGGCCAGCTTGACATTCGGTTGGCTGCTAACATTTGGCCACGCAAATTCCGCTGCGGGGATTGAACCTGCAAACGCGCAGGACCATGCCGTGGTTGAAGCCCTGCTTCGACTGCCCGAGGGAACGCTGGCCAAGCATCCTGAACAGCGTGCTGCCGTACTTCGATTTTTGGCGAGCAAAACTGGCACTCGGCAATATGTCGACGTCGCCAAGCGATTGGGAGTCTTCGAGCAGACAGATCAGTTGTTGAAGTTGCTGACGGCAACACCGTTCGACACTCTCGGTGTAGAGGCCGCCAGGATTTTGCTTGCGAACAATCAATTCGCCGCCATTGAAGCGGCCGTACAATCGGCGAACGAAGATCAGAGGTGTTCAACGCTCAGCGCGCTAGGCTACCTGAATGAACCAGCCGTCAGGAAATTGCTTGAAGCCACGCTATCAAGAGCCGACAGTAGTCGACAAGTCCGCTCTGCGGCGGCCGCTGCCCTAGGGCGAACCGTTCCAGGGCAAAAAACCCTCTTGGATCTGGCCCAGGCAGGTAAAGTCACTGAAGACATCCGCTTTGCTGTCACCGATGCACTGCTTAGTTCCAACAACGCAGAGATAAAGCAGGCCGCCTCCAAGCTGCTCACACCACCAGCTTCGGCTAGCTCCGAAGTCATTCCGCCACTCCAACAACTGGCAAAGATGCGTGGCGACGCCAATGCTGGCAAACTGGTCTTCAACACAGTTGGTACTTGTATCAAATGTCACAAAGTTGGCGGCGAGGGAAAAGAAGTTGGTCCAGACCTTTCGGAAATCGGCAGCAAGCTATCGCGTGAGGATCTGTATGTAGCAATTCTCAATCCCAGTGCTGCGGTTAGTCACAATTATGAAACATACTCTCTTCTCAACTCGGACGGACAGGTCTTTACTGGTTTGCTGATCAATCAAAACGATCAGTCTGTGACCATTCGAAATGCCGAGGGTATCGACCAAACGGTCGCGCGTGCAGATGTTGACGAATTGAAGAAGCAGTCGATTTCGCTGATGCCCGCCGATCTACAAAAGGCGATGACTCTGCAAAACTTGCTCGACCTTGTCGACTACATGGTCTTGTTGCGTAAAGGCAATGAAAGTGCATTTCACGATCTGGGTAATGCCTCCGAAGCCGAACGACATGATCCCCAGACGGCTGTAGATGGATTCGAGATTGCAGAGGGAATCGAAGTTCAGCTTTTTGCCTTCGAACCTCAATTATTAAGTCCCACCAGTATCGACGTGGATCACCTTGGTCGCGTGTGGGTTTGCGAAGCGGTAAATTATCGTCACTTTCGAAATCCCAGCAACGAAGAACGTACCGCGGGCGATCGAATACTTGTCCTGGAGGATAGCAATCACGATGGGAAGGCGGACAAGCAAACCGTTTTCTACCAAGGCACGGACATCGATTCACCGCATGGTGTGACCGTACTTGGAAAACAAATCATTGTCTCGGCTGGTTCACAGGTGCTGGTCTTTACCGATGAAGATGGCGACTTAAAGCCAGAGTCGAAACGTCCTCTATTCACGGGCATTAGCGGCGAACAACACGACCACGGAATTCATGCTTTCAATATCGGTCCGGATGGCAAGCTGTATTTCAATTTTGGCAACGAAGGCAAACAACTTAAGACTGCTGCCGGCGAAACGATCATAGACAAAGCTGGTAATCGAATCGATGACAGCCGCAATCCGTATCAGCAAGGCATGGTTTTTCGCTGCAATCTTGACGGCAGCGATCTCGAAACTTTGGGATGGAATTTCCGCAACAACTGGGAGGTCTGCGTCGATTCGTTCGGAAACTTGTGGCAGTCCGACAATGACGATGATGGAAATCGCGGGACGCGAATCAACTTCGTCATGGAGTTTGGCAACTATGGATACCGCGACGAAATGACAGGAGACACATGGCAGGTGCCTCGTATTGGGTTGGAATCTGAAAAGCCGCTTCAACACTGGCACTTGAATGACCCCGGGGTAGTCCCCAACATTCTTCAAACGGGGGCAGGCTCTCCAACCGGTATCTGTTTCTACGAGGGTAACTTACTTCCAGCGGCTTTTCAAAATCAAATCATTCATACGGATCCGGGCCCCAATGTAGTGCGAGCTTATCCCGTCGAATTGGATGGAGCCGGCTATCGAGCCCAGATACTCAACCTGGTCCAGGGAGTCAAAGATCCTTGGTTCCGACCGGTCGACGCATGTGTGGCCCCGGATGGTTCGCTGTTTATCGCGGATTGGTATGATCCGGGTGTGGGCGGGCATCGCATGGGCGATGCTCAACATGGACGCATCTTTCGCGTAGTGCCCCAAGGACACCAGGGCTATAATATTCCGCAACACAGTTTTTCAAATGCTGAGTCGAGTACTCAAGCACTGCTCAGCCCAAATCTGGCCACGCGCTTCTTGGCCCAACAAGCACTTCAAAAGCTGGGTTCAGCCGCTGAACTAGCACTCTCACATGTCGTCGACTCAGACGCAACCGACGCGATGCGGGCTCGAGCCCTTTGGCAATTAACTGCGGTTAGCCAACAGCCCGAGCAGCACATCCGGCAAGCGTTGAAGGCGACCAGCCCCGACCTGCGCATCGTGGGGTTACGATTAGCCCGTCAAAACAATTTGGGAATGCTGCCCATCGTGGAACAACTCAAACAGGATCGCTCACCCCAGGTTCGTCGTGAACTGGCAATCGCTCTGCGGCATCTCCCCGACGCGCAAGCAGCTGAACTCTGGGCAGATCTAGCCTTGCAACACGATGGGCTCGATCGCTGGTATCTGGAAGCGCTCGGTATTGGCGCAGATCAGCAATGGGATCGCTTTTTCGATGCCTGGCTGCTCAAAGTAGGCGATGCTTGGAATACGCCTGCAGGACGCGACATCATTTGGCGTGCCCGCACCCCAAAGGCCTGCAGCTATCTAGCCCAAATCATTGCGCAAACCGCAACTGAAGAGGAGCAGTACCGCTACTTCCGCGCTTTTGATTTTCACAGCGGCGATGCCAAGCTAGCAGCTCTGACGAAGCTGCTAACGGCAGCAAAATAATCCCCGCACACCACTCGGAATCGGCCGCTGCGCGCTAACGCCAAAGCGGCCAATGCCTTCAAATAGCCGCGAATCACTTTGTATCCCATTCAAAGTGGCGCGGTCCAATTAGCGCACCTAGACATCCCTCCGCGCTCTCAGCTACTCCGCGTTTTAAGACTTGATCATATGCCACGGCACGTATTGCACGATTGTTGCGTACTGTACATCAAACGCGGAGCCGCGGAGGAGTTTAATGCGCACCAGGCGATCATCGATGTCTGGCTGAATTAATTCTTGGATGTTGACTAGACGCGACAGAGAGTCGCTATATCGCATCTACGTTATCGTCGTAGATTCAACAGCTCGTCGAACAGCTGCTGTGTGGCGGTAATGACCCGAGCATTGCTTCGGTATTGGGTCGAGGCAAGTACTAGGTTTACCAAGTCGCCCCCGATATCGGTATTTGACAACTCCAGCGCTCCGGCAACCACCGTCCCAATACCGTTCTCGCCAGGCCCGCCTTCGATTGGCAATCCGGTGTTAATGCCCTGCGCATACAAGTTCTGACCACGCTGCTCAAGTCCTTCGGGATTTGTAAATCGAGCTAAACGCAATTGGCCCAAGTCTCGAGCGATACCGTTGCTGAATACGCCACGAATCGTGCCATCTTCGCCAATTACATAGCTCGTAAGCGTTCCGGGCGGGGAACCATCCTGTCGAGCTGCTGCAAGCGTAGCCTTGTCGGTCGCCAAGCCGGATACGGCGGAAAAGTCGAAGTCAAATTCCATGGGCGAAACGCTGGGAAGATTGTAGCGGTCAATCGCCACAGTCGAGTTACTAGCGGAAATGAAATTTCCATTGCCATCAAAAGTTAACACTCCACTACCTACCGCGATGCCACTGCCGCTGCGCGGAGAGTTGTCGGCGGAATCGGCGTACCATCGGTACGTAGTAGCCGAATCGGTACGACTTTCCAACACTGCGGTAACGCGAGTGCGGATAGGCATGCCCAGCGTATCGTAGGTGACAAAGTCGGCCACCGCACTCTGACCTTTAGCCTCTTGGACGGATCCAAATGCAAGGTTGGGAACGTCGACAACGCCAAGATCGTCGGTGATTCGGAAGCTGGTCAAGTCAATATCAACCGCATTGTCTAAACCGTTGTTAGATACAAAACGAATCTGTCCATTGCGAATATATGCACCAGGAACCAGTATGCCACTTTCGCCGTCAATATTGTTCAGCGACGTTGGCAGGGGATTGACGGCATCGGTACTCACCGTCTGAATGCCCATAGAACTCTCCATAAAGCTCACCAAGTCTTGTACCGTAGAACTGGCTGTGATCGTGAAGGACTTCGCTTCCAAATTGCGTCCTCCCTTGCGTGCCTCAAACGATAGCTCGCCTATCTTAAACGGATTGACATAGTCCAGGCCATCTCGCCGCGTGACATTCACCAACAGCGTGTTGCTATCGATGGTTGGCCCATCCAAATCGAGTTGCTGATTCCCGGACACGGTCAAATTGCTGATCTCTGCATCCGACTTGGAATCCGTGTAGTCGGTTCCCGGCGTGATCGTGTCAACCAAGTAGAACGCATTCTGATCGGTCGAGGTGTTGCGATATATGCGTATCGAGTCGTACGGAGGAAATCCGCCACCGGTCGGCGGTGTCGGCGGCGTTGGAAAATTCGTCAAATGGATCCGCCCGTTGACAATATTCTGCGGCCCAACCAACACCGAGGGCCTAGTCTCTGGGTCGCCCGAACGGAAGTAGGTCACCATGTATGAGTAGTTGCCATTGAGCGTCGCATCGTCGAGCGACGGCCCAGGTACACTGCTGCCATCGTCGGTAAAGGCACCACCCGTCGGTACCGTCGCTATGCGGAAGAACTCGGTCCCATCGGCGTTCGTGCGGTAGATGCGAAGCTGCGAGTATTCACCGGGAGCTGTCGGCAGGTTGTCAAGCGTGATCGTGTTATCGGGAGAACCGTTGCCAGTCGGAACCGTAATCGAAACTGGAGCACTGGGAACACTTTCTGTCCCTGACGAGTCCAGATATGCGAAGCGATACTGATAGACCGAGTTCTCGACGAGCGAACCGCCACCTTGATTGTGAGCGACAGTTATCGCGGAGGTATCGGCAATGGATGCACTGGCCAGCCCAATACCACTGGAATCGGGGCGTGGAATCGCCGCGTCGCCCAGGACAGCGCTTTGAATGACCTCTGCCGTATCTGCCACATCGCCGTTAGGTGTAAGCGTGCCTTCCATTACGACATTTTCCGTTGCTTGAGCTACGGCTTCGCTTCCCAACGGCACCGAAAGCGCCGTGAGCTGTGTCGTTTGTATGCGGAACTGCTCATCGATGCCGTAGCCCATCAGTCGATTACCGGTAGGTGTAACCAATTGGTTCTGGCTATTGAGACTAAAGATTCCGCTGCGCGTGTAAAGCCGCTCATTGGACGCACCTTCGACGATAAACAGGCCATCTCCTTGGATAGCCAAGTCAGAGGGACTGGAACTAATCTGAATCGTACCCTGCGAAAAATCTGGAGAAATTCCAGCTACGCGAACACCCAGACCGGTTTGCCGCGGATCGGTGCCTCCGTTATCCGAAGTAGGTGCGGCGCCAAGTGAAAGCGTCTGCAGGAACTGCGTTGCAAACACGACCTCAGAAGCCTTGAAGCCAATAGTCTGCGAGTTAGCGAGATTATTACCCAATACGTCGATCTGGGTTTCTGCCGCGTTGAGACCAGTAAGCGCAGTACTGAGTGATGATGCAAGTCCCATCGCAAGACACCTCTTCAAAGAAGGTCAGAGGGTTGCAATGTTGCTGACTAATGCTTGCAACCCGATCTAAACATCCACAATTTCCCGGATGTTCTTGATATCGACCACAGCAGCTCCAATATGAACGGATACTTTTCGAATACTGGGATCTTCGGGATCCGTTTGTACCGACACGCGATCTACCGTACCTTCAACATCTTGAGCCGTGTTGTCTAGCGCCTTTACTATCTTGCCTATCATCGAGCTGGCCATCGACAATTCCTGCCCCACCGCGAGCGTGGACAGTGTTTCAGTCAGTTTATTGGTCGACCCAATTTCACGAATTTGACTCAATTGCGTGAGCATCTGAGCATTGTCCATCGGGTTGAGCGGATCCTGATTCTGCATTTCCGTGATCAACAGTCCGAGAAACTGATCGATGTCCACGTCTGCTAGCGCGTTGCTTTGACTCTTGCCGACTGTTGAGCTGCTGGATGCTCCAACGCCAGGAATACTAGACATACTTCAATTTCCTAAGTGAAGTTCGCGTGAGACGCACGCAAACAGTGATTCGTATCGCTAGGACCTAGCCGCTATCCAAGCATTAGTTGACTTCTGATTTCAGAGTCAATAGACGTTTGTTTATGCTTGCAAATCGATGCCTGCCATCGTCTGCCAGATCAACTCGCGAGGCCTCATGTGTGTAGCGGTTGCATTCGCACCTTCCAATTGCTGCCTTTGGCGCAGAGACACGCGGCGTTGATCGACGCTTCGATTGCCACCTTCACCGCTATCAGAACCGGATTGGCCGAGCTGCTGTTGATTCCCGCTGCTAGCTGCATCTGTTTGGTTATCTGCCACCTCAACTTGGAACTGCGAAATTTCGAACCCCTGCTCTGCTAACCTCCCACGCAGAACAGGCAGACTCTCCAAAATCACGTCGCGCGCCGCTGCTGTCTCGGTTGTGAGCTTAGCTGTCATCGATCGTCCCTCGAGCCGCACTTGCACGTTGAGTGCGCCAAGTTGCGGTGGATGCAGCTTGATGCTGATCGAGCCACCGCTAGGACCCAAACGGGCAAAGCTGCGCGCGACTCTCTGCACTAGTCGAACACGCTCAGCTTGAGTCAAATCTGCAGCCTGTTCGCTGTTTCCGTTCGTGGGACTGACAGAGCTGCGTCCCGTGCGCAGGCTAGCTCGGCTCGAGTCCGAACCGCTGGAAGCGATCGACGATTGCTCGTTGACTGCAGTTGTTTCTGAACCAAATTCCAAGTGCACGCCAGCAAGGCTTGTCGAGCTTGCGCCCGTTGAAGGCAAACCTGTGGTTTCGGTTGGTCCCACAGCCGTAGGTGTCGCATTCCCCCCATCGACAGCCAAATCGTCCGGATTGGTTTGCAACTGAGCCGTTTCAGCTTGAAGCGCCTGCGTTAGCTGTTCGTCCTGCGAAAATTGCGAAGCGTCCTGTTGGGTAGGATCCTGCTCATTGGTGCTCTCTGCAACTCCTACCGACCTTGCTTCGTACCATTTCTCCCGGCGTTCGCTGCGCTGCGTATGACTTTCTCTATCTGGCTCCTGTTCTTCTACGATTGAACCGTTGGATGTTGGCTCGAACTGCACATCGTCCTGATGGCTAGAGCGGCTCGATTCCGATTCAAGTTCATCGATCTCTTGTTCGCCGTCGTAGATTTGTGGCTCCTCAAGCACTGCCTCGTCAGCCACGACCTCCCGCTCTTGCTCCACTGTGTTGAGACCTAGCTGTGCATTGGAGTCTTCCGCGATTGCCAAATCCTCCTTGGGTGGAGCGTTCGAATCGAGGTTATCATCAGCCGATTCCTGAACCACATTCTGCGATTCGACGATTTCTTCTGCCACCGCTGGCGTCGTCGATTCAGCTTCGCCGAGCAATCCGTCTTCGTTTGACTGCTTTTCTGCGTCGGCATTAATGGCTGGTTGGTTTTCAGCGCGATTGAATGTGCCAGAACTCCCTAGTTCCTCGTGCGACGAGACGATCGGCTGGGTAGCCAACGCCGCGGAAAGCAAAACTGGTTGAGTTTCGCTTTCAAGTTCGCTGTCGGGGTCAGCCTCTTCCTTAGACTCGGAATTGATTCGATCGCTATCGGACTGCGGATCGTACGTTGCGACGCTCTGGCTGACCGGCTCTTCCACAAGCGAGTCGGCGGGATCTCTAGTCGGCTGAACGGGTATACTTAAGATCTGCTCGAATAGATCACCACTGAACGATTGACTGGTTGTCAGCCGACCACTCAGCGAATTCAGATGGCTGGAGTCGGAAGATGGCCTAGGGCGGTTTATTGAACTCCGCCCGGCGTCAAATCCCAACGACGGTACCATGTTATCCATAAAGCCCCCCCGGACTTGTTTCTGGCGAGTCGCCGAATTCGGCGATCGGTCGGGAGTCTACTGCGAGGCTTCCTGATTGCGAGCATTTTCAATTAGACTCGCCTTCGGCTCACCCTTTCTCAGCATGGTGAGAATTTCGTTAAGCTGGGTGACCTCTTCTGCAGCGGTAAACTCTCCTAAGACCTTCTTTCGTTTATCCAGCGGCATGCCTTTAACAATTGCCACAACATCTTCCATTTGATCGGCTTCTATAAATTTCTTAATCTGATCTTTTGCTTGCTCAGGGCTGAGAGCCTCTAAGGTCCGCTGGACTTCTTGGAGACTTTCGTTCGCTAATTCCTGAGATGCCGTTTCGATATATTTGTAGAACTCATCTTTACGGCGATCGAAGTCTGCGATCTCTGCGCGGTGCTCAGCTAGCATCTCCTCAACCTGTTGCTTGGCTTGCAAAAGTGATCGCTCGCGCATGTCCAAACTCTTACTTTGCCGCGCTCTCTCCGCTTCGACGTCCGCATAAGTTGGGTTGGGAGTCTGCTTCGAGTCTGCCAACATTTTTTGCAATCGATCTCCGGTAATATCGACGCCGTTGATTAGTGCGACGGCTTTCAACAGCGTAACCTTATTCAAGTTTCCTTTGGCTCCAGCCATGGCCAAAATGATGCCTTGCGCAAGGACGGTCCCAACACAGAAAGCAACAAACATTTTTATCAGAAAACGCATAAGTGCATTCCAGTAAATGATCTGCGATATCAGCCCTGTAACTAGGGCGACTGAATTTCCTTCCAGTACTTAAATCCGGACCATTGGTCCAGCGCAATCTGCTCACGCTCAAGCTGCTTAGCGATCGAAGCTGCCTGTTGCTTGTCGCGTAGCTTTTCCAGTGAACTGAGCGCCTGCTCGGCTCGAACCAATACTAACCGTCTTTTTTCACACTCGCCGTCAATCAACTCAATTTGCGAGCGCAGGGTGTTAACCATCTGCAGCAAATACAATTGATAGCGTTGGGACTCAATTAGGCGTTGCGAATCAACGCGACCTGCAATGGAACTCCATTGAAGAGGTTGCTGTGCTGCATGTTCCTGCAACAGCTCGTCGACTTGCAACTGCAGTTTTTCTTTGGCTGCCAAAGCTTCTTTATAGGACCCCGCCGCTTTGTCTCGTTGCCGCTCGCGTAGGGTAACGATATTGTGAAGTCGAAATTTATCCTGGGCCAAGTTTGTAAGCCTGTTTACTGGTTCCTGCTTGTATTATGCAGAAACCGACACTGTTCCTGCGTAAATCTAGTATCGAAAAGACCATGTCCCTTTGCTGACTAGCCGACACGCGCGATAACCACGGTGTACCGGTCGAATTCAATGGCAAATGCGCCAGATATAACGGTTATGCGCCCTTACTGGCTGTTGCTGTAGCTCGCGGCTTGCCTGCACCCGCGCTCGCCGGTGGACTGGCGGCGGCGGCAGCGATGCCCTGGGCTGCCAGTTGGTTCAGCGCATTGATGCTCGTTCCCCAAGCGGCGACTTCTCTGGCTGGCTGCTCGAGAAACTGCTCAATTTTCGGCTGCATGGCAATGGCGCGATCAATCTGCAAACTCGACCCGCGCTGGTAAGCGCCAATTGAGATCAAATCTTCATTCTCACGATAGACCGAGACTAGATTGCGGAGCGCCGCAGATGACTTAAGCTGCTCAGGACTGGCCAAATGATTTTGTAGTCGGCTAAGCGAGCCAAGAATGTCAATGGCTGGATACCTCCCGCGGTGCGCAATAGTGCGAGACAGTACAAAGTGCCCATCCAGGAGTCCGCGGAGCGTGTCGCTGATGGGTTCGTTCGTATCATCTCCTTCGACGAGAACTGTATAGATTCCAGTTATGGATCCGGTAGGACCTGTGCCAGATCGCTCAACCAGGCGTGGCAACATAGAAAAGACGCTCGGTGGATATCCACGTGTCGTTGGCGCTTCACCAGCAGCCAAGCCGATTTCGCGCTGCGCCATGGCAAATCGCGTAACCGAATCCATCATCAAGAGCACGTTTTTTCCCTGGTCGCGAAAATATTCCGCTATCGCCGTTGAAGTCATCGCCGCGTGCACGCGGCGGAGCGCGGGCTGATCGCTCGTAGCCACTACTGTTACACACTTCTTACGAGTCGTTTCGTCGAGTTCGCGTTGTAGATACTCTTGAACTTCACGACCTCGCTCGCCGACAAGCCCGATAACCACAACATCGGCGTCCGTCCCTCGCGCAATCATGCCCAGCAATGTACTCTTCCCTACCCCCGATCCAGCAAAGATGCCGATTCTCTGCCCGCGACCTAGCGTTAAGAGAGTATCGATCGCCCGGACACCCGTCGTCAGGACAGTGTCGATCGGCGGACGTTGCATTGCCGATACGGGTGCCGCGTCGAGTGGCACTCGCGCAATTGTCTGAATCGGTCCTAAATCGTCAATCGGCTGCCCCGCTGCATCGATAACTCGCCCAATCAACCCCGGGCCCACGCGCATGGTTGCCGTTGAATCGCAGAGCACTACCCGATCGCCGGGAGCAATGCCTTCCGATCCATCGAGCGATGCGAGCAGCGTGGTTGCTCCATCAAAGCCAATCACCTCCGCCGTTAATGAGCTGCGGCCTCGACGTTGAATCTGGCAGATAGCACCGACCGGTACTGGCAACGCGACGGCTTCGATCGCATTGCGGCCTACCGACCAAATGGAACCCTCAACGCGGCTCGGCACCGCATTGCGAAGTGTATCCAGGAGTCGACCTAGCTCGACATGCTGCGGGAACTTCAATGTTGGTTTCACTTGAGTTGTTCAACCAATCTTTGTAATTGCGTTTCGAGTTGTTGATCGAGTTGCCCCTGAGTGGAACGCACCAAGCAGCCACCTAGGCTGATCTCCGGATCAGGAAGTACTTCAACACTGGCAGCCTGTGGTATCGACTTTGACAATTGCTGAAGGAAACGCCCCGCCACATTAAAGTCGTCTGGATGCACGAGCACGCGAATGTCCCTGACATCTCGCATGGCGACGATTGCTTCCTCCATCCAAACTCGCAGTGTT
>JBGSTP010000326.1:0-49772 GCA_041736515.1 Pirellulaceae bacterium
GTATGGGAAATGAACTAGGCGGCACGACTTCCGGCAAGCCCCTGGTTGTACGTCAGTCGATCCTGTCGCTTTTTTGGTGCCCATCGCAGCCCGATGTAACTGGCGGTGCGCAAAAAGGTGGCTATCAGCCGTCTAACTACAATGGCAACATGGGCACTCGAATCGGCAATGGAAATGATGATTGCATTTGCACCGGTATTGCTAATCTGAACGACATGATGACTAAACCTTGGGGCTGTATGAATGGCAACGGGATTTTTTATGTGAGGAGCAAGACCAAGTTCGGCGATGTGAGCGATGGTTTGTCCAACACGATTTTCGTAAGCGAAGTTGGCGATTCGGGCGGAGATGCAATCGGCATATTCAGTGCAGGTTCGGATCGCAAAGCAATGTTCTCTGGTGGAGCCGATTCCAATCCACCCACGGAGATGTCAGAATTTCTTATTGCGGCTGAATCAAACGACCCGATCAATGGCGGAGCCGAGGAAGCAGCTGGGAGCTGGCATACGGGCGGTGCTCATTTTGTGTTAGGTGACGGCAGCGTTCAGTTCCTCTCCGAGAACATGGACATGAAGACCTATCAAGCGTTAAGCACCCGAGCCGATGGCGAAGTCGTTAGTGGTATTACGCAGTAATTCCACAGTTTTAAGCTCTTCGATACCGAGTTTTAGACCAAAAAAAGAGGCGCGACAGGTGAAATTATCCGCACTGATGTACAAATTCCCGCTTGTTTCCATTGTCCTGGTTTCATTGGTTTGCTGCCTATCCGGCTGCAATTCCAGCGACCAGCCTAAGCTTGGTCAAGTGACTGGGATAATCACGTTGGACGGCGCGCCTCTAAAATCTGTGTCGGTATTGTTCCAACCTACCGACGGTCGTCCAGCGCTGGGAACGACAGACGCTGCGGGCAAGTACGAATTGACGTATATTGGGCAGACCAAAGGAACTAAAGTTGGCCCCAATCGCGTCGAGATCGCGTTTGGCGAGGGAGATGAGGAGTCGGGTGAGATGGAGGAACTCGGGGATGGCGAGCCCCAAGCAGCCTTAAAGAATGCTAAATCAGGAAAGCCAGCGGTTCCAGCCCGGTACAACGTTAAGAGCGAGCTCAATGTAGAAGTCAAGCCGGGTGCGAATACCTTCGATTTTGAGCTAAAATCAAAGTGAGGCGGGACAGTCACTAGCGGGAAAGTCACTAGTCAGTGCACCGACCAAAAACCGTAGCCACTAAGACTCCGACCGCTTGGCAGCGGTGGCTACTAACCCGTAGCCACTGTCGCCAGACGGTGGACGCATGGGATGATCTCCGACCGCTTGGCAGCGGTGGCTACCAACCCGTAGCCACTGTCGCCAGACGGTGGACGCATGGCGATGATCTCCGACCGCTTGGCAGCGGTGGCTACCAACCCGTAGCCACTGCCGCCAGACGGTGGACGCATTGGAGTAATATTCTCGAACCGCTTGGCATTAGTAGCTAGGCAGCAACTGTAGCCTAGGTTGTGATTTTCTTGTAGCGGAATTTACGCACTTCATCTTCGCCAATGCCAAGTCGTTCTTTGCGTTGGGTTTCGTAGGTGTCGAAGTTACCCTCGCACCAGTGAACGTGCCCATCGCCTTCGAAGGCTAATATGTGCGTAGCAATACGGTCAAGAAACCAGCGATCGTGCGAGATAACCACGACACAACCTGCGTAGCTAAGTATCGCTTCTTCTAGCGCCCGTAGAGTGTCGACGTCCAAGTCGTTGGTCGGTTCATCGAGCAGGAGCACGTTCGAACCTCGACGCAGCAGCTTTGCCAAATGGACACGATTTCGCTCTCCACCCGAAAGCACACCGACTTTCTTCTCTTGGTCAGGGCCGCGAAAATTGAACTTAGAAACGTAACCGCGCGAGTTGACCTTCCTACCACCCATTTCAATGACGTCGTGACCGCCGCTAATGACTTGGTAGACTGTCTGATCGGGATCGAGCGCATCGCGGTTCTGATCGACATATCCCAATTCTACGGTGGGACCTACGCGCAACTCACCCGAGTCCGGTTTTTCCTCGCCAACAAACATCCGAAACAAAGTTGTCTTGCCTGCTCCGTTGGGACCGATAACGCCGACAATTCCGCCAGCGGGAAGACGAAAAGATAGATCGTCAATTAACTGGCGATCTCCATAGGACTTGCTGATGCCCTTGGCCTCAATTACCAATTCACCCAGGTGTTTTCCTGGTGGGATCTGTATTTCGAGCTCATCTGGTCGATCTTCGAATTGTTCTGCCGACAATTTTTCGTAAGAGGCTATTCTCGCTTTGCTCTTCGCCTGTCGGGCTTTGGGAGAGGATCGAATCCATTCCAGTTCTTTTGCCAGGGCTTTTTGTCGACCGATCTGCGATCTCTGCTCGCGGGCCAATCGCTCTTGTTTCTGTTCAAGCCATGCAGAGTAGTTGCCTTCAAAGGGGTGTCCCGAGCCGCGATCGAGCTCCAAGATCCACTTGGCAACATTGTCCAAGAAATAGCGATCGTGGGTCACAGCGACCACCGTGCCCGGATACTGATCCAAATGCTGCTCGAGCCAGTGAATCGACTCTGCATCCAGGTGGTTGGTGGGTTCGTCAAGCAGCAGTAGATCTGGCTGCTCGATCAGCAGTTTGCACATTGCTACTCGCCGGCGTTCGCCTCCGGAAAGCTTACTGACGTCGGCGTCGCCTGGTGGCAAGTTCATAACAGTCATCGCCAGCTCGACGGTTCGATCCAATTCCCACAGATTATTCGAATCGATAATGTCCTGCAGGCGAGCCATTTCGTCGCAGAGCTTCTGCATCTGCGCATCGTCGGTAACCTCGCCGAGCAGCATGGATATCTCGTTGTATCGATCGAGCACTTTTCGGCGAACTGCTACCGCTTCCTCTACGTTGCCCTGAACATCTTTGTTGGGATTAAGCTGCGGTTCCTGCGGTAGATAACCCGCCGTAAAACCGGCTGTTAGTTTGGCTTCACCATCGAATTCCTTATCTGCTCCCGCCATAATGCGCAGCAGAGTGCTCTTTCCAGCCCCGTTGGAGCCCAGCACGCCGATCTTGGCACCTGGGTAAAAAGATAGCCAGATGTCCTTTAGAACTTCCTTTTGACCGTGCTTTTTGGTCATCGATTCCATAGTGAAAATATATTGACGACTCATACTCTATTCCTGTTTGTATCGAGCTCAGTGAGCTTGTTCGGTCAAAAAATCGGGCAGGCCGTACCAAAGGGCGCCTTAGCGCGTACGAAATTCACTGAATGCAAGAATTTACACACGGCCAGCCGACTAACAAGCCCTACGGCTTTGCGATCGCAGATCTGCTAAAATAGAATAGCAGCGCGAGCAAACCTACTTCGCACCTGCCATCTCCGATTTGAATGGAGCCTGCCAGGCTAGCATCCTGCCAGCTCCGAAAACCACCCCCACTCAAATTACTTTTCAGGGAACTCCAACATGAAGCTATCCGATTTTTCAGTACTGAAGAACGTTGCCGCACGCCTGTTTTTTGCCCGCAACCTGCACGCCTGCGCACTGACTTCAAGCGCGCTCTTCTTTAGCCTGACGCTAAGCATGCATGTTCGGGCTGCGGAAGAGGCAGGCAATGTGCCCGATGGTCCTTGGATTTCCGCCGTAGCTTGGCAGAACGACACGGAATTGGTCGGCGCGCGGTCCGATGGATTGCTCTTCCGTCCCGCTGCAGTCGTAAAAGCTAGCGGCAGTACGCCGAATGAGTTTTCCGTGGTTGGCGAAAGTGAAACATCTCTTTGGAGCGTGTTACCGCTGAAGACCGGTGCGGTTGTCGCCAGCGACTATAAAGGCGGAGTGCATCTGTTCGGTGGCTCTGACGGGCAGGGGCCTAAGAAGTTTACAGTCGAAGCGCGGTGGATTCGAGCACTTGAACACAGTCCTGCCGAGGGTGAGATTCTGGCTGGTACCGAGGACGGAAAATTGCTGGTGCTCTCTGTCGGTGAAGCTAAGGAGTTGCGGCGTGTTGACGCTCATGCATCTGCCATTTTCGATATTGCGGTCAGTTCTGCGGGTGACAAAATTGCAACCTCAGGTGGCGATGGAACAATCAAAATTTTTAGCTGGCCAGCATTAGAAAAACTTTCCGAAATGCACGTGAATAAAGAGGCGGTTTGGAGTCTTGCGTTCGTCAACAACGACACACAGATCGTCAGCGGCGGAGCTGATCGAGCCATTCAATTGTGGGATGTCGCTAGCGCCAGTTCGATCATTACTATTGGAGCAACGCACAATTGGGTAACCAGTTTGGTTGCATTGCCAAAAACAAGTTTGGTAGTTGCCGGTTGCATGGACGGAAACGTCGTTGTGGCCGATTACCAGACCATGCAAACCGTTTCGACTTCGCCCGGTCCGGGCACAGCGATTTGGTCTATAGCACTTTCCCCGGACGGCAAACAGCTAGCGGTTGGCACGCGCAAGCAGGGATTGGCAGTCATGAAAGTCGGGCCTTGGAAGCGCGCAGGGCGGGCTGCGGCAGAGCAAGCCCATGCAATTCGACCTCCTGCTCCAAAGAAAAAATAGTTGCTGGAATTAGTTACCTACCTAGGAACTGGTCTCGCGTTTAAACTGCATGGCCAGCTTTCAAGAGCGAGCGTATTGTAGTTGGGCAAATTTCTTTGTTATCAGGAATGCACGGATGCGAAAGCTACTTGGATCTCTGGCGCTGGCCGTTATCGTCTTTGCGTTAGTTGGACTGTTTCGCGGCTGGTTGAGCATATCTACGAATGGAGAAGCAGAAAAAGCTAGAATAGAAGTAACAATCGATAAACAACAACTGAAGGATGATGCCGCTCGACTTAAAAATAGTGTTCAGAATTTGTCGGGCGGCGGTACGTCGGGGGCTGCATCTGAGCCCCCCAGCTCTTCCGAATCTCCGTCGGAAGTGAATGCCAGCCAGCAAGTTCTGCCGCCTGAATTGTGAGCTATGGTTTCACTCAAGAAACTCTTCGTTTGGGTTTCCTGGCCTGCAAGTTCATCGTTATCACACTTACGGTTGCAGTACCGATGCTAGTACCACTGAAACGAGTATTTGAAGAATTCGTTGAGTGCTTGATCGCGCAATTCCTCGTCGCGGAGGTAAACCTCCCATTTCTCTCGGCAACTCACCAGCTCTCGAGATAGTCGTTGTTCTGCAAGCTGAAGGTTTTGCCAAGCGACCAAGTGTGCCTGACGCGGCGTCGAGTTCGTGCGGCTTCGATTTGTAAATCCACGTCCTGCGCTCAGCCAGGGAGAAGTGTGCCCGAGCTCCGAATGCCAAGCGGCTGCGTATGCGGCAGAGGTAGCAGTTTGTCGTTTGTCCTCCGCAGTCGAATTCAGCTGCTGCCACCACAAAGCCATTAGCGCGCGGATGCCGTCGCGAATCGTTTCGTCCTGGCAATCGATCAATGCAATTAGTGGCAACATTCCTTCAGACGTTGTAACCTGGGCAGCTATCTGCACTGATGGAGCCAGATTGCCGTGTAGTACCTGCTGAGTATTGAAGCGATGAACGAGCCAATCGACCGGCAGGATCGCATAGAGGACTGTTGCCAATGCTGGGATCCATAACTGTCGATGGACCAACCAAACAAAACCATGATCTCGCCACAGCTTAAGCACCACCAAGCAAAATCCGGCTACAACGCAGGAAATTCCAAGCAGACCGATTACTCGCATCCGCGTCAACCCATTGAACTCAATATAGATCTGCAGTCGATGGTATACGGCCGCCGACAGCAACAGATTGAGAATCGACCACACGAGCGCTAGGCACTTCAAAGAAAACAGCCGCGAATCGGATAGCGTTCTGCCCTGGAACATGGTAGACAGCACCAGCGTGGCCAATGCCAATGCCACAGTCAACCAAAATGCACCTTGATGCGCATAACCCGCGTAATAGAAATTGTCTGGAAACTCGCGAAACCAAAGCGTTGAGAATTCGAAAATCAAATAAATCGCAAACAAAACAATCACACTGAAGAGCGTATTGCGATACGCATAATAAAGTGGAGCCGGCTCTGCAGCGGCTTTCAATTGTTGGGGTTCCTGTTCCTTCAAAAGAACTGACTTGGCGGGATACAACAGCCCGAGGAAAACGCTACCACCGACGATCCAAAATATAGCCTCACCGAATCCAAACCTGCGTAGAAAAACCGTCAACTGATTGGCTGCGATTCGGAATTGAATAGCCACATTCTGTGCCAGGTCCGGATTGGCAAGTACAAATAAAGTCGCAAACAAACAGACGATTGCTATCGGCAAGAGCACCGCAGCCCCCAAAACAGGCTTAAATGTCCCAGAAGATCGCGAAACTGTACTCAGTCGAAAATTGGACATACGTTTCACTGCGCCGAACAACATGAGCCCTATAAAACCTATCGATTCAGGGAGAAATGGCGCACAAGCATTCAATGACATTGCGTAACAAAGCGCTAGGAACAAACCACATCCCAGCAGCAATGAGCTGCCACACCAGATCAACTTGACAGACAACGCTGTCAAAAGTATCCCGCAGAGCAGTGCGCCGCGCTTGTGCAGGCTGCGTCGCTTGAGGATGAGCAAGCACAGAGTGCTGCCCATAAAAAACGCTCCCCACGATGCGTACGTGCCAACTTGATATAGCATCCAGTCGGAGACTCCCACCCAGACCAAGAGCAAGCCAAGATCGTGGATAAGGTTCCAGCCTGCGACTACCTTTCGCGGCTGTAGAGCAGTAACGTCGGTAGTGAATTCACCGCGCTCGGTACCCAAAAGTACTGGTGGCTCGTTGGTACTCAGAGACTCTGACATGGTTGACCTCCAATGGAAAGAAATTCAACACGATGTTGAAAGTGCAGTCGTTCTCAGCAAAAAGACAGCCGAACTAAAAACCTATCGCGGCCAACGAGCCTGAAAAAACGAACTCAAAATTGAATTAGACAAGTGCTAAAAGATCTGGTCAGTTGCGAAGGTTTTCAATTTGCGTTTATAGAGAACGAAATCGAAGGTTGAGGGTAATTACGTGTGGTGTACTCTCCAAGTTCGCGCGAAGCCGTTTTTGCGACCTTGCGTTCCGACAGTGTGCTTTCCTGCGACGCTACGATCGATTAATTTCTTCTAAAGTGAATAAACACCTGGCGGTTTGGTCCACAACATGCTCTGCCTAAGCGGGACTTGTTCTTGGGTTGGAAAATATGCGAATCGAATCTTATCTAGAAAACCAATTGTTTCGATTGATAGTTGAGGCGTCGCCGGCTGGCATTGTGATGGTGGATGCCGTTGGAAAAATCGTTTTGGTGAACCCGCAGGCGTTGCGTTGGTTTGGATACGATGAGAGCGAGCTGATTGGAAAGTCCGTCGAAGCGTTGATACCCGTGAGTCAACAGGACGCGCATGTGCGACATCGAGCACGGTATCACAGGCAACCTCACACCCGCACGATAGCCGATGGGCAGGACTTGATTGCTAAAAGTAAATCGGGGGCAGAGTTTCCCGTCGACATTAGTCTACACTCCATTGATAGTCCATCCGGTCCGCTCACCCTCGCCTACATCCTGGACGCAACTCAGAGACAAAAAGCCAAACAGATTCCTGAGGAACGACTGGCAGCTATTGGCGAGATGGTGACGGGGCTTTCGCATGAATGCCGTAATGCACTTCAGCGGGCCCGAGCTTGTTTGGATTTGCTGGAGTTGGATTTAGGTGACGATTCCAATCAATTGAACCTGGCAACCCGTATCCGTCGCGCTCTGGGAGACCTCGAAAGCAATTACGAAATCGTTAAGGGTTATGCTGCGCCGTTATATCTTGAGAAGACCGAAGCAGACCTTGCTCAGCTGATTCAGGAAGCTTTTGATGAGATGCATGTCGAGTCGGGACCGTTGCAAATCCGGCTGGACATCATTGCGAATGAAGGGGAAACCACAAATCGAGTAGATCGCGCACGGATGAAGCAGGTATTTCGGAATTTGCTTGAGAATTCGAAGGCGGCGTGTGAGGAGCAAGGCAGAATTGAAGCTAGGATCTGCACTGTGGCACAAAATAATGGCGTCATCTGGCAGCAGACGGCGATTTCGGATTCTGGTTCAGGCATTCCGACTGACTACAGACGGCGTATTTTTGAGCCGTTCTTTACCACCAAGCAATCCGGCACAGGACTTGGCTTGGCAATTTGTAGAAGGATTATCGAGGCCCACGGCGGATTTATTGCGGCCTACGACTCCCCCAGGCTTCCCGGCGCCATGCTTCAGGTCGATTTGCCGATGAAATCGAACTGAAGCTAGTTTTATTGAAGAACGATTGTCTCAATTGTTTTCATGAGCAATTCGGACAATTGCTCTACACCGAACCCTAATTTTTAATGCACTCGAGCCTGTTTATCGCCAGACAGTCATGCGCTATTCCGCGCGCATCGCACTTCAGAACTGCTAGATTGTGAGCGAACTGGCACGCTTTGTTGAGAAAGAAGTTTCGAATTGGCTTGGCACATAAAGTGCCTTTATCAGCGACGGGATAAGCCGTCATGCTGGGTAGGACGCTGTTTTTGAAATAATGGCGTTTGATGTTTCCGCAATCCTGCATTGTTTTTGGCTCTCTGAACCGGTAGCAAATTAGCTAGGCCGACTGTTTTGAACGGCTAGAAACTGAAAAAGCGATTTAGGTGGATGTCTTGTTGTGACTATCGAATCGATAAATCTGTTGGTTGTTGAAGACGACGCTGACTTCCGCGATACGTGTGTGCGGTGGATGCAGCGCAAAGGCCATGTCGTAGCTGCTGCTGCAAGCGGTGCGGAAGCAATGAGTTTGGTAGATCGGCAGCATTTTGATGTTGCGATTCTCGACATGAACATGCCGGGAATGAGCGGTATTGAATTGCTTCAGCGGATTCGTGAAGATTCGCTTGATTTGGAGGTCATCATTCTGACCGGGCAAGGCACCATCGAATCTGCTGTTCAAGCGATGAAGATTGGTGCGTGCGATTATCTTACTAAGCCCTGTCCGTTGGGGGACTTGGAGCATCATTGTCATTTGGCTCGAGAGCGTGGGCGACTGCGCCGCGAGAATGAACAGCTTAAGGCAATCATCTCTCGATCCGCGAAGAAGCCAAACCTCATCGGTAACTCGCCGCAAATGCAGCAGGTATCGAAACTGATTAGTCGTATAGCGCCTACGGACAAGCCCGTTCTTATTACTGGTGAGAGCGGTACCGGAAAAGAAGTGGTCGCGAGGGCAATCCAAGAAGCAAGCCTTTTAAATACAAAGCCTTTCGTCACGATCAACTGCGCGGCGCTACCGGAAAATTTGGTTGAAAGCGAACTGTTCGGTCACCAGAAGGGCGCCTTTACCGGCGCGACTTCCGAGAAGCCCGGTTTATTCGAAGTTGCCGACGGAGGCACATTGTTTATCGACGAGCTCGGCGAACTGCCTCTCGCTCTGCAGCCGAAATTGTTGCGAGTGTTGGAAGACGGGGCGATGCGCCGCATCGGTTCTCACCGCGAGCATAAAGTTACCGTACGGGTGATTACGGCCACAAATCGGGATCTCGGTCAGGACGTGAAAGAAGGGAAATTTCGTGAAGACTTATACTATCGCGTAAATGTGCTCCCGCTAATTTTGCCTCCCCTGCGAGAGCGATTGGGGGATATTGATCTTCTCATTGACTATTTCTTGCAGGCCCCTTGGCACATTGATAACGAGGCGCGCGCGGCGATGAACGCTTACTCATGGCCTGGTAATGTCCGAGAGCTCATCAATGTAATTCAGCGGGCGACGATACTTGCAGACGGTAATGAGTTGACCCTAGACGATCTCCCACGAGAAATCGCCGAAGGTAGATCGGCACAAGTTTCAGGTGCAGAGAACTCGCCCAGCAAAGTCGGCCTGTCACTGACGGTTGCTGTCCGGGGAGATCGACTGGATGACATTGCCAAGGCCCATGTCATGGAGGTTCTACAGAAAAATAATGGGAATAAGGCGAAAGCTGCGAGGTCCTTGGGTATTCATCGGCGCAAGTTGTATCGTTTGCTCGAACGATTCGAGGAATTGGGCAATCCTTCGGTAGCCGCAAGCGAGCAGTCTGCTTCAGCCGGCGACAGCAACTGAGCCAGACGCCAACTTGGTTTCTACTTAAAGCCGCTGGCGTTCTAATGTTATTGTGTCTTCTGTTGCCTGCCGCCAGTACCCCGCCTGCTGGTTCGCGGTCGTTATGGTAAATTTGTAAATGGCGTCGCTCCTCCCCTATGACTTGCTGGGGCTCGCACTCAGCCACTGTCTCGAGAACTCGAGACGGTGGCCGCGCGGTTGAAGTTGCGCTATTTAATGCCGCTGAGCAACGGTAGGTGATAGCATGGATGTAAATCCTGGAGCCGGCCTGCGGCCATCCTCGCCAACGTGGTCGACCGTGGCTGCGACGACGGGATTAGTGCGCTGTATCATCCCCTGGGACTCGCGTCTCCAGGGCTAGTGCCAGCCCTGCTTTCGGCACTCAAATGCGCAATTTCAAAACTTGGCAGCGGTGGCAGCGGCCGACTGGCACGTCGAAATTCAGAATATCAATGGCGATTTGTGGATGAATTCAATAGCTCATGATCTCACCGCTCAACTGGCAGCGATTCTTGACAACGCTGTGGATGCGATCATAACGATTGATGCTCGTGGGATCGTCTTGTCTGTAAATCCAGCTACCACGACTCTGTTCGGCTATCGCAGCGAGGAGGTTGTCGGACAGAACGTCAAACTACTCATGCCGATGCCTTTTAAGGAGAACCACGATAGGTACATTGCCAACTACCTTCAAACTGGCGAACGAAAAATCATCGGCGTTGGTCGTGAGGTCGTGGGACGCCGAAAGGATGGAACTGAGTTCCCTATACATTTGGCCGTCAGCGAGATTAAGAGAGAGAAGGAGAGCATTTTCACAGGCATCGTTCGCGATATCAGCGACTTGAAGCACTCGCAATTGGAGCTGTCTCGAGCTAACGAACTGCTGGAGCAAAGGATTCGCGAAAGAACCGGGCAGTTAGAGCTAGCACAGTCGCAGCTTGTCGAAAAGGAACGCCTGGCAACCCTCGGTCAGGTTTCAGGCGGAATAGCGCACGAAATTCGTAATCCCCTCAATGCCGTGAAAACCTCTGCCTATTTTCTGCTGAATGCCAAGAATATCACTCCCGAAAAGGCACGAGAGCATTTGGAACGCATCGACCGCCAAGTCGACTTGATAGACAATGTTGTCACTGCACTATCGGATGTAGCCAAGTTGCCTGAGCCTATTCGCCAGCCGTTATCGGTCAGTGCGATTGCCAGAGAAGCGCTGCAAACGATTTCGGTCCCCGATCAAGTTGTCATTCATGTAACGATACCTGAGGATACTCCGCACGTACTCGCTGACCAAAATCAGATTCTTATCGCTCTACGCAATCTTTTGCGCAATGCCCGCGAGGCAATTGTTGGCAACGGCCGAATCGAGATTGTAGCCCGGCGTGTTGATCGCGGCGTGAGTATCGCAGTGGAAGATACGGGGATGGGCATTGCGCCAGAGAATTTAGATCGCATCATGCAGCCGCTGTTCTCAACCAAAGCACGCGGCATGGGGCTAGGTTTAGCGATTTCGAGGACAATTGTAGAAAAAAACTTTGGAACTCTGGAGGTCGTCAGCTCGGTTGGTGTCGGCACAACATTTACGATTACATTACAATCGGACTCGTAAAGGAGACAAAACATGGACAGCGGATCCATTTTGGTTGTCGATGACGATGCAGACATCACCGCCAACTTTGTCGATATACTGACTAGCCAGGGCTATAGGGCAGATGCAGCGAACAATGGAAAATCTGCCTTGGAAATGGTAACCCGGCGGAAATATGACTTAGCCCTCCTCGATTTTCAGATGCCAGACATGGACGGAGCCTCGCTATTTGAAGCGATTCGATCAGTTCGACCTGAGCTCAAAGCAATCATGATTACAGCATACGCCGCAAATAATGGTGTGGAGCGAGCCAAAAAGGCAGGGATTTGTCGCGTGCTGCGCAAACCAGTAGATATGCGACTATTCTTTTCAGCTCTGGAAAGTATTACTCCAAACAACAATTCGGAGCCGGTTTAGTGGAAGCAGCCCTTGACATCCTAATTGTTGAGGACGATGCCGATACGCGCGCCAATTTGGAGGACATACTAAGTCTTGACGACTATAGCACAGCTTCCGTGGGCACGCTGCGCGAAGCATTTGATATTGTGCAGTTGCCAGAAGTGTCCTGTATCCTGCTCGACAGGCGATTGCCCGACGGTACCGCCGACGAGGCACTGCAGCGATTCTCGGTACTGGCTCCAAAAGCTGCAGTGATTGTGGTCACTGGCTATGCAGACCTTGAAAGCACAATTGCTGCACTCCGCAGTGGAGTTAGCGATTACATTCTGAAGCCGATCAGTCCGCAGGCGCTGCGGGCAAGTCTGGCACGGCTTTTTCGATTGAAACAAGCTGAAGAGCGTGCACAGCAAGCTGAGCGATTGGCCGTGATAGGCGAAGTTGTAACGTCGCTGGCTCATGAAAGCCGCAACTTTCTGCAGAAAATATCCTCCTCAGCGGAGTTGCTCGAATTGATCGAAAAAGACAATCCGGAAGCGCTTGCTGAAGTGCGCCGGATTCTAGTTGCAGAACGGGGGCTTGAACAACTCCTGGAAGAGTTGCGGGCTTATGCCGCCCCTATCCTGCTCAACAAAAGTCTACTCTCTATTCAAGCTGTCTGGCGAAAAGCCTGGCTGGACGCATGCCGCGCAAGGATGTGCCACGCGCAATTGCTGGAGGAGGTCTCTCACGAAGATGTGAATGTTCAAATCGACGAATTTCGCATGACGCAAGTGTTTCGGAATCTGTTTGAGAATTCACTCGCTGCTTGCCAGGAAAACGTAGAAGTTCAAGTTGTTTGTAAACGTCAGGATTCCTATCTCAATGTAACCGTCCGCGATAACGGTTCAGGGCTGGATGCAGAACAACGGCGCCGAGTCTTCCAACCGTTCTATACCACAAAGTCGCAAGGTACAGGATTGGGAATGTCCATTGCAAAAAGAATCATCGAATCGCACGGTGGCGACATAAGTGTCGGCAACTGCAACTATGGAGCCGAGTTCATTATCCGACTACCAGCCGCAGACGGGACGAATCGCGAATAAACGAAATGATATATAGGCGCTTCTAACTGTGCGTATTGATCCAGTTAGAATTCAAATGCGTGCGTTTTTGTCCTCGTTCTGCCTGGTTGACAGTTTTCGCGAATTGGCGCGCACTATGCAATGGAGACAATCCATGCTACCTGAGGGCTAACAGAAGAATTCTTTACCATCGAGTGAAACATGCATATCGTACTAGCGCTTGACAGTTCCGAAGATGCAAAGCAGAGCATCCGTTTCTTGGCCAAACTGCCGTTCCGAGTGAAGCCCAAAATTACCATGGTGACGGCGTTGGTCGATATACCATTGCGGCATGTAGCCAGCGAAACAGGGCTGGACCTGCGGGAGGTCGAGCGAGATGAAGCGCACCGTAACTATGAGCAAGCCAAGTCACAGTTGCTAGACTGTTGCAGCGACTTTGAACACGTAATTGAGCGCGAACACCCAAGCCGGCTCATTTTTGAAACAGCGAAGAGCCGTGCGGCGGATCTCATAGTTTTGGGGGCCCGTGGTCATTCTGCCGCATATCGAGTAATGCTGGGAAGCACTGCCGACTATCTGGTCAATCATGCGAAGTGTCCAGTACTTGTCGTGCGTAGGCAAGCTGAGCAAGTGGACCATTCCTCGGCACGGCCTTTCAAAGTGCTGGTTGCTTTCGACGCCTCGCCACTTTCGCAGGTGGCTCTTGCTCAAGCTGAGAGTTTTTCATGGCCCAAGGAAGAAGCTGCGATTCAGATTGCTATGCTCCTAGAACGCCCGACGCTGATACCAGACGATGTGGTCTACGATCCTGAATGGGCTCAAGAATCCCATGCGACAATTGCTGCTCTCAAAGGACAGTCGCCAGTTTCTTGTCCAATTACCGGCTGCGTGAAAGAGACCTTGCATATCGGAAATGAGCTGCGTGGAAAGATCCTAAACGAAAAGTTTGATTTGCTCTTCGTAGGCGGTTCGGGCAAGTCAGCCCTGTCGCGAATGGTGCTTGGCAGTACGTCGCGTTATCTACTGCATCAAGCAGAATGTTCCATCTGGATCGCCCGCGAAAAACAATGGTAATCTCCGAGCGTTGATTTGCGTTTGCCCAGCGGAGCGAGGTTCCCCAAGTCTTCTGCCGCTTTGTTGCGGTAGGACCAAGAGGGATCCTTCTCCTGCTGATGTCTACTACCCTCAGCTGCCTGAAAGTGCAACTGTTGGGGGTTCTTCTGCGGCCATTGGTACAGGTTGCTTGATACCAGAATGGACGATTCACTAGGCTGCGATGCGAAGCGCGTGCTTGAATCCGAGCGTGATCGGCAAGGCGAGAGGAAGCGCATCGGTGGTGATCACCTGGCATGCCAAACGTTTGGTCAAATTGACGACGATTGGGCTGCGCAGGTTAATAGTCAGAGTCTTGCCGGACTTACTAACCACGTTCAATACGTAAACGCGATCCGAGCTGCGTAGTTTCAGTGGAGATAACTGACGATTGGGAATAGATACTTTGTAGTTCGGTGCGTATTTGCGTGGGCTGACCATGGGTAGCGCGACTTGGGGCTGTGCCACCGACTGTAGCCATGCCACATCGCGGTTTTCTGGATCAGGAATAATCAACCAATGGCGACTTGACTCAAAGCCTATTAAGCCTTGAGGGAAAATGATGACTTCTTCTTGAGTCGACTGCACTTGTCCAAAACGGCTTGTCGTTACCAACATGTCTAGGGTTCCCAACACCTGTGTGCGATTGTCTCGTTCGATCTCTTTCACGTACATCGGCAAAATGAGCACCACATCCGTACGATTCTTAGGTTTTTCCGCAGATTTCCTCCAGAATGCTGATTCCTACAGAAGTGCGTTCACAAAACGTTCATGATTAGAGTCTCCGCTGCAAAACATGTCCCCGCTGTAGGGCTGGTAAACTCGTCCACTACCTTGCGTTACACTGACTCATCGAGATGTCCACGTCAGTAAAAATTCTTCGACTTCCCGCCGACAATTTATTTTCTTCTGTAATTCACGCAGTTTTTGCGGTACCAATTATCGAGGAGCGACAACTTAGTTCATTTTGCGAAGGCCATGAGTGCTTGAAGAAGACCACAAGGCGGTATTCACGAACTGGCTGGAGGAGCATAGCTCCGCGGTCATCAAGGTTGCTCGCGCCTATACATTGACAATGGACGAACGACAAGATCTCGCTCAAGAGATCCTGCTGCAGGCATGGAAGTCGCTGCCGAAGTTTGAGTCCAAGTCGAGTCCAGCCACGTGGTTTTATCGTGTGGCTCTGCACACGGCAATGAATTGGCAGCGCAATGACCGTCCTCGACGAATACGACAGCAACAGTTCCTTGAGTTTCAGGAGCAAGCGACGGTTGCGCCGGAAGGAGCCGAACAGCTTCAACAACGTGAGATGGTTGAGCAACTCTACCACGCGATTCAACAGTTGCCGAAAACCGACTCGGCATTGGTGCTGCTTTATTTGGATGAACTAAGCTATCGGGAGATCGCTGACGTGCTGGGCATCTCGGAAAGCCATGTCGGAGTAAAACTGAACCGCGCGAAGAAGGCTCTGCGCACACTGATGAACGGAGCATCCGATGGAACTTGATCAATACCAACAGGCCTGGAAATCGACGGCGGGACAAACGAAAGTCAAGATCGATACGGTGCGACTCGCTAAAGCGGTGCACGAATCTCACCGCGGCTTTCAGTCAACGATCTATTGGCGTGATTGTCGAGAGGTAGGAGTCGGTCTTTTACTATTGATTTATTGGGTCTACAAGGGGCTAACGACCACCATGCCATGGACCTGGTGGCTGGGAGTGCCAGCTCTGATTTGGGTCATCGGGTTCATATTGGTGGACCGCAAACTTCATCCTCAACGGCCAAGTGAACCAGGTGAACCACTTAACTTCTATGCGAAAGAAGCAGTGACTCAAGTTGAGCATCAAATCTGGTTGCTGCGAAATGTCTTTTGGTGGTACTTGTTGCCGTTAGGTGTTTCGGTGATGGCCTTTTTTGTTCAGACCTCGTGGAATGATGCCGCTTCCTGGTTGGGCTTTTCCCTGGAGATGTTCTTCCTGAGCTTGTTTGTGTTCGTCGTCTACTGGGGAATCTACTGGCTGAATCAACACGCAGTGAGAGTGTCGCTCGAGCCGCGGCGACACGAATTGCTGAAACTTGTCGCCGGTTTTGAGAGTCAAGCAAGCGGCGAAGAGTCGACCCAGGACGTTGATCTTCTCGCGTCGTTCAACGATCGAAATCGAGACTGCGCTCTTGGTTCGGAAGCTTGGGTGGCGAACTGGAATCAAATTGTCCCATCCTGGCGGGTTGCGGTAGCGATCGTTGTTCCCGCAGTAATCGGCGCACTAGGTGGTTTGGCTTCTGGACTTTGGCTTCGAGTTCCGGCAATGGGACCTGTCTTTTTACAGACCGCCGTTGGCGCCGTGTTACCATTCGAGATCGCACTATTTACTGTTATTTACTTGTCTCAACGTATGAAGAATCAATCTCAAGTAACTGCGACCGACGACGTGCCGATTGCGCCGGCAGCCAGCGAGCCACTGGAACAATCAGGAGAACAGCCGAACCGTTTACCCAAAGCTCCCGCAGTGGTGATTCTTGTACTGACTGTGTGCATGGGCATCTTGGCAATCCTCGCATTGATGTCGTTTTCTCTGTCTTATGAATTGGACGGTAGTAGTCCGTAGGAAGTTGAACTCGAGAGCACGCTAACGAATTCACGCTAACGAATTGCTCAAGACTAGGTTGAGACTGAGTAAGTTTGGGCAAGAGCCTAAATTTACGGTGCCACTTGGACTAGAATTGTAGGATCAGCCCGAGAAATCGCCGGAATTGATAACCAAGGCCAATCGCGCTCTCGTCATCGAATCGGGAAATACGCAATGGCCGCAGTCGCGTAGGGACGAGGTTACGAGTCCCACCAGCAAACCGTAGGGACGCGGTCACGAGGCTCTTGGCATAGGACTCGAGACCTCGACCATTGCGTTGTGCCATAAATATTTTCGTATTCAAAGGAAATCCCAGTTGTGAAGAATCTACTAAGGTTGAAGCGATCAGTACCGTTCCTATCGATATTTGCTTGTATTTGGTTCTACACGGCCTGCCAGGCTGAAGAGCTGTCGAAGGACATTTCTGCGAAGCTCGCTGAGATTTGTCGCAAGCACGATGTCCCCGCAATGACGGTAGCGGTGGTGAACTCGAACGGCTTAGTCCAATCGCAGTGCTTTGGCGTCCGCAAACGAGGGGCAACCGACAAAGTTGAATTGTCTGACCGATTTCCCCTTGGTTCCAACACCAAGTCCATGACTGCGACTCTAGCAGCGGTGCTGGTGGAGGCCGGCAAGATCGAGTGGGACACGACAATTGGAGATGTTTGGCCCAATGCCACAGACAAAGATATTCACCCCCAGCTACGTAAGGTCACGCTAAATCAATTGTTGTCACATCAAAGCGGACTCCCTGCAAACATTGGAGATATTTCAGCTTCCGAATGGGCCAGCTTCTTCGAAGAGAAACAGGTGCCGACATTGGAGAGACGCCGCATGCTCAAGCTCGTACTTTCGCGTGCGCCGGCGCAGCCGCAGGGCGAGTTCGCATACTCGAATCTCGGGTATGCGGTCGTTTCGGCGATGCTGGAAACTCGCGCGAAGGAGACGTATGAGTCGCTCATGAAGCGACATATTTTCGATCCACTGGAGATGCGTTCGGCAGGTTTTCATTCGGTGAAGTCTGCTAAGCAGCTACAACTGCCGTCGTTGTTGTGGGGCCATCAAGCGGACGGTGGCAAGCCGGTTGACCCCAGAACGATTGCCGCTGAGAATCCGACTGTCTATGCCGCCGCTGGAACGGTTCACCTGGCGATCGAGGATTATGCCAAGTATGCGCGGTGGCATCTGGCAGGCAAGCCAGCACCAGTGCTGCGTTCGCCAAGTACATTTGAGCAGCTTCACGATTCACTCGTCGAAAAAGCGGTTGGTGAGCAGTACGGCTATGGCTGGATTTTGTTGAACACTGGACTCGGTCCCGCACTGACGCACGCTGGGTCCAACACGAATGCCTTCGCCGTGATTTGGATATTCCCTGAATCGGATTGTGCCTTCATCGCATGCACCAACTCAGGGGAAACAAGAGCGTATACAGCATGCGATGAAATGATCAGTTATCTTCTGCAAGAACAGGCAGTCGCGAAGAAACCGGTGGCAGCCCAAGACGATGTCGCTCCGGATCGCCTTGTCGGCCGTTATCAGCTCAATCCCAACTTTGTCTTTGACGTAAAACTCAAAGGCGGACACTTGATGGTAGGTATCACGAACCAGCCGACGCAAGAAGTCTTCGCCGAGACACCCACGAAGTGGTCCTATCGTGGTGTCGCAGCTCAACTGGAGTTTCATCTCAAAGCCGATGACCCTGCCTACGCTCTGACACTCCATCAAAATGGGGCTGCGCAAAAAGCGATCCGCATACGAGAGTAATCGCCCAAGCTTCGTTAACTCCGCAGTTTGGAAATGGTGAGTGGTTCCGTAAGTAACACGCATATTTAGTTGCAACCAAGCGGATGCTGCAAAATTGGCGTACCGCTGCACTTGCCACGGCCACGCGTGGAACCGTCTACATCACGCTGCTACGGTATTGCGAATTGACTCGCCAATTCAGCGGCGGTAGTGCAGAGGTCGCTCTCCATATGAATGACTGGAGTCTGAGGAGCAACTTCGCTTAACATCTGAACAACTCGCCAATGACAGCTCAGGACGATTGTTTGCATCGAATCGTCCCAGTCGGCAATGGCCTCCAGGGCTAGGCGGGTACGAGCGTCGTCGAAGTTCACGAAGCAGTCATCCATGATGACAGGCAATGGCTCATGCTGTTCGCAGTGATGCGTGATGTAGGCCATACGTATAGCCAGATATAATTGTTCACGCGTGCCAGTACTTAGTCGCGAGGGTTCAAAGCCTTCAGCTTGTGCGTTGCGAACTATGAATAATCCGGAGTCGGTATTGTCGCGATCGATGGAAGTGTACTTGCCGCCAGTGAGCTTGGATAAAAATTTCCGGGAAAGTTGCAGCAAAGCAGGTTCATTGTCGGCAGCAAACCGCTCTATCGACCGAGACAGAAGCTCCTGTGCCAGACGTTCAACGACCCATTGTTCTGCCAACTCCGCCAATTCGCAGCGCCGGCCGTGTAGCTGTGTCAAATGGCCTTGGGCTGCTTGATTGTTGGCCAGTTGCTCGATTCTCTGTGTGAGTCCGCCAATATTTTGGTCGGTCTGTTCGCGTTCGCTATCTTGTTGATTCAAACGCCGATCGAGTTCTCTAATTTCAAGTTGTAGAGAGGCTTCCTGAGACTCTTCGAGGAGTTTACGAAAGTCTGAATTCGATTCCAATGACGCGTACGCGTCCAAGCTTGCCGACAGTTCATTCTGCTGCGTCTTCAATTCCTCAGCCTTTCGCACACGCTCCATCAGTGCACTCATTGTGAGTAAATCGCTGTCGGCGGCAGCGGCACAAAGTGATGCCAGTTTTGAATCGAGCTTCTGAAGCTGGGAAGTGATTTCGGCTGCGAGTTGGCTTTGATGCTGAATCGAAGCGTTCAGTTGGATTCTCTGCTTCTGTTGCACACGGATGCTCTGCAGTTGATCAAGCCAACCAGACGCCTCAATTTCGGCGTTATCAGGTTCCACGCGGCATCCAAGCGAATCTCCCAGTTTTAATACTGCGTTAATGAAGGTTGCCAACAGTTCACGCAGTTCGCAAATACTCTGCTGCGCGCGTTGCATGGATAAATCCTCGCGACGCAAACGCTCGATGGTATCCAGCAACGTGGTAATCTGCTCAATCGGCCAATCCGAAACCGGCGATTGGCGTAGCCACGCTTCAAATCGTTGCATCACGCACTGCTGCTCTTGTTGCAGCACCTGTAGCTGTGCCTGAAGCGATTGGACGCTGGCTCGGGCGGCTTTTCTACGGTTGTCGTCACGCGCAGCATCTCGCCTGGTCGCTTCCCATTGCGTGAGCGATGCTTCCAGGAAACTCGTATCGCAATCCTGCTTCAAGTTCTCCGGCCAAATATCTTGCAGTTGCTTCCACTGCATTCTTTCCTGCTCACGCAAAATGTGCAACTCTCGACGGGAGTGCTCGATGCGACGGGTGGCAGTACACCACATCTGGTAGTCCGCTAGCCAGACGCTCATTACGGAGGGAGACTTTGGTTCGAATGGGCATTCCTGCCAAATCGCTGACCAATTCACAGTGTGCTCTGAGGTTCGCCTGACAACTGTTTGCCGCTGCTCTTGCAGCGACTGCAACTCTTTGTTCAATCCGTGCACATACTCTCTCTTCTGATTCATGCTTGCCAATGAATCCGCATCGGCGATCATCGAGCGCTGGATTTGCTCTGCTGCAGAGTGGTATTCCTGGAGCAGCTGTAAGCGACTTAATTGCAGGTTAGGTGTCACGCTGGCAGCGATGAGCGGCTCTGCAAGTTCGTCTAACCAACTGAGAATCAGTTCGTCGCGTCTGCGGTTAATCTCATTGAGCTGCTCCATCCTCGCCATGGCAGAATTGGTCGTTTGGAACAACTGCAGCGCAGATTCTGCTGCACCCATCTCCCCCTGAATAGACAGAATGCGGTCGTCTAGCGATGCTTGCTCGCGTTCCAAGGAGTCGTACTGAAGACGGTGCTCCGATACGCAATCCTGGCTGGGCACTCTCCATTGAGGGTCCAACTGCTCCAACTCCGCAGATACTTGCAGTAGCCTGGAGGTCAACTGAACATACGCGTTGTCTTCGATCAACTCCTGATAGAGCGACGATTTGTTTTCTAGTTCATTCTTTGTCTTTTGCAGTCGTTGGACAGACCCAAAGAGCGGAGTTAGATCCTCAGGAACGTCATTAATTATCGAAGCGACCTCATAGGCGTTGAGCGATTCCTCGCATGCGTCCAACTTCGCGTTCAGTTTGAACACTTCAGCTTCGATAGCTACCGACTTGGCGCTCAGTGACTCCAGTTCGCGTCGAGCTGTCGCACTTAGGGCGAAGCTGCGCAAGCGTTCATTAATCTCGGGTAGATCGATCGTTTCGAGCAGCCGTTTGCAAATCGAGCTGTTATCGAGAACTTGCTCTTCGAGTTCCTTGAGTCGCAATCGCGAAGCGCGGATGCGATCGGCTTGGTGCCCCAGTCGGTCTATTTCCTGCTCAAAATCGAGCAATTTGCCGCCAGCGCCCAGATGCAGCAGTTGCTGCTGGTCGCGCTCAATTGAATTGTTAAGCTGTTTCAGTTTGTTGTCAAACTCTTCGCGTTGCCGGGCATTCTCGCTCCACTGCGCGACAAAGGCCAAGTCGATTCCATGAGGTAGGTCGATAGTTGCCAGCAGCTGGGTTACTCGTTGGAGTTCGCGATGTTTGGGAAGTGCTTCCAACAACCTTTTGGCCAGGCTACGCCGCGAAAAGTCGCGGATGGTTGCTTGACGCAACTCGTCGCTACGGCCTATTTCGTTCTGTAGTTGGCTTTGCAGATCCTCGATGGCAGATGGCAGGGTTTGCGTTTGCCTCAGCGCTTCGTAGCTTTTCTCGATCTCCGCCAACTTGAGATTGATTTGGGAAGTTGACCCGCGTGGTTTGTAAAGTGAACTGAGCGAATCTTCAAGTTGTTTGCGAAGCTGCTGCAACGCGGCCATGCCGCCCAAACCACCGCCTGCAAGCGCATCGGACAATCGCGAATTCTTGAGAGCCGCTTCACCCTTCCGCAACTCGTCTAGCGAAAACCCAAACAGCTGTTCATAGGACTCCAGGTCGAAGCCATCGATGAGCTTCTGCAATTCCTCGAGCTGCAGCCGCCGAGCGTCGATCGAACCGGTTATTTCGTCTTGACGGCCCTTACGTCGCAAGAACTGCAATTGGCGACCATCGCTTAGTCGAGCAGTCAACTCGGCCGACATCGGTCGTCCAGCTAGCAGATAGGGAGTTCGTGGACGGAACCCACATAGTGCTTGGCGAATTCCATTGAGCGCGGTGGTTTTTCCGGACTCGTTAGGTCCATAGATCAGAACTAGCGGCGCTGCATCAAAACGAAAGGTCTTGCGCGCATACATGCCAAAGTTTTCAAGGATGATCTGCTCAATCTTCATACAGTCCCTTCTATCATAAGTCGGGCGGCCACCAAGCTTTCGGCTCGATGCAGCAACCGAGTCAGTTCCTCGGTTTGTCGCTGCGGGTTCACTAACGGCCAGTTCACCTCTGATAGTTCGCTCCGAGACTTCCTCAGGAGCTCCTCGAGCACTTGCAGCATTTCCTGCTGTGCTTCGGTGCTCGCGCGGGTTTCTTCAGCAACTTTGCAAAGATAACTGAGTGGCAGAAGCAGGTCGTCTGATGTTGCAGCCTGAGCTGGCTGCGAGTCAATCTTGAGTAATTCGAGCCATAGGTCGCCATATTCCTTCATGCGGGTAGCCAAATTATCTGCCAATCCTGCGATCGTGTTGGTTTGCATCAATTCGGAATGAAAAGTGGTGGGGCCTTTCAGTCGGACGCGCACGGCGAGGGGTCTGCCGTCTGCGGATTCGGATAGACCGGCGAGTCGTTCAACAAGCACGTCTTCGATGTCCGCGAGATACTCGATCGAAGCAATATCCAGCTGCAGTTCGCACCAACGTAGACTATCGGTGGGAATGAACTGTACAGTCTGCAGCTGTCCGTCGCGAACTTGCACCAAGTGACACCCTTTAGCACCGGTTTCCCGGATGTGTCTTCCTTGAGTATTACCGCTATAACCGATGTAGCATTTACTACTTAACGAGCTCTCGCTACGAACATGAACATGTCCCAAGGCCCAGTACTGATAACCCTTGCTTTCAAGGATCTCTGTGTTGGTTGGGGCGTAGGTGTCATGCTGTGCATTGCCAGAAAGAGAAGTGTGCAGCAGGCCTACATTGAAATAGCCGGGAACAGTGGCCGGATAGTTGGCTGCTAAATCTTCAGTCACGGCTCTGGCACCGAAGCTCTGACCGTGAATTGCCAGGCCACAATTGTCCAACAGCAGCGACTCTGCGGATTGGGAGCCAAACTCTTCAATACCATCTGACCAGCGGATGATGCGCCGCGCATTGCTGATTGAATCGTGATTGCCACGGATCAGAACGACGCGGATACCTTCGCGCGTCAGGCGTTTTAGTTGGCTTTCGACCCATAGTCCTGCGCTGGCATCTTTGACGGGGCCGTCAAATAGATCGCCGGCTATGACAACAGCGGAAACCGCGTTTTCTATGGCCGCCGCGACAACATTCTCGAGACTGCGGCGACTAGCACGCTGCATGCGATCAGCGGTTGCCGAATCGAGTCGACGCAGACTATCAAGCGGACTATCCAAGTGAACATCCGCTACATGCAAAAAAAGAGTGTTCGACATTTTTAACTTCCTGCCAGACTAATATCCATACTTCGCCCGTGCGAACCAAGGCATGAATCCATGTAGACGATCTTAGTTTTCTGCGGCCGTTGCCTGCACGGCATGGTCCAAAATGTGAGGTCGTAAGGGTGCGTTCGTGTAACCAGCGCCTTCGCATCGAACTACGTTATCGCTACTAAGCATGATCAAGTAAGTGGCAATCCTTTCTCTTGGCAAATCGAACATTCGGGCCACAACTTGTGCGTAGAGTTCGAGTTGCGGCCGATGGTGTGCGACTCGATCGTCTAGCCAAAGCAGCGACATTCGCTGGTCGAAAGTGTCGGTCTTGAAATCAAAGATTTCTGCGGCAAAGGGTCGGCCGTCTTGCATGAGAACGGCGAGGCGATCGATCGTACCGGCGATGAGTTTGTTCTCAAGCACAATGCTGAGCGAGCGTTCGTTGTCGATCTCAACTTTGTCAGGTAGTGCACCGAGAATTCTTTGCTTGTAGCGAGATCTCGACAATGCAGCTCTTACACTGGAGGTACTGAGTTGCTCGCCAAATTCGTCGATGATCTTTTCCAGAGATACGTGCCTCAAAGCTTCAGGATCGACTTTTGCGAGAGCAACACGGCGAAGCGATTCTCGATCGAATTGAAAATCTTCCAACCATTGGATTTGTTCGAAAAAAGCATGCATCAATATGCCGTGTGTTATGCCCACTGAATGACTGTACGAGAATGCACTTGAAAGCGACTTCAGCTCGGATTCAGTTTGCATCGTCGATGGAGCGGAAACGCGAAGCCCACGGGTTGGAGCTGACTCAGCGTCCTGCCTGAGTGCGACCCGCGAGAGGGCAAGTAGCGAATCATCCAACTTCGCAAGTTTCGGCTGTGCCGGCGCTGGCTGTTTAGCTGCAAACCATTCGCGACTGCCGTCTTCATAGAGAATTTTTTCAGACTCCGAACGCACCTGTGCCCCAGCGAGAGTCGACTGTAGGAGCGAACCGAATTCCTGCAATGCCGCACGGCCGTTGGGCCGTGTCGTCATGTACAGCGCCTGCCGCGCGCGAGTCATCGCCACGTAGAGCAAGCACAAGGACTCGACTACGCCACGACGCTTCTGTTGATTGAACGCGTGCTGCCACGATGGCGGCAACATAGCTTGGAGCCGACTGTTCATATAGCGCAACACACCGTCAGGCGCCGCGCAGGGATCATCGCCGCGTAACACAAGTAAGCTGGCAGAGGACGACAGGTCGATGTCGAGCAAAGGCAAGAACACAGCATCAAACTCAAGTCCTTTGCTTTTATGAATCGTCATGACTTTGACCTGCGCTTCAGTTGGCAACGCCACGCGGTTTCGAAGGACAGCATCCTCGAAATCGCGAAGCCGACCATTGAAACTCGGCTGGTACTCATAGGCCATACGCAGCAACTGTTCGAGACGATGTTGGTCCCACCAAGAAAGGACGTCGGCAAGTTGATTGGCGATCAGCTCAATAGCGCAACCCAAGCCCCTGCGTACCACCGTTCTGCGGAACCAGAGTGCGAGTTCGTGTGGCGTCGCAAAGTCGCAGAGCGGCTTTTGAGCGGCCAATGGTGAAGCGGCAACGTGGAAGGCACACATGCCATCTCCAGGATGGTCGGCCAAGTGTATCAGCGACAGGATCAACTCAACAGCAACCGAGTCCGTGAGCGGATTGCCACCATCCTGGCTCGCGGAGACGCCCAAGTCTCGGAGAAGACTAATCATGCGGCCGACATCAGCATTGGTACGAAACAGCACACCGACCGAAGCATCGGTCTGGGCTGTCAATTCAGCGATTCTCTGAGCCGAATACTGCAAAAAGATCTGCTTGCGTTCCTCGACCTGCACTCCGCTGTCGACATTGGGGCCATTCTGCAGGCACACATAACCCGGCAAACTGGTTCGCGAAGTGCGATGCTCTGGGAACTCGTGCGACCAAGCTTTGGCAACATCATCGCAGCCAGCAAAGTTGGCATGATTGGGCAAATTCTGGAACACGGTATTAACGGCCAGCATGACTTCGGGGCTGCTGCGGTAGCTATCGCTCATCTGGGTTTGACGTAATCCAGACAGCGATGATCCAACAGAATTGAAGATCTCTGCGACGCCTCCGCGCCAACCATAGATGGCCTGCTTCGTATCTCCGACGCAAAAGAACGAGCGGTCTGAGGAAGCAGCTCCACCCAACGGAACGGCAAGAGGTTTCAGGATTTGCCATTGCTCGGGCGCGGTATCCTGAAATTCGTCGAGCAGCAGATGCTGCACGCCGCAGTCTAATCGAAACGCGAGCTGTGCCGCGGATCGACTTACTTGCTTCTCGGTCGCGGTGGGTTCAGCGTTCATCCAACGCGAGAGGTAATAACTGACATCGGAAAAAGCAAGCGCCCGGCGACGGCGCACCAGAGCGGTATACTCTTTGTCGTAAGCATCGAGAACCTTGTAGCTGGCAAGCGTTTGATGTCGACGAATCGGCAAAATCTCTGCCGCAGCGCGATCCAACAGCAACCTTAATGCCGCCAAAACTCCACCGCCCAGTTCGCTGCGATAGTAAGTTGGCGGATCCTCATCGATATTGCCGTAGATTCCATGATCAACAACAGCTTCCCATTTTCCCATGCTAGCCGCATCGATCAGCTTCTGCAGGTTTTCATTCGCCTGCTTATTGCTCGAGCCCGATTTGTTCTTGAGATCAGAATTTTTCAAAGTAAGTAAGGCCGAATCGACAGCCGATTCCGATGGCGCTGTTGGCAAAGGTAACTGATCCCAAGCCTCTTCCGTAGTAACCCGAAAGGCCGCATAGCCGCGTGAAACAGTCTGACGAATCTGCTCGGAAACCTGGCGTCCCGACTCTCCCTTGGCCAACATGCGCACTAAACCCACCAGAGTCTGGCGGTCATGGTTGTCGAGCATTTGACCGATCGCCTGGAATTGAAACTGCGGTTCCTGAATCGGATCCATGGCAGACCAACCTGGTGGCAAGCCCATTTCTAAACTAAATGTTCTAGCGACCTGAGCAAAGAAGCTGTCCAATGTTCCAATGCGCAGGCGATGAATGGAACGAGTCACGCGACGCAGTGCAGCCAAACAGGATTCGGCTGAGACGTCGACATCGGGAAGATGTTTTTCAAGTTCGGATCTGGTGCTCTCATTGATACAACCCAGCGCGAGTCGTTGGAGCACGCGGTGCATGATCTCGCCAGCAGCCTTGCGAGTAAATGTGCTGGCCAATATCTGATCGACCTCTTGTCCAGAAAGAACTATTTGCAGCAAACGATTGGTGAGTTGAAACGTCTTGCCAGTACCCGCTGAAGCGCGAATGAGCAGCGGTTCGAAGTGCGGTGTGGACGTTGCATTCGATGATAGCAACCGAGTTGCTCGAGTCACGACATCTTCTGCAATTGGCACCAACGATTGGTGGCGAGTTAATTTGCGCTGCGGTGGAGCGACGGCAACATGCTGGACATTGGTCTGACAGATTCTGGCGAAATCATCGTACTTCGGCACAGCCAACTTATCCGGCCAAAACTCACCAGCTAGGACCTTCGCAGCCACTTCATTGGCTACTGCATCTGCTTCGCGCAACTGTTCTGGAGTAAAGTCAGCAATATAGAACCCCACGTCAGCGGCTTGTTTCGGCAAAGCAATATAGCCCAACGATGGATGTTCACCGACACCTAGTTTTTGCGCGACCGGACGATAGAGCGGTAGTTGCAGGTCTTTCCATTTATCTGCCTTTGTCCAATGCACGGATACAGGATTCTTCGCGTTATCGCTGGTTTTGTAATCCCAAATGGCCCATTGTCCGCTTTGCGGGTGGTAATCGATACGGTCAATTCGCCCGATCAAATGCAACTGCTCGTCGTGACCGAGCATGACTTTATCTTCGAACCCAACTCCCTGTTCGGTATATCGAATCACCCAACCCTGGGCGGCGCGCTCGGCTTGTCTTGGCGCGAAGGCCTCCAAGCGTTGTTCGGCTTGTTCAATTTGGATGAGTACGGCCGATGGAGGATTGGGACCGAATCGCGCTAGGGCCACTTCGTGCAGCTTTGAAACGAGAAAATCGCGAATCTCTTCAACATCTGCGCTGCGACTGATGGGCCCCTCTCCCAGTAGCTGCAGCGTATCATGCAAAAGATTTCCGAACATTGGCGCATCGAGTTCCGCATCCGCATCCTGCTCTTCGCGCAGTTTGAGCACATGACGCAAATAAAATCGATAGGGACAGGCCAGGTAGTCGCGAAAAGCAGTTACCGACATTTGACGCGGAATACGAACATTGGCTGGGCGAGGAACGATTAGAGAGCTCGGCTTGTGGGATCTCTTCCAGCGTTTGTCGACGGCTGGCAGCATATCGACTTCATCTTCTTGCACCAAATGCAAAACACGATTCGGTAGTTTCGCCAATCCACACGCCATCAGTAAACGGCTGGGAACCAAAGGGTCGCCATTGGCGTCGGTCTTGCCAACTACAAATCGCACACGTTGCCGCGATTTCAACATGACCTGCATCGCGTAGACATCGCGTGCAAAACGACGGGCATTGTCCATCATGCCAAGCTGTCGACGCAGCGCGTTGGGCAGGAAGGCGTCTGCATTGGCACTCTCGGGCACCACACCATCGTGAATGCCTGCAACAATCAACACGGGAGCGTCGTCTAAGGCCAATTCCAACCAGCCCAGCATCTCTAGTGCGGACATTTCGGCGGGTTCAGGAACCAACGAATTGTTCAAACTACGAAGCAACCACTCGATAAGCTCGGAAACCTTCATCGATGGTTCGAGTTCCTGGGGTATGTCACGCAACGACAAGATGGCTTCGCTCAGCTGCGTGGCGGCGGCGAACAGCGGGCCCTCGATCGCGTCGTCGAGATCGCACATCTGTTTTTCGTAAGCGGCGCTCATGACGCTCAGCAGCGGCTGTACCCAGTTGGATATTGGTCTGGGACGTGCGGTCAGTTTGGCGAGCCAACGATTGATGACGCCAGCAACCGTCCGCGCTACACTGGCTCCTTTGGCGGCTTCATTGATAAAACTATCTACCTGCTTTGGCAAGGCGGCTTGATAGTACTGATCGACCTGCGCCAACCAATCCGGCGGCAGCTCAACCTTCATTGTCGACAACATCGATGTGATAGCAGGATGTCTGATCAACGCCGCAAACGAAGCGAAAGCGCTAGTATCGACGTACTGCCCTAATAACGACAGTAGCAAAGCTGGCTCCGTCTGCGTCAAAGCCGTACCGGGACCAAATCGCGACTTGAGTCCGACTTGATCCAGATGGTGCTTAAGCTCTGTGATCAATGCGGGATCGGGCACACCAATTGTAACTTCGCGAGTGTGATAACGGTCACCCAACTCAGCTATCGCGGCGCAAGTCAGTTCGGCTTGATCGCTGGGCGAGTTACCCACCAGCAGATCGTCATCGGCAATTTCAAGTTCATAATCCTGCCAGGCTGAACTATGAAGTCCACCGAATTCATCGAACAAATTGCTGGCCGATTCCGGGGCTGCAATCCAAACCTCGATACTCTCGGCGACTTGTTCTAGGAACCCACGCTGCGTTCGATTGAGGTCCACACATCCAATAACAATAATCTGCTTACTTGTCTTGGGTTCGTTGTATTGCAGCGCACACAAACGGGCTGTTTGAATATCCCAAAGTTTCAGATCATCGAGCGTTGCCAGGTAACGCGATTGGATTTTGGCTAGCGCTTCCCAGCGTGGCGTCTCTGGATGATTGCCAAGCGTCTTTACCACCTGATGAAAATTCAAACCATCGCTGGCTAACTCGCGGTGCAAACCGGTGAAGATCTTGGCAAGTTCTAGCCACTGTTGCGGAGCTGTCTTAGGCGGCGGTGCAGGAATTATTTGCGTTAATTCACTGAGCGGCGAGCCCTGCAGCGCCTTCAGCCACGATAAATGCTGCACCAACTCGCTGGCAAAAGGAAACTTAGCCACATAAAGCTGTTCTGGTAGGGCACCAACCGTGACAATCTGAGGGGGGTAAAGTAGCTTTCCATGGCTTTTGGCGGACATTGCCAACAACTCGCCAAGCCGTCGACCAGCCAATCCACCAGGAAGCACAATCAACAATTGTCGCATGTCCCAAGTGTCGTTGACTGCGTGACTATGAAGCAGTTGGCTTACAGCGCTCTCCAAAACGGGCTGACCCCAGCCCAGCATGCGTCGCTTTGGCTGACACCTTGGTGGTGTTGCTTCGACTCTGGTCAAAGGCGAATTTATGGGAGCCATCGTGCTCACTCTCCTCGTGGGACGCACTTACTTTGGAACTGTTTAGAAGCGAATTCCGTGCGTCGTCTTTTCCATCGGGTTCAAGACTTTTTCCAATAGTAGCCATCCGCCGTGACACCTTTGGTCACGCCACAGAGCTGAGATGGGAATTCTACGCAATTGAGCAAGATTTGGGATAGTTGCAGCGCTCGAACCTGTACGAGACAAATGAAATCGACTGTACGCTTGCGTAGTCTAGGTAGTCTGGAGGGTGTGTGCCATTAATTGACCGCGAGCCAGCCCCAGAAGTTAAACTTTTCCTAAGCGCCACCACACGCAAATTCGATCTAACAGGAGTACTGAGAACGCACTATACAGGAGCGGGTTTGATGGGCGAGGCACTACGAAGCCTGCTACGAGCGACCTCCAGTCGCTGCCGACCCTGGCAAGTATCCGCTGCGGTGTCGCTGGGTTTGCTCTGTGGGTTGCTGCCAAAACTCAGCATCCTGTTTGGATTAGCGGCATTGTCGTGCATTCTACTCCCTATTCACCTTGTTCTGGCTGCGGTAGTCTGCCTGCTTACCAGCTTGGTCGCGACTAGTGTGACGACGACGATCGGCAATATTGGTCAGTGGTCGCTCAATAGTTCACCCCTGAGCGATTTCTGGCTCCGTCTCGATTCGCTGCCGCTGATCCCATGGCTAGCGCTCCATAACTCAGTCATGCATGGCAGTTTGCTGGTAGGGCTGATGCTGTTAATTCCAGTTTTCCTGTGCGTGCTGCCCGTGGCCAGACGAATCGCTCCCTCGTTGCAGGAAGTAAAATCCGTCACTGCGGACCCTGACTTTGAGCACGAGATTCGGCCCGAAGTTGCCTTGGTGGAAACCCGGCGTTGGATCGCGTCGAATGTCAATTGCGATCCACGGAACCAACCCCAATCGTTGTATGAAGCTAGCGCGGAAAGCGAAGAATCAACGGAGGGATCTTTCAGCGTTCACCATACTGACGAAGACACGATCGTAGAATTGCAGTCGCTCTTGGCTAGTTGTGTGAATGAGGGAGCAACTGAGTTGTCGCCAGGAGCGATCGCCGAGCGCGCGGCGCAGATCGCGGAATATGTTGACGAACTATTGTCTCACAGTCTTGATGAAGAGTTTCACCCTAAGTCAATTCCGCAGGTAGCAACGCAAGACGAGGTATCTGCAACTTCAGAAACAGAGATCTCCATCTTTCGCCGTTCGGATACAGATCCTGCGCTTCGAACACCGATGATTCTGAGCAGTGAGTCTCGCGCAAATCAAGCTTTCAGTTCTACAACCGAAGTCGATGGAAATCACGGTATGCAACCAGCCCAGGCCCGACAGCTACAATTGCAAACGACAAAACCTACTTTCCCGATGAGCACTGAAACTGAGAAATCCCAGCCAAGCAGCATCAACTCGCTGCTACTGTCTTCGCATGGCCAAGATGGCTCGCTCCGCCGTGTGGGTGCGGGAGTTCGTCAGGAAGAAGCGCTTCGCTATCTCCTGCATCATTTAAAAGCGCTGAAAGAAAAGGTCTGATACGGATGCTGATCAGCAAACGTCGATTGAAATGGTCTGTCTTGGCGTGCTTGTTTGCCAGCGTACTGATGCTATTCCAACCGACGCGTTCATGGCTGCAGCGGGTATTGGTCACTGGTTTGCTCGGAGCGGAATGGTCGGTCGCCGAGCTGATTCTCCATTCAGAGCACTCTATTGTCGAAGCTCGCAATTTGAGCTGGCAGCGCAAGACGGGTTCGCGACAATTCGTATTTGAGTCGAAGCGGAGTTGGTTTGCTATCGACGGCGTTGGACTGGTAGATCGCAGATTTTTATTGCCCAAAGTTGTGTTACAAGACGCGCGACTGGAGTTGGTCGAACTCAACACACAAACTAGCAAACTGCCGACTCCAGCCTGGAAACAGCAACTGGCTTCGCTTGTATCGAGGGTGGAGTGGGAGTCTGTACGGAAGAACCTGGATAGCCTGACGCTGACAAGCGAAATCAATCTGAACTGGAATCAGCGCATCGAGCGATGGGTGAATCGATCGAGAGAGATTGTCGAGGAAGCCAATCGACTCGAGAGCCAAGTTGTCGCGCTGAATAATCCCCTGCGATTTGAAGAGGTAATTCGGCTCAAGTTAGCGAAACTCGAAGAATTGGCTGTCGAACAAAAACTGGTTGCGCAACAGTTCGAATCGGTGGACTTGCAGTTGGAGCAAGAGACACAGAAGGTCGTAGCGTCGCTTGCTCGCGATCAGGTACGGTTGGCCGAACTAGCGCGCACCGGTGACCTCGAAGCACAGCAGCGACAGATTTGCGAACAACTGGCCGTCGCAATCGCCGCCGAACTATGGAACCAGCTAGGCCCCTATGCAGAGGTCGTAAATTGCGTGATGGAATCTACTGCGCACGAATCCCAGCCCCGATACAACACGAACACTCGATTTATGCGTCGTGAGATGGAATTGCTCAATGTCTCTGAAATGAAGATGCGTGGCCACTTCGAGTCCCGTGTTGGCAGGATTCCTTACTCGGCTCTTGGCCACTGGAAGAAAACTGTAGATTCCTCGAGCAACATCCATCAACTGCTGCGCTGGGAATTCCAGTTTAATTCGCTGGAGCCAATCAAAGTCACGGCAATGCAGGATACCGGATCCGCGGAGCAAATTCAAATTGTTCTCAACTTCAACCATGAACACAAACCCGGAATGAATTCCCTAAGCTCAGGTTCTTCGGATTCACCAACCAGATTGACTCTCGACTCGACGCGAAGCGAGCTTGCTGGGACACTCGAAATATATGCGGATTGTGCTAGTCTACTAGGCGACGCAACCGCGGATCTGCTGTTGGCAAAGGAGACCGACTCATCTTCAGAAGAGTGTATTCGAGTCGGCCTGAGCGGCGATTGGGAAGCCCCAAAGTTTTTTGCGTTAGGCGAATTACCAGTTCAGTTGCGAGCTTCGTTAAAAACGGAAATCGATCAGCAGATTACACGTTGTACCAGCGCTGCCAGCACAAAGCTGAAATTTGAAGTAGAAGGACAGCTTAACCGAATGCGAACCAGCGTGGCTGCCTTAAGAACGGCAGGACAAGTACAAGCGGCTCAGTTTACAACGCAGCTTTTGGCTACTCAATCGCGGCTGCAACAGCGTTTTGACTCGCAGATTGGCACGGAATTCGCGCGACGGCCTGGCGCGGTCCAGCGATAGCGAAGCATAGCCACAGGGGAACAAAAAACGCAGTGAGCAAGCAAGCTTCGGCGACCTTATTAAACAGCTTATTCCCATGCAACGCGATTGTCTGTCGAATGAATTCTTTGATCCAGATATCGCGTTAATGGCTGGATGTGCTCCTGTTCTTTCCATACAGCTTCCAAATCCTCAATGATATGGTGTTCGGAAACTTTGGCGCCAAACTCGTACTCGCGGATAGCTGGATGTAGAAATGTGCTGGATGCTGCTTTGGCGACATTGTCGCGACGAATGCGGTTGACCTTGAACGGATCCTCGTCGCCAGCAGAGGAACCAAACTCAAGCGTCAGTACAAAACAACGCTGATCCTGGTCGACAAAGTGCTTTTGCAGATACGCTATGGGCATAGCTTCGAAGTATCGCACCGTCGCATTGTCTTGAACTATAAAAACGTCTGCTAGAAACGATTGTTGTTGCCAAAGAGCTGAGGAACCGTTGACGCGAGAAAGCAACTTCTCCGTCAAGGCATGTGCTTCGAAAGGATAGTCGTTGGCTGGCCAGTCGACGTCATGAAACTTTCGCGCAAGTAGGTTGTTGAAGGCTTGCACATTGTAGCGGAATCCATGAATGAAGCCCGATGTAGTTTTCTTGTAATCGCGCATTTGCATGAGCGTTCCAATGAAAAACATGCCAGGCTGGTTGGTGGATTCCCATTCGCACGTCAAGTTGGGAAATTTGTCAAAGATCGCGAGCTCGGGGGTGGCGGAGGCATCAAAGATCGTGGCATCAAAGCGGAAGCCGGTACAACATAGCACGCGGTCATAGTGCAGCTCTTCGATCTCATCCTCAGCATGTTGGTACTTGAATTTGACAGCGAATGTTCCATCGCTTAGCCGTCGAATACCCAAGGTTTCTGCATCCAATATCGCATTCTGCGACTTCAGTTGGTACGTGTCCAGAATATTGTTGTTAACTGCGCGGAGGTCGCCAACATAATGCGTTTTCCAGGCGAAATCGATTGGGTAGGGGCTGACCAAATGAATGACCGAAGCAGTTGGAACTAAATTATCAGCCGTCTCAAAAGACGAATTTCCTTTGCCAATAATCAGGACGCGTTGATCGACGAAGTCCAATGGTTCCACCGAAACGGACTCGTAGTTCTCGCTAAGCTCGATTCCTGGAATGGCAGGAATATAGGGCAGTGTCACACCGGTAGCCACAATTAGTCGTTGGCATGTAAGCTCATCTCCGTTAGCATCCACCAAAATAAATCCGTCTGGCACCCTGGATATGTTAACAATGCGAGTGTTGCACCGCATCTTGATTTGGTAACGCTTGACGTACTCGGCCAGATACTCAAGCAGCGCGTCAGCGGGCGGAAAATATTCTTTGGAGAAATCCTTGAACAACAACGAATAGTCGTCGGTTAGCAGTGAATTCCAGTCGTGCCGAAGGCGCAACTCGGGATCATTGGTACCGGTGTAGACTTTGTTAATCGAGATCAGTTTGCGATGCCGGGGGTACAAGCGAAAAAAAGTGCCCGCTTGCTCACCCGCCTCGAGAACTTGATAGTCGCGTCCATCGCGTTCAAAATAGTAGCCGAGTTGTAAGCCTGCCGGTCCGCCGCCAAGTATCAGGTACTCAAAGTCATTTTTCATTGTAGTGCTGTTCTTAGGGAGTCCTAAAAGTTGTTCTCGTACGCGTTTGTCAGTGCAAACGTAAACTATTAGCTAGATTCGAGCAGAACCCAGTGTGCGGCTTTATTCTCCACCCATACTCTACCTTGCCTTTACATCGCAATGATCCAATAGCCGAATTGGAGCTTAGTCGGACAAGTTCGGCGAACGGTCTACAGATTGTTCTCCCGATACTAGAAAACGAATTCGGTCAAGCACGAGACGAATCAGCCAGAGCGGCTTTGCTGGACGACCAAAGAGGTCTGATTCCGCCAAAAAAAACTGTGGAGTTCCAGCTTCGCTCGTTGGGTTCGCGTGGACATTTGTCAGGTATTGGTTTAAGCGGCAATCATAGTCCTGGACAACTTTGGGCTGAATGAAACGGGACTCTGAACTCGAAAGCGATGGCCATGAAGCCATTTCGCGCAGTTGCGACCATGCGCCCATGTGTCGAAATGCTCGAGCGATTCGCAACTGAGTGCTCAATGGACTCTGCTTGGCCAGATCGAGCATAATTTGTGCTCCCAGGCAGCCACCGCACAAACCTCGCAACCAGATGGTTATCTCTCTCAACGTTGGGTCTGAACAATGCTGCAACAGGTAGGTCAGCAACGGTCTCGGCGATAGGGCCACAATTGCACGGATGTCCTCGCGAAATCTAATCAGCCACAGCGGGCTGGGCTGACGCGGTGCATGGGCCACAATCCGCTTCAGCCGCAAAATGGCCCGAAAATGACTCCTATGAACATAGAACTTGTGTTGGTCGAGGCTAAACCGCTGTCCCGGGCGTAGCAAGTCGATGGGTTGCAGTTGGGAGTCGGACAAGTTTCTACCCTTGAGATCCTCGGTTTTTTCAAACTCAGCACTGATATTAAGTCGATTGCTAATCGAAGTCCATATTTGTTAGCTTGGCATACTTGGCACGCACAACGCTAAAGTTGTCTACGGTGCCGATCGCATCGAGCTTCTCACTAACTTCACACAAGGTTAGATAGAGTGCCGCCAGTCTAGGATTCTTGCTCCCAGCAGCCATCATTGGGGAGGAGAGTAGGTCCAGCGATTCATGGACGTTCGTGCGAAGATCGTCCACTAAGTCGCTTAATTCTCGATTGCCGATCGAGCGGTTGGCTACAACTGCGTCGATGGCACGCAATGATTTGCGGGCTTCGTCTGCAGTTGACTGAGGCGAGATGACAGTGAGGCAGCTGAGCAGGTTGAGAAAACGCGGATCGTCATCCGCCTTGCGTGCCCGCTCCAAAATCTGATTGGCGAGCGACTGTCGCTGAGCTTCACTTGCACAACAGTTGAGCAATAAGTTTCTGCCGGTTGCATCTTCAATCAGCATCCGCTGGAAGAGTTTTAGAGCGGCTTCATTGAGACCTTTAAGTTTGGGCAAAATACATTGAGCGATTTTTTCTAGTTTGGGAAAGTTGTTTTCGATCTCTCCAGGTTCCGCTGCAATTATATCCGCCAAACAGTCCTGCGCTTCCTCGGGAAGTATTTGAGATTTGCTCTCCTCTGCTTTGCAGACCAGCATCGGTAGTAATCGCCCAGCGTGTTGCGGGTACCTTGCAAGCGTAGTCAAGTACTGTGGGGCAATGGAGCTATCGGACTGGATAATGCATCGAAGCGGATTTGCCAAAGCGAAGAACTCGGACCATTGCTTGGCAGCTTCGCATTCGCCCAACTGCGTTGTTAGGAATTCTGGGATAGGACGTCTCGCTAGCCGCCTGTAGGCAATCTGGTACTTGCCAGCTGGCATACCCTCCGAAGTCTCCCAGTTTTGTGCGGAGTATCTGACGACCAGGTAATCCGCACAGCGTTCGCGCAGTTCACGTGCATTCTTGCTATCCAGATCGATGCTATCGAGGGATTCGAGGATAGGCTGTCCTTCGCTGAGTACTAAATCGACCAAACGCTGCAACATCTCCTCGCAATGCGGTGCGTCAAAGCGACTGGCCACAAATGTCAGGAAGGCAACCAACTGCATAGGTTGGAGCACTCCACTTGCATCAGGCGTATCACTCGAGCATACGTCGCCCAAGAACTCAAACAGCGCGCCTTGCCGCTGGCCTTCGAGCCGAGCTTTCTGGTTGTCGGCGCGCGGCAGCATGGTTGCTTTGAGTAGGTTGAGCCAGCTTGGGAACAACAGCTCGTAAGCGAACACGTCGGTGTACTGTGGAAGTGGTTTCAGTCCGGAAAAATAGGCGGCGTCTGCGAAGATCGCGCGTATCAACGCAACTGCAGGTTGCTTGACCGCCTCGTCTACAGAAAAGCGGTTTGCCACGATCGTTCGCTCGAAATCCTCCAATAGTTGTCGTTGGGATGCGTCCAAATGCGCACTACTAGTCTCCTCAATATCCGACTCGTTACCTGCGATGTCTATAATTTTGTCGAGCATCCGGTAGAACTCGCCGAGTTTTGCTGGACTTTTGGGACGCGCGTTGACGGGCGGCAGCTGAAAACCGCTGGAGGACGATGCAGCGCAAATCTTCGCGACTTGGTGACAGCGGTTTAGCAGGAAAAAATCTCGACTCACGCAATGGCCCTTCTCGATAGGTCGACCGAAACCGCTGACGTGGTGTACAGTCTCGTGTAGTGGAAGCCAAAAAAAAATCCGCATCCCCATTCACGGGGATACGGATAGTTTAATGTCAAATTGTCGCTTTGGCTTCGTTCAACGCTGAATATTCAGCGAGGACTAGTTCAGCATCTTCTTGACGCTGCCGATCACGGTATCGACGTTCAAGTCTTTAGCGGATGCGACGGCGTAGCTGCCAACAACCTTTGAATCGTTGGCGATGATCACGGTCAACTCAGCTTTTGCATTGATTCCGTAGTCTTCTGGTCCATTTTCGAATTCGTTGGGAACTACGAATGGAACATTCTTCGCGCTGGAGGCTGTCGCCAGCTTCTTAGCATGCGAAGTGGCTGCGTCTTTGCTTTCGCCAAGCAGATTCACGAATGCACGTAGTTGTGCTTCTTCATTCTTCTTTAGTTGTGCATCGAGCTCTTTTACCAATGCAACCACTTTGTCGTCGGTGCTGCGTGTGAACACCATAACCTGTGGTCGGGTGCCGTTCTTGCAGCGATAGCATAGGTTATCGCCAGCAGCTTTGCCGTCATCTTCTGCACCAGCAATTTTGGTGACGTAGAAAGGGTTGATTGCCTTGCCTGTTTCAAGACCGCTCTTGAGCTCTTCTCCTGATGCAAAGCTAGGGCTGAGAACTGCGACGGCGAGAGCCAAACTAACCAACTGTCTCATAGAAACACTCCTTAAGGGGAAACATGAGCCGGACGAAAGTTCGTCACCTGCGGCTCTGGAACCAAACTCTAATTACATACTCAACATGGTAGGCAGTACGGATCGGTTGAAAAGTCTCTGCTGGGGGTGCGCATGCGGAATTTACCAATTATTCGCCGCAAGTTTGCCTATTTTGTGAACAATTTAACGCAGCATTCAGCGCAAACGATGAAAGTCCGCAACTTTGATGAGCGGGCGTGCGTTTCTATGTTGGGCTGCGGTGGAAGTGTACGAGTTTCCAAGTCCCATGCGGCTTGTGCCAGACTCGCGTTTCTTCAACCGACTGTGTGGAAGCTTTCCCCGATCCGTCCAGCCGTTGTGTCAAGCGTACATAGGACACTACCGCCGTGTCGAGACCTAATAACCGCACATGGGGCCGCGATAAAGTCGTTTGTGTTTTCAGGGCATCCCGAGCCATTTCGAAATAGAAGCGATGAAAGTCCATACCTTCTACCAAGCAGCCATTTGCTTCGGGCTCGAAACAACTCAGCGTTGGATCGCACAATTCACAATAGGTCTGCCAATCGCCGACAACAATACTGTCGAGCAATCGCTTGTTTAAATCCATCAGTTGTTCAGTCTCGTTCATATTCAGCTCCGACGTTTTCGTTTGGATGCTAATTCGACGGGGAAATTGGGATGTCCCGCAAGCGAGACGATTTGTTCAGCCCAGCGTAGAATCAACTCATCGGAGTCGGCCAGATCCGTAGGCTGGTTGGTGGTCTCGTTGGGCAACAAAGCCGCGCTCGGTTGGTTGCGTGGACGGTTGTTTGGGAATATTGGTTGGCCAAAGACAATGGCAACTTTGGCTGGCATGAAAAGTGGACTCCATATAGTTTTGCCAAGCGGGCTGCCTTCTATATAGAGCGGAATCATCGGAACATCAGAGTGCAACGCGACCATGGCTGCGCCGCTTCGGACAGGCAGTAGCACGCTTCCGGTCAAGTTGAGTTTGCCCTCCGGGAACATTCCTACTAACCTTCCGGCTTTCGTGATGCGCAGCGCGGCTTTTGTGCAGGCTGTATCTACGCCACTGCGATTGGTGGGTATGACCTGCAGCGCTCGCAGCATAGGGCCAAACGCAAAGTGTTGGCAATATTCTTTGGCTACCATCCAATGCACGCGTCTCCGAGCGGCTAGTTGAACGAAGAACGGATCAACGCTACTGCGGTGATTGGCGACCAGGATCGCTCCACTACGGATTTCGGCAGGCGCTTCGTTCTTGAAGTGAACTCGCCAAAGCAGCCGACCCAACAAATAGGTAGGCAGATACAAAAAGCTTTCCCACAGGCCGTAGTCGCTTCGGCGGATTAGCGCATAGAAGTAACCAATCGCGATTGCCGAGAGTCCCAGCAACCACGCCAATGCGAGCCATTCAGGTCTCATAGAGAGCCTCTATCCTTAGCCATATCCGCTTGCAGATAGACTTGGGAAACTTCGTCCGCCAGGCTTTCCAGGTTACGTTCTGCTGTGACCGTGACACCCTGCAATTCCTTGAGACCACGGAACCAGATTTCTTGCCTACGCGCGAATTGTCGCGTGTGAGCCTTGATTAGATCGATGCATTCCGCTTGAGTAGTCTGATTTGCAAGGAAGTCTAGCATTTCGCGATAGCCAACCGCCTGGGCCGCTGTTCTGCCGAGTTGTCCGTGACGTTCGACGAGCGACTGGACTTCGGATTGCAAGCCGCGCTCGATCATCGTTTCGACGCGACCATTGATTCGTTCGTGAAGCCATGCGCGGTCGAGTTTAAGAACTACGACAGGAAACTCAGATTTAGATGCTGGAGTCTCGAATTGCTCTTGCCAGTGACTGAGTGGGAGTCCTGTGACTTTGGCAACTTCCAGAGCTCGAATCATCCGCCGAACATCGTGGGGGTGAAGCTTGTGAGCCAACAGCGGATCGACCTGCGATAGTCGAGCTCGCAGCGCGTCGCTACCAAACTCGGCAACGTCGCGTTCGATTGAGTCGCGAAACTGCCAATCCGCCTGTGGTCCGAGGAACAGGCCGCGTATGAGCCCTTTCAGGTAGAGCGGCGTTCCGCCGCATACCAACACTCGCTTGCCCGCCTTGCGAATTTCTGCCGCAACCGCATGAGCCGCCGCAACAAAACTGGAAACGCTGTAGGACTCAGTGGGATCGACAATATCGATCAGGTGGTGCCGGATTTCAGCCTGCTGCTCAGGCGTCGGCTTGGCGGTGCCTATGTCCATGCCACGGTAGATGGCCATCGAATCAAGCGAAATGATCTCGGCATTGAGGCGACTGGCTACCTCAATTGCCAGTGGCGTCTTCCCGCAGGAAGTCGGACCAGTCAGAAACCACGCATTGCGCAGCGGCGGATAAATCCATTCGGTAAAGTTGGCAGTGTCTGTCAAATTGGGCTCGGAGGGTTCCGCATCCGAACTTCCGGATGTCTGAGCCGCAGAACGGATGTTCCCTGTGAAGAGATCTTCGGGCAATGTCATCTTTTCTCGAAGGCAACAGTCAGCGTAAAAAGGGTCGTCGTCGTTTTTCACATTTCTGACTATCATAGCCTGTTTGTTGAAAAGCTGTTAGTCAGCTCCTCAAGTCTGTAGCTGGTCAATTGCCAAACATTCTGCCCGACACTGTCACCCGCGATTCTCGGCTCTGGTAGCTGTCGCAGGCATTCCATTGAAGGATTCCAGGTTGTCCATAACAAACACAAACCAAACCGATGTGCTTGATCGCTTAATGCTGGAGATACATCGCCGAGCCAAAGACATGCCGGTAAACTCCTATACTACGAAGCTAATCCAAGGTGGCGTGGCCAAGATGGGGGCGAAAATCACCGAAGAAGCGGCTGAGGTTGTTGATGCGGCTCAGGATGTGGAGAACGGTGCCACGTTGGATTACGAGCATCTGATCTATGAAGCCTGCGACTTAATCTATCATTTGTGGGTACTTCTCGGCAGCCAAGGCATCTCGGTCGACCAATTGCGGGCTGAGCTTGCAAGACGCGAAGGAACATCAGGATTAGAAGAAAAACGCTCGCGAGGTGGGCAGCAAAATGACTGAAAATCTAAGAATCGGGATTCCCAGCAAAGGTCGTCTCAGCGAATTGGCTACCGACCTATTGAACCAAGCGGGATTGCAGTTCCGCCGCCAAGAACGGACGTTGTTTGCATTAGTCAAACATTTTCCTGTGGATGTGGTGTTTCTGCGCACTGATGATATCCCGGTCCTCTGCGCTGAGGGGGCAATCGACTTGGGGATCACGGGGAGCGACCTAGTTGAAGAGAGCGAGGCCGACGTTCAGATTCGCATGCCATTGGGAGTCGGACATTGCCGACTGAGTTTGTGCGTCCCCGAAAACGCCGGAATACAAACGAGCGAGCAACTCGACGGGTTGAGGGTTGCCAGTAGCTTTCCAAACACGACGCGTAAGTATCTGTCCGCACACGGTGCCGATGTACATATGGTCGAGTTATCCGGGTCGGTGGAAATCATGATTTCTCTGGGAGTAGCGGATGCTGTGGTGGATCTTGTCGAAACGGGCAGCACTTTAGCCGCCAATCGCTTGCGTGTCCTAACGGACATCGGGCAGTACCAAACTGTGCTGATTCAAAACAAGCTACGGTCTCGCAATGAGGAGATGGCCGATCGAATTGTCCGTCGTTTGGAGGGGGTTGTTATCGCACGCGATTACTCATTGCTGGAATACAACATTCCCCGGGAGAAACTTGCCAGCGCCGAAGCGATAACGCCGGGTTTCAATTCTCCCACGATCAGCGCTCTTGAAAGCTCTAGCTGGTGTTCGGTCCGAGTGATGGTGAAACGCAAGGATGTCATCAACGTCATGGAACAGCTTGAGGCCGTCGGAGCTTCGGCAATTCTGGAGACCGCCATCAACAACTGCCGTCTGTGAGCTGACATGCGGCCAGTGAAGGCTAACAGCAAGCAGGATCGGACTACGTGGCAGAAGCGATGCTAGAATCGGATTCAAGTCTCGATGTGCGCGGCGGATGACTTGCCATCGAGGGATAAAGTGCGGTGCATCGTCCGTTCTAGTGCGTTGAGCCTTGACCTTAATCAATCAGCGCGATAGTTTGATCTGCGCAGGTAGCTCAGCGACTAGGCTCGTACTCAAAATAAATTCGATCGCGACGCGTGTCGCATAACCGGTTGTCCATTTAACAGTTGAGGCTCATACATGACGATTACTCGAGTTGGTTCAAACAATGCATACGCCGATGGTTGGGAAGCAGCGTTTGGAGGAAAGAAACGCAAGGCTGCTCCAGCTACTGCGGCAACCAGCAAACCAGCAGCAGGGAAGAAAGTAGCCAAGTCCAAAGGAGCAGAGACCAAAGTCGCAGAGGTCAAAGTAGCTGTAGCCGCTAGTTCAGCTAAGAAACCTGCCAGCAAGCCGGCCAAAAAAACTGCGGCCAAGGCAGCGGCAAAGAAAACAACCAAGGCTAAGAAGAAGGCTTAGTCTGGTGGCATTGCTCAATCACACATTTGTGCAAATCGCAATGCTGTGCAAAACACAATAGCAGCATTAGGTGTGATAGCTTGACAGAGCGCAGAAGCTGCGGAGTAGCCTCCAGCCTGAGGTGCTCCGCTTCCCTTTCGATCTCTTAAAAGGCTGGGCTGGGAGCCTCTCCAGCCTGGGACCGCGTCAATCCGGCGGTTTCCCACTTCGCAGACATGGATCGCGCCGGCGCTCACAGACGTAACAGGTTTGTCGGGTGTACCAAATGTTCCTTGGGACCTCTAAAAAACTCAACGAATTCGCTACCTTTTCTCCAGCCTGAACAATTGGCGTGGCCCATATTTCCTACGCCGAAAACTTATGGACTGGTGTTGCGCCAGGTCGAAAGTTGGCTTTAAGCAAAGCGTTTTCTGAGCGGATTCTGCATTAGGGGCGGGTTTTTCTATGACGGCTGAACGACCAAACACGACAGAACGAAAAGCTCTCGCTATCAATCTCGATCCCCGGCGCTACGGTTCCTTTGCCGAAATTGGCGCTGGACAGGAAGTTGTGCGTTGGTTCTTCCGTGTTGGTGGAGCTGCGGGCACCATTGCCAAGAGCATGTCCGCGTACGACATGTCCGTTAGCGACGCAATTTATGGCCACTGCGAGCGGTACGTGTGCCGTAAACGCCTGGAAGACATGCTGAATCGGGAACACGGACTAAATCTCGAGCGACTCAAAGAAAGCCGCGGTGATACAACTTCGTTTTTCGCCTTCGCCGATACCGTTTCCGCACGCAATTTCCACGGAACGAACGATTGTCACGGCTGGATGGGGATTCGGTTTCAAGCTCATCCGCGCGATCTAGACAGCCAAATCATCATTCACGTGCGCATGCTGGACACAGAGAATGCGCTGCAGCAAGAGGCTTTGGGCATCGTGGGTGTCAATCTGCTCTACGGTGCGTTCTTTCTCAATCACGAGCCCGATCAGCTAATCGAATCCTTGCTCGACAACTTGAGCACCCGCCGTATCGAAATCGACATGATTGAGTTTTCAGGTATCGCTTTCCGACATGTAGACAATCGTGTCATGAGCCTGCGACTGGTGCAGCTTGGCCTCAGTAGCGCGGCCATGTTCTCAGCTAAAGGCGAAGTTCTGCAGCCGTCCGAAGTACTTTACAAGAAGCCAATTCTGGTCGAGCGCGGAAGCTTCCGACCGTTAACGCACGTCAATGTAGACATGTTGCGAGCCGCTCAAGAAAAATTCCGCAACGAGACCGATGTGGATGCGGACCAAGTGGTGACGCTAGCTGAAATCACGATGCGTAACCTACAGTCGAACGGTGCAATCGATTTGAGCGATTTCTTGGCTCGCGTCGACGTTCTGGCGGCATGCGGCATGACGGTATTGATTTCCGACTATTTCGAATACTATCGGCTGGCGGCCTACCTGGCCCGGTACACGAAGAAGAGAATCGGAATCACGATGGGAGCAGGCAGCCTAACTGAGCTCTTTGATGAAAAATACTATACCAAGCTCGATGGAGGCGTTCTCGAGTCGTTTGGACGCCTGTTCAAAAATGACTTGAAACTCTACATCTACCCGCTGCTCAATCGCGAGACAGGCGAACTCATGACGGTGGAGAATCTACAGCTATCCCCAGATATCCGCAAGTTATACCAGTATCTAGTTGAGAATGGCTGCATCGAACAACTCGACTCCTATAACCCTCAGCACCTGCAGACGTTTTCGCGCGACGTGTTGCGTCAAATTCAAGCCGGTGAGTCTGGCTGGACCGCACACGTGCCACCCGAGGTAGCCGAAGTCATACAACGTCGCGGCTTTTTTGGATATCGTCGCCCTAAGATTGTACCTGCGGAAGCTCCCTTGGTTGCTCCGCTCAGCCCACCCCAAATGTCCGCGATCAGTCCTGTAATTAGTTGACAACATTCACTCAAAGCCTCCCGCTGCAGCAAAGCATCGCAATGCATCACGGGTGGCTTGCACATCATGGACGCGCAATACCTGTACGCCTTTCAATGCCAACGCTAGGCTCACACCCACGGTTCCAGCATCGCGCTGTCTCTCTTTGTCACCGATTAACTTTGCGATAAAACCCTTACGCGAATGGCCAACCAGAATCGGGCATCCAAGCTCCAGGAACTGGCGACATGCTTGAATGAGCTGAATGTTATGTTCGTGTGACTTACCGAATCCAATGCCGGGATCGAGGCAGATGTTTTCGAGTGCGATGCCACCTGCCAGCAAGGCGGTGCGCCGCTGATCTAGGTAAGCGCAAATCTCTGCGACCACATCGGTGTAGCTGGGGGCATCCTGCATCGTTTGCGGTGTTCCCTGCATATGCATGGCGCAGACACCGACGCGATGATTGGCCGCGATCGCAAGCATTTCTAAATTGGAGAATCCGGTAACATCGTTGATGATCTCCGCGCCCATCTCAACCGCCGCCAGAGCAACTTCGGGCTTGGATGTGTCGATCGAAACTGGGCAGTTCACACGATCGATTAACCGTTCCAGAACAGGTAGGACTCTACTCAATTCATCCGCGCTGGCGACGGGTTGGCTATAGGGTCGCGTGCTCTCGCCACCAATATCCAGCACATCCGCCCCCTGATCCTCCAATCGCAACGCTTGATCGATGGCTGCCTGAGCAAAAAAGAAGTTACCTCCATCGGAAAAACTGTCCGGAGTAACGTTCACAATGCCCATGATCGCTGGCAGTTCACTGAAAACTAACGAACGTGATTTCAGTTGCCAGTGTCGACTGCGCAAGCGCGAAGTGGAAGATGCTAGGCACATGGCTGGTTGATTTTGTGAAGCGGCAGCGCGGGAGTCGCAGGGGCACTTCGAAATAATGTGTCAGCTATGAAGATACCGCCAGCGTTGGGAGATTGGGCACGACGCTCCAATGGCATGTTTTCGACCGCCGTGGTGATGATGAGCTTCACCGAGCCATTAGCCAGTTCAATTAGCAGCGGGCAGGTGGCTTGGGGGCTGAGCGGAGTCCGCCAGATTTGCTCTAGTTCGCCGCTGATAAGGCTATACTGCCGGGTTTCACCAAACTCTGCGGGATTTGGATTGTAGAAGCTGATTATCGCACTCTGTTCATCCGGCGTCAGCGTCATGCCGTCGGGCACAGCCTCCAGTGCCGTCATGTCTACGACCGTCTCTGGTTCAGACAGCTTGCCCGCATCGATGTCCAAGCGGTAGCGGACCAGTTTGCGAGTCGGCGAATCGATGTCGAACAAGTGCAGTCCACCTGCCCCAGAATCCACCACGTCTTTTCCGTTGCTACAGATTTGGTCCTGGCGGAGTCGAATTAATTTGCAGTCGTGACCACGAAAGAGATACAGACCAGCCTTTTTCGTCTTGAACTCGAGATCTTTCGTGCCAAACAGTACGTTGTTTGCGTAGATTGTCCCATCGTTAATCGTGGTGCCCGTGACGTCGGCATCAACTCCAGCAATTAATTGTTGCCAGGAACCGTCGCTCGTATCGAAAACCCCCAGTTCGTGTTCGCACCCGACCACGAACTTGTTGCCGGACAGGTTATTCTGGATTGTCGGCTTGGCGAAACCCGGTCGGCCGGCAAGCTCGAACGATTGGTTTTGTTTCCTTTCAATATCGTAAATGTTGAGCGAGCCATGTTTTGCATGGGGTCCATGCTGAATCGCCACCCAGCTAAATCTCCCCGCGCCGAGCGCGGTTGGTCCTTCGGGGAGAAATCTTAGCGCTTCAGAATCGGGTAGGAATAACAGCTCGGCGTCGGTTACTTTGGTCATCGTTTTTCCTTTCAGATGGACCGCAGTAGGCTATACGCCCCACGCTAATTTGTCCACCGCCGAAAAACAATCTAGGCCGCTTCAGGTCAGCCCTCGAATGGCGAGACCCACTGGCCACCCGCATGAAGTCTGATACGCTTTGGAGCTAGTTTGAACCGTCCCTGGAGTCGCCCAGTCAAGAGGAAGTAGCGAGATGGCCAGTCCACGCGTGCTCGTTTTACGTGCTCCCGGCACGAATTGTGATGCCGAAACGATGTATGCTTTTGAACAAGTTGGCGCAGCGGCCACGAGCGTGCATGTCAATCGCTTGATCGACGATCCACAACTTGGGCGTGGCTATCAAATTCTGTGCATTCCTGGCGGTTTCAGTTACGGCGATGACATCGCCGCCGGTCGTATTCTAGCTCAGCGACTGTCCGTGCATCTCCGCGATCTCGTGGAGGAATTCCGAGGGGTCGGTCGGCTAGTATTGGGTATCTGCAATGGATTTCAAGTCATGATGCGACTGGGGATTTTTTTTCCTGGCGAAGAGGCTCAGCCGCCCGCAACGCTAGCTCTCAATGTCCAATCGCGTTTTGAAGACCGCTGGGTGCATCTGATCAACCACCAATCGAATAGTGTCTTCCTCAGGGGAATTGAGCGACTCTACCTACCGATCGCCCATGCTGAGGGACGTTTCGTTGTCAGCAACGCCGATTCCGCGCGGCGATTGGCAGACCAGCATCAATTGGGGCTGCGGTACTGTTATGTGGACGGAATTGGCTGCGACGATCCCCTCCCGTTTCCCGCAAATCCCAACGGGGCCGCAATGAATGTGGCAGGCATCTCAGATCCTAGTGGTCGCGTTTTTGGACTCATGCCGCATCCAGAGCGTTACCTGGACGCGACTCAGCACCCTTTTTGGACCAGGCAAAAGGAACTTCCGCAATTTGGCGAGGGGCGAAGGATTTTTGAGAACGCCGTTAGCTTTTTTGCCTGAGTTTGTGATCAGCGCCAGTCGTTACGGAATTGGAGCTTTCCGAGGGTAAATGAACATGGCATGTTCCGTTTTCATCGCAAGTGCGACCGCTTATCAAGTACCTACGCTGAGCAATCTTGTTGTAAAGCCATCGCCACAACGGCATCGAAAACGGAATATGCAGCAGCGGAGCTAACCACCACAATCCAGGAAGTCTTCGGCTAAGAAAGCGTCCCGCGTCAGCACCGCCGAACCTTTGCCCTGATGCCGTTACGACCCATAGTTGGTCCATCAACTGTTGGTAAGTCAAGTCTGGATACCAGCTAGTTACTCGCGGGTCGTGCAAACTGATGTAGCTCAATTGCCTGCGAAGATCGAATCTGCCTAAACGCTCCACCTGGGCACGACAAAAATTGCATCTGCCGTCCCAAATGACCAAGAAGGCGTTTGGGTTTTCAGTAGGGTCTGGCAGATGCATCGATTAGTCTTTGATCAATAGGTCGACATCGAATGATTTGAGCAGAGCACCGATGAGATCGTTTACTTTCGACCGAACAAGCGGCTCATTCCTAGCTTCATTATATCCGCAAAGTCAAAATCGCCGTCTCCGTCTTGGTCGAGTAGTCCCGCAATCAAGCCTCCACTAGCTTGGTTTTCCATGTTCTTGCGTTCACCTCGCAGCATTCCGGAAAGCCCGCCGACGTCCATGTTCTCGGACTTGGATTTCTTGGCTAGTACTCCCATGAACAACGGTGCCAACATAGCGAGGAGCGAGCCGACTTGACTAACACTGAGCCCTGAAGCTTTACCTATTCCCTGTTCAACTTTACTTTGGCGTCCGCCCAGCAAACCACCCAGCAAGCTGCCCACATCCGCACCGCTGAGCGCTTGAATGCCACTGGCGGTACTCTGTCCGCCGCCCAGCAACCCACCTAGTTGATCCAGCAGGCTGTGGTCCTGCTTTTCAAGCGTTTGGTGTAGGTGGTGAACCTCATCCTCATTGTCAGCCTTTTTGGCGACAGCGCCCAGCAGCGTGGGTAACGCCATTCCAATTGCATTCTCTGTCTGCTCGCGGGATGCACCGAGCTTTCTCGCAATTTCATCGACTTGATCACTGCCCAAGTATTGCGAAACCAAATCCATCAAACCTGACATTAGGTATTCTCCGAGAAAAGGGGGGCGTAATTCCAAAGCTAAACTAGAACATACCTGAGTTTTACCAAATTGGCATGCGAGATTACTGAGTCTAAACTTTAGTTTCCTTGGAATTCGAAGCGTCTTCTGGTGTGGATTCTACGAATATTGCATCGTCGTTCTGCGAAATATTCTCAGTTTTCGTTCTTAAGAAGTTTGTTCGGAAGACATCCGCGACGAGAAAAACGCCAGCCACCATGGCGCCGCCAAGGTATCCAGCCGGAATGCCAAAAATGCTGAGGCAGACAGTGGCTAGTACGTACGGTAAGTCGATCCCGATAGATGGGCTGAACAGGCCGACGAAGAAGAGAATACCGAAAATCAACACTGGACCGGCAACTAAAGATGAAATGCGGGGTTTGTTTCCCTCCCACAGCGCAAGCTGGAATATGGCGATCCCCGTAACAAAAGTCCCAAGGCTGATCGCGACAATTTCAAGGTCTCCCATCAGTAGCGGTTCAATCAACCGCAGGAACGCGAACATCAACGCAAACGCTAACGTGATGGCGAGCATGGTGAACAAGTCGAAAACACGGGGCGCACCGTAACTCTCTTTGCCTAGCAAACGCTCTAGCAGGTCCTCGACATCATGAAAGGGGTTGGAGTCAGCTACTTCTTTTTTATAGCCGGGCAAAGGAGGCAACACGACCGGTGGTTCGATGCTCGCGGTGCTTTGCAATCGGTAATCGCTTCCGGGCGATTTTGAAGCAGTACTGTTTAGCTCCTGCTGCTGTCGCTCGTTCGCGTTATTCGATTGTGGTTCCACTTTATAACACCCGAATAGGTTACGGTACTAGTTGCCGCGGGACTCCTCACTCGCTACAAGTTTGTTATTCATTGTAATGAATCCCTATCACTTGGTGAAAACCTCTGCTCAAGAATCTGGGGCAGTTCGTGTTGTGCTGAGCGCCATCCCGCCCTACCAATAATTGGGCTACACTACAGCCACTGCATGGGCAAGCTAGATGGTCGCTGCCGCGTCTTTCTTCGGAACGGCGCGGGAGAGGAAAGTCCGGGCTTCGCAGAGCGGAGCGGTCGGTAACGCCGACCAATCGTAAGATTAGGGAAAGTGCCGCAGAAAGCAAACCGCCGAACGGTCGATTTCGGTCGATGCGTGGTAAGGGTGAAACGGTGAGGTAAGAGCTCACCAGCAGCCTTGGTGACTCGGCTGGCTTGGTAAACCCCGCTCGAAGCAAGGTCAAACAGAAAGAAAACACAGTCGTTTATCGGCTGTGTTGCGAATCGGCTCGGCTCGCTTTTACTTTCGGGTAGATCGCTCGAGGCTGCGAGCAATCGTAGTCCTAGATAAATGACCATCGCTGTACTTGGTTGGGTTCGCTCAATCAACTGCAGAACAGAACCCGGCTTATCGGCTGGCCCATGCAGTTTTTCTATTCGGC
>JBGSTP010000333.1:0-34364 GCA_041736515.1 Pirellulaceae bacterium
TATCTAAATTGATTCATTCTGCGCGTACATTTTCCTGCAAAATTTGTAATTGGCATCTAGCAAGCGAGTGTTGCCCCGCCTTCTTGAATTCGGCAGGCAGAAAGCTGAATAGTCGCGAGCTTGCTCGATTTGCAGCCAGCGTGCATATGTCGTTGGACGTTGCCTAAACAGTTAGGCTGGTTTCGTGTCACGGAGTAGACGCGGATCCCCGATGACCAGTTGAAGTGCTCCGACGCCGAGGACCAACCAGTGGCTCAATTTAAGGCTCTCCGCAAATCACAGCCGCTTGTTTTCGTCTACCCGTCCTGATTCGGCACGTTGATTGCATTCCATGTCACTAGTAATGACCACAAGATGGGCTCCTTGAAGGGACGCGTTGTTCTACCAACTGGAGCCTGGACGACCCAACGTTTTTTACGGAGACAGATCATGCTTCAAGCCGCAATCGCCTTTTTTATTCTCGCCATCATCGCAGCCATTTTCGGCTTCGGTGGTATCGCTGCAGGTGCTAGTTCAATTGCACAAATACTCTTCTTCGTGTTCATCGTGCTGTTCCTCATCAGCTTCGTGATGAACCTGACGCGAGGCAGGGCGCCGAGACTTTAATATAGGAAAATGCCACTTCTCAGAACGGCCGGTCGCTTACTAATTAGCTCTCTCTTTCCAGCGGACGTGGCTCAGTGTTTCAACTCTTAGTATGAGGCATCGTCAACAATTCAAAATGTGTTAGCGAGGGACCAATTTTAGATCCCGCAGATACGATGTAAGTCGTTTCCTCGCTTACGCTGTGGCAAGCCGTCGCGACCAAATTGTTCGCATTGACCGTCAGCGACAGTATCAGTGGCACCAGTTAATGAGATCTTGTCGAAGCTCACGGATTCGAATCCATCGCCAGCCGTGCAAACTTCACTAAGCCACTGGCGAGGCATTGGCCAGAGTACTGGTCAACCATTGGTTACGTTCGATAATCGTCGACAATAACCCAGCAGCCAGAGAGAGTTCGCCAGCATCTGCGGCATTCTCAAGCTTCTGTAGTGCTGCCACGAAATCTCCAACAATAAAGTTTGCCACTAGCCCCTTGAGCTTGTGTGCTGCAAAACGCAGTCCTTGGGAATCGGATACCTGTATACACTCACCGATTTCACCAATTAATTGGGGCGCGTCCTCCAAGTATATTTCTCGCAACGTTACAAACAATTCCCAATCATCTCCCAGCGACCGTAGCACATCGAGAATTGCAAAAGAATCTCCGTTGTTCCTGTAAACATTGGGTGAGACAGGCATCCTCTCCTCCGAATTCATTGTGAATATAAAGTAGTGCCGACGCGAAACCAGCACTCGTCACACGTCCGGCTTTCTCGCTTCGATTGTACACTTTCCCCTCTATCACGGCGATCGACGTGCTCGAAGTCATTGAAATTGAATGATCACAAGGCTAAACTTGACCGCTTAATAACGGCCTCAACGAGAGCTCTATGGCAAGAATCCTACTAATCGACGACGATCGAAGCGTACGAGCTTTGGTTGAAAACGCATTGAGCCGGTTTGATACCTACGAAATATCTTTTGCTGACTCGGGAGCTCGGGGAATTGAGCTGTTCAACGAAGTCACACCAGACGTAGTATTACTCGACCTGCACTTACCCGAATCGCATGGATTCGAACTCTATAGGAAATTGCAAGCACTCGATTCGCGTGCGTTGGTGATCTTCATTACGGCCGATTGTGCCAGCGAAGTCGTAATTCAAGCAATGCGTTTGGGGGCTTTCGACTATCTGAAGAAGCCGTTAGAAGTTGATCGCTTGCGGCGTATGGTGGCTAGTGCAGTTGCAGCCCGCAAAGCCGCCGACTCGCCGGTGGCATTGTCCGTTGGAAATGCTGAAACCAATGAGTACTTTATCGGTACCAGTCCGCCGATGGTTGAAGTGTTCAAATCCATTGGCAGGGTTGCCAACCATCGATTGCCCGTTCTTATTCGCGGTCAAAGTGGTAGTGGTAAGGAGTTGGTGGCCAGAGCATTAGTGGACAATGGCAACCGCGCCAAAAAGCCGTTCGTCTCCATCAATTGCGCTGCCATTCCGGACGCACTGCTCGAAAGTGAGCTTTTCGGTCACGAAAAGGGAGCGTTCACCGGAGCGGATCGCAAACGAGTGGGACGATTTGAACAATGCGACGGTGGCACAATTTTCCTCGACGAAATTGGAGACATGTCTGGTTTAGTGCAAGGCAAGGTTCTGCGTCTCTTGCAAGATCAGGCTTTCGAGCGCGTCGGAGGCACAGATGTCATCCGTACTGATGTGCGTATCATTGCTGCCTCACATCAGCCACTGGAAGACATGGTCGCTAAAGGAACCTTTCGGCAAGACCTCCTCTATCGACTAAACGGATTCACCATCACGCTACCGCCTCTAGTAGAGAGGCGCGACGATATCCCTCACTTAATCGAGTATTTTCTGCGACGCGCGAAACTGGAAATGGGGCGCTCAGATCTGACCGGGTTGGCCGAAGATGCTCTGAATGCTTTGTTAGACTATCATTGGCCAGGCAACGTTCGCGAATTGCAATCGACGGTTCGTCAAGCGCTACTCAACTGCGTTGGCACTGTAATTACACAAGATTGTCTTCCAGAACTCGTTACCCAAACTGGTCGTTTGACCGCGACCAACCTTGCTGAAGCCGAACTACCAGTTGGACAAACGAGTTCGACGAATGTGTCAGATAGCAACCTTGCAACAATCAACGACGAGTATTCTCTCGAGTCAATGATTCAAGAACGCTTCGCGAGTGGGTCGACGAACCTGTATGCTGAAGTCATCGCCGAAGTTGAGCGTATTATGTTGACCAGAATACTTACACTGACCGATGGCAATCAATCGCGAGCGTCCGAAGTCCTGGGAATCACTCGCGGAAAAATTCGCGACCGCATCGCCGCATTCGGCATCAAGCTAGATACTTCGGTAAGCATCGACTCATAGTGAGTCGTTTTGAGCCTTAGTAAACCTAATACGGACAGAAGCTCGTTGCTGCATCAAGACGTATTTTTGCGAGCAAAAAAGGGTTAACGGCGTACTGTGGCACCGGCCTGATCGAAGCCAGCTTAACTCCAAGACGCCACGAATCTCACGAATTTACACCAATTGGAGGCACGTAGCTATTCGTGCAAGTGACCGCTCGCTTTGTACTTCGTCTGCTCAATTGAAAGGCGCGTAGCCCCACAGACAGCCCTTCGCCGTAATCGCTGCCTACTCGGACCCAATCGCCAGGACGGTACGGGCGAACGAAAACTGCAACGATACCAGCCATCAAACTACTAACACAATCCTTGAAGGCGAATCCAATCGCACACGGCGGCAATCTCGAGGTAACTGACCTCTAGATTGTCTCGATAAACTCTACGTGCATGAGTTACAGGACCTCTATAGTGCCGAAACACAATTGCTCGAAACGCTACCTAAATTGCGAAAGGGCGCGACGGATGACGAATTCAAGATAGCCTTCTCTGACCATCTAAAGCAGACCAAGACACACATTAGCAAGCTGGAGTCCTTCTTCTCGGGGCTCGATTTTCAACCTGGCGGTCACAAATGCGGCGGTATGGAACGTCGGATCGAGGAAGGCAAGCGCCCTCTGCAAATTGATATAGCCAAACGTGTATTCGATGCTGCTTGGTTCGCAGCTGCTCAACGCGTCGAGCACTACGAAATGGCTGGCGATGGCGCAAGACTAGTTCTTGTCGTTGGCTGCCAAATAAATAACGGAGGTCACACCTGCGAGCTTGGCAGGTGTGGCTTTCTCTTGGCAAACCTGCAGATACCCGCCGTCATTGATTCCAAAAAGAATCTGCGCCTCGGGCTGCTGCGCCAGGAGGTCTTCGACAGAAAATGCTTGAGTGATCTTGGTTTGGTGGACTTTCCAGCCGCTTGTAATTCGCGTGTGAATTTCATCGTAGTTGGACTTATCTGAAAAGAGTATTCGCCCCTTCATGCCATGAATAGACTCCGACTTCAAACGCTGACTACCATCGGTGCGGCTCGGCAGCTGATACACATTGCGTGCCCCGAAAAGGCTGCGGAATCGCGTCGCAGCCAGAGCATTGACTTCATCGTTAGGGGTCATCCCCAAAAACTTCCCCGTCCCCCCCAAGTCCAGTTCCTCGACAACGTAGTCAGCCAAAATATTCGCCAGGGTGACTCGCAATCCCATCGATCGCGCAGCCGAAACATAGTCATAGCGATTGTCTACCAGCATCGTTTGAAAGCCAGCCTTGCTTAACGCGCTAGCGACGGCTCGAGCAATCGGGTTGGCACCCGCAATCAGCAGCCCTTGCGGATTGGCTTCGGCGAGTCCCAGCCAGCGAGCCACATGACCGGCAGTGAGGCCATAGACGGCGACGGTTGCCAATATGACGACGAACACCGCCGGTGCAATGATTTGTCCTTCCGCTCCCATGCGCACTGCAAACAGTGAAGCCACCGCCGCCGCCACAATTCCACGCGGCGCAAACCAACTCAAGAATAGTCGCTCCTTTATTGTCAGCCGCGAGCCGATCGTTGAAATCCACACCGACACTGGCCGAACAATCAAGATCATGGCCCCCACAAACAACGCACCGCGCCAAGATAGGGCTGCGACCTCACCCAGATTAATTCTTGCAGACAATAGGATAAACAGCACAGAAATGAGCAGCGTAGTGATCGTCTCCTTAAATTCCAGTATCGAGTGAGAATCAAAATGCCTTTGATTGGCCAGCATGACCCCCATCAGCGTGACTGACACCAGGCCGGCCTCATGATGCAACAAGTCGGCTAAGACAAACGCGGCCGCCACGAACATGAACACGACAGGATTCTTGAGATGGTCGGGAATCCAATAGCGCCGAAGCACTTCGATCAATATCCAACCGAGAACACCCCCAACCAAAGCCCCGGACAACGCAGTTAGCCCCAAGCCCAATAATCCATCGAGCAGCGCAGACTCAAATCGAGCTGCCTTGATAGCTTCGCTAGCCTCAAAAATCAAAACAGCCAGCGTCGCTCCAACCGGATCAATTACAATACCCTCCCATTTCGCAACGATTCCCGCATTACCCTTGGGGCGAATTTCTCGCAGCAATGGCCCAATGACCGTCGGGCCAGTTACCGTTAACACTGCCGCTAGCACCAGTGAGGTGCTCAGTGGTACCGCTAAAATCCAGTAGGCAGCAGCTGCTCCGAGGATCCAAGTGATCAAAACTCCGACTGTCAGCAGCCCGACGACTGAACGCCATACTGGCTTCAGTTCCGATAGCCTAAGTGTCATCCCGCCTTCGAAGAGAATGAATCCAACTGCCAAGGCTACGACAGGTTGCAGCGCATCGCCCAACAATTGATCTGGTTTCACCCATTTCAACACGCCACCAAACAGACATCCAAGTGCAAGGAGAACGAAGATGCCGGGCACGCGAAGAGCTGCGGCCAACCAGCTGCCGCCTACACCCAGGACCAAAATTAATAACAGTGCTTCTAAATTAATTTCCAAGTGTCAACTCTTACTAAGATCGTGTCACAATTCGATGACACTGTTTTCTTGCCTCGATGAAGTTCGATCGACTTCGTAGAGCCACACGGGCAGCTCCGACTGTATAAACGCAAAACGAACACAACATGAACAACATGCAACTCGCTGAATTCGCATGGTTCTCCTTAATTGGCCTTTTACTACACTGGTGGCGAGTAAATTACACTCAATTTGCCCGCCGCAGCAAACGAACGATCAGCTCGATGAGCTTTCGGTTGTCGAGCGGTTTGCTCGTGTAATCGTCGCACCCTGCCTTGAGGCACCGATCGCGATCCTCTTTCATTGCGTTAGCGGTAAGCGCGATAATTGGTTTAACAAACCCACGATGTCGTAATTTTTGTACGGCAGCGTATCCGTCCAATACCGGCATTTGCATGTCCATCAACACCAGATCCACGTTGACGTAACCCTCGCCAGTGAGCAAATCCACTGCCTGCTGTCCGTTCTCTGCCGTGAGCACCTGCCCGCCGGCTTTCTCCACCATGTGTTGAGCGATCAGTCGAATGTCGCGACGATCATCGACGATCAAAACGACAGCATCGATCTGCGCAAGTTCTACGGGCCGCACATAATCGTCCGGAGGGTTCTGAATCACCAACTGAACGCAATCCCGCTTCGCGTTGACACAGGGCAGCACAATGGTAAACACGCTTCCTACTCCCGGTTTGCTTTCCGCAACAATTTCCCCACCTAGGGCTTGCACCAAGCGACGGCTAATCGCCAACCCCAGACCAGTGCCTTCGAAACGACGCGCATGAGAACTATCTGCTTGCGTAAAGTCGTCGAACAAGGACGGTAACATCTCGTGCGGTATGCCAATTCCAGTGTCTTCGATGCGAAAGTACAGCATGCTGCCAGACTCTTCAAACCGAACATCGAGCGTGACTGAGCCATGATCAGTGAATTTAATTGCGTTTCCCAGCAAATTGATCAGCACCTGTCTCAGCCGCAATTCATCGGTTTGAATGTACTCAGGGACTTTCGTAAGTATACGAAACTTAAGCGAAATGCTTTTTTCGACGGCTCGAACATCCATCAACGAGCGCACATCTGCCAGTAACTCGGCCGGACTGACCATGTCGAAACTAATCTCAAGTCGTCCAGCATCGATTTTTGATAAGTCGAGTATGTCGTTAATCAGATCGAGCAGATGCCGTCCATTCCTGCGAATAGCCTCCAAGCTCTGCATGTCATCTGCTTCCCTCAACTGATCGGCAAGGATGTCAGCATGCCCCAAGATGGCTGTCATAGGAGTGCGAATTTCGTGGCTCATGTTTGCCAAAAACTCTCCGCGAACTCTCGAAGCTCTCTCCGCAGCATCTCGCGCGGCGATTAACTCTTGTTCCATGGCTTTGAGCGGAGAAATATCCAAATGGATGCCTGCAACGCGTAGAGCCTCATTTTCCGCTGTATACTCGATAGTTCCGCTCGAGAACAACCAGCGGATGTTTCCTGCCACAACGATCCGAAACTCATTTCGCCATTGCCTGTCATTAGCCACAAACGCCTCGCGCAGCGAATGGTGGACACGCTCCCGATCCTCTTCATGAATTCGCAACATGACACTGTCAAACGTCAGAGGTTCTTGCTCATCCTCGAGGCCAAACAGACCTCGGCTTTCCTTGGACCACACAATAGAACCCTTAGCAACATCCCAATCCCAAGTGCCCGCTTGCGCTGCTGTCAGTATGTGTTGCAGCCGTTCGTGTTGATTTCGCAGATCGTGTTCCGTGCGACGTAACTCCGTTATATCCTGAATTGCAATCATCCCTCGGACGACATCGCCAGATTCGTTGAAGTAATTGCGTTTGCGGAGGTTGACCCACTTTAGCCCGGCTGCGTTGGGCACCCGTGCTTCTGCAAAAAAACCTCGATCGCTGTCAACACGCAACGACGAATCGGCTGCTTCGAGAATTCTCTGTCGGTCGCTGGCAACGAAGCGGTCATGGAATTCCTTCCGCGTGACCGCAGTGCTCGCGGGCAAGCTCATAATCCGTGCCGCAACCGCATCGCATACGACCGTGTTGGTTGAATAGTCTACCGTGGCGATGCCGATCTCCGCCACTTCGATCGCTGCCCGCAGTTTCTCAGCAAACTCTATCGTGAGCTGCTCATTCTGTTTGGTTGCTGTGATATCGCGCGAGACCGCAATCAATTGTTCAACGTCGCCGCCCTCATTGGCGATATTGGCCAGTACCACATCCCACCAACGCGGTTCGCCTCGAGTGGTCGGGCACTCCGCCTGAAAATGAACCAACTCGCCGCGTAGACTCGCATCCACGGCGGACCTTATTAACGTCTGCTGCTGTTTTGGCCAAAGCTCCCACCAGGGGCGGTTGCGGATTAGTTCAAAGTCATCGATTTGCATCAGCTTACAACCGCTTGCATTCATCGATAGCACCCGTCCATCGCGATGCATTACCTTCACACAGTCGGGACTACTTTCGACGATCGCTCTATTGAACGCCTCGCTGGCGGCAACTCGATCATAGAAAACTTTAGGCTCCGTAGTATCGACCACCACACCGGTTAAGGCATGATCTTCAAACTGATCGACGCTGCCTCGTATCGTCAGCCAGCGAGTTCCACCCTCGGGCAGGATCAATTGGCAATCCAGCGAGAACTCAGCCGCTGCAGCGAATGCTGCGCTGGCATCCCGCTTCAGCATCTCACGATCAAGGGGTGCCAGATTCACCAGAGCCTGTTCGAGAGGCCATACACGACTGGGCCCGTTAATGGGATGGACAGGCAGCTTGAACAGCTCGCGCGCGAACTCATCGAACTCGATGGTGCTCGCAGGTATTTGCCACTTCCAAACGCCCATGCGTCCGGCTTCGATGGCAAACCGCGCTCGGTATTCACTCTTGATCGAACGCGTCTCGTCAGTAAATGACAACACCAGTCCCAATATCGAACCTAAGGACCGATCCACATATGGCATAACTCTCCGTTTATAAATTCTGCCATCGCGGGTCTTAATCAGCACATCGACTTTATCAAACTCGGATAAATCCTCAGGACGAGGCAGCTCCGGCATTTCTAGCGCGTTGTGAGTCAAGTGCCATAAGGGCCGTCCCACGTCGGTATCGATTAGGTTATAGACATTCTTGGCTGCGTCTGTAAATCCCTTCACATGATGGTTGCGATCCACGAAGATCATAGCGACATCGCTGCTCTGAAACAGATTTTCCAAATCGTTTTTCGTACTCAACAGCTGTGCGTTCGTCGCATTCAGCTCTTCCTTGGACGACTCCAATTCCTCATTAGCAGTCTGTAGCTCTTCATTCATCGACAGTAGTTCTTCGTTCGAAGACTTCAGTTCTTCATTAGCAGCTTCCAGGTCCTGAAAGCTCCGCTCAAGATCCTCACGCGTTCGAGCCAAGTCGCTCTCGAGCTGTTGTATGAGCGCCTCTCCGGCATTCAAAGCCACTAGCGACTCGAATTCATCGCGGGAAACGACCGCCCCCTCTTTGCGGAAGACAATCATGAGCAGCCCACCTTCATTACCCATGCGCGGCATCGGCTGGACGGTCAAGCGTACGCGCTGGATACCTCTTTTGACGCGCATCGAAAGTTGGTCATGATCCACGCGGCGGCGTTTCTTCAAAGCGTCATTAATAGTCGCTCGCAATCCCGCTTTTAGGCCTGTCCTGGCCCAATTAATTACGTTGTTCTCGAATTTTCCACCACCGATGCGCAAGAACGATTGAATCTCATCCGATGCGATGACAACCTGGCGGCTTTCGTCGATGATCACCCATTCCGGCGAGAACTCGCCAAGCACAATCTTCTGGGCAACTATCTTCAAGTCATGACTAGATTGCGGCGCTGGCTGCTGCGGATTAGGGGACGCACCCACACTCGGGCCAAGTCCAGCACGGCCGTCGATGGCTGTCTTACGTCGCTGATAGACTCTGTGCTTGTGGTCAACTTCTTGAAATAGTTCACGATTTCCCGACAAACTCTCCGACGGGCCGAGAAATAAATAGCCGTTTGGGTTAAGGGCAAAGTGAAACAATGGCATCAGCTTGACTTGCAAATGCGTGCCGAGATAGATCAACACGTTGCGGCAAGTAATCAAGTCGAGCTTTGAAAACGGGGGATCGCTAATTAGATTGTGAACGGAAAAAAGGCACATTTCCCGAATCGATTTGGCAACCTGGTAGCGACCTGCCTTCTTCACGAAATATTGGTCTAGTCGCTCTTGTGCGAGCTGGGATTCAATCCCAGTGGGGTACTCACCCCGGCGTGCGACCGCCAACGCTCGAGTATCTATGTCCGTACCAAAAATTTGAATTTCGCACTTTTTCGATAGTTCACGCTTCAGCTCATCGCATAGCATGGCCATCGTAAACGCTTCTTCGCCACTAGCGCAACCCGCAACCCAGATTCGCAACTGGTCCTGGCTCTCGACCAGTCGCCTGAGTGCAGTGTCCTTCAAGTTCTGCAAATAGTCGGGGTCGCGGAAAAACGCAGTGACACTGATGAGCAGGTCGCGAAAAAGCGCCGCCCGCTCAGCCTCACTATTTCTCAGCCTTTCGAGATAGTCTTCGATGGAGCCCAGTTGGGTGACTTTAATCCGCCGTTCGATGCGGCGGACGAGTGTACTCGTTTTATAATTCTTAAATTGATGGTTCGTCTGTTGGTGAAGTATATCGGCGATCTCTCCAAGCGCTTCGATAATCGACCGCCGAGCATTCTCCGTCGGGTCGACGTCTGATACCGAAAAGTGATGGCTGATGTAGCGATCGATGATGGGCCCCAAGCGGCTAATTCCCGCATAGTGGTCGATGTCACCACCGGCCATCTGCCTTCGGATGGTACCGGATTCGTTGTCTGCAAATTCCTCACCAGGTGCTTCCATCAAGGCAAAGCCGCCATTGTCGCTAATACAGCGAAGCCCTAGCACCCCGTCGGAATCTCGGCCGTGCAGGAGCAAACCAATTGTCTGGAATGCCGGATCTTGAGCGATGGTCCTAAAAAACTGATCAATGGGAAATCGCTCCTCAGCGCTGGCGACGTCAAGTTCAAACTTGGTGTCCGCCGTAGTAGCGACAGTTCCGGTTGGTAAGAACCAGATTTTTCCAGAGTGTAGTTCCATAGAATGCGCGCCGGCTTGCAGCAATGACGATGCATCGCCAATACCTGCGTCGATCAAACACGACACCTGCGTGGGAGGCACGCCGACGATCACGATCGAAAAACGCTCGCGCTGCTCAAGGGTTCCTATGAGTTTTGCAAGCAATTGCGGAGGCGAACTTTCCAACGATGAAAGTCCAATGGCCAAAATCAACTTCTCTTGGATGGGCAGTGCGTCTGTTGCCATTGTTTACTAAGACTATGCACCGGTGCCCATGAAATGTAACCTAAAATGTAACCTGAACGGTCGGTCGCATGCCCAACTCAGCGGCTTGATTCTAGACTAAGAACTACTCGCTGCCCACTCGATTTGACTAAGTTTCTCACCCAACAATTTAAAGGCTGATTCAATAGCCGTGTCGCGGCTGGACGGAGATTTTGATCATCGAAGCATTCTTATCTCTTTGTTTGTAGAAGTGATCAAACACGGTCGCCGTGAACAATGGAATATTGACCGGCTTGCTCAAATAGCTATTGCAACCGGCTTCCAGACAGCGTTCAAGATCGCCTTGCATGGCCTCCGCAGTTAAGGCGATAATGGGGCCTTCAAAGCCCATTGTGCGCAATTGCCGAGCTGTTCGATATCCATCTAAGCGCGGCATCTGCATATCTAATACGACTAAGTCGTAGGGCCGGCCGTTTTGTAGAGAGCGCTGCACTTTCTCAACTGCTTTCTCACCATCTTCCGCTTGTTCGGTGGTGGCGCCCTGCTTATGCAACACCGTTGTCGTTAACACTCGTACGTCGCGCCGATCATCGACTACCAAAACATGGCAGCTGAACAAGGGTTTAGCCACCGTTTCGGAGACTCGTTGGAATTGCTCGCGCGGTCCAGGCGTTTCCGTCTGCAAACTTGGGTCCGATTTGCCAATGGGTAGTCGCAGCCGAAATTGACTGCCCTCACCCAGGCTGCTGTCAACATCAATTTCCCCACCGAGCAGACGTGCTAACCGCTGGCTAATGGCAAGCCCCAGGCCTGTCCCACCATAGTCGCGACTAATCTCTTTGTGCCCCTGTGCAAACGGCTCAAAGAGCTGTCGCAACAGTTCATCGCTCATACCAATGCCTGTATCGCAGACTTCAAACGTTATGGTTCCCTCTTGCTTCAAACGCTGCAACTTGCCACGATCGGAGTCTGATGATAGACGAATCGTGACTTTACCCTCGGGAGTGAACTTAATCGCGTTGCCAACCAGGTTGAACAGGATCTGCTTCAAACGCTTGCCATCGGTCTGGATGGCATGCGGAATTGACCCCGCGTAGATCACTTCCAGCGCTATCGATCGCTCAGAGGCTCGAACTTCCATTAATGAACGGATATCCTCGACAATCCGCAGTGGCTCAACGTGTTCTTGAAACACATCTAACTTGCCGGACTCAATCTTCGACAAATCGAGAATGTCGTCGATAACACTCAGCAAATGAGTTCCGTTGCGATGGATGACCTCCAGCTGTTCGGACTGATGTTCGTTGACCTCAGGGTCGCTCAGAAGCAGTTCAGTGTAGCCCAAGATGGCAGCCATCGGCGTTCGAATTTCATGGCTCATGCTAGCTAGAAAGGAGCTTTTGGCAGCGTTGGCCGATTCGGCTTGCCGCGCAGACTGTTCGATTCTTAGTTGTGCCTCTTGCTCAAAAGTTATATCTCGCGCCGCCAAGATCGCTCGACGGTGCCGAACTGTCGGCCCAAATTCATAGTGTCGTTTGCGCACATGTAGCCAACGAACCTTTCCGCCCGGCAGCACGACACGATGCTTGCAATCAAACTCTGGTCCACTTGTGCCGACGACAAACAAGTTCGCCATTTCGATCACTTGATTGAGATCATCTGGATGGAAAGTTCGATAGAGCTGCTCGCGGGGAATGGACATGGCAGTTTCCCCTAACCCATATAGCTTTGCCGCGTCATTAGAGAGATGAACTAGGTTACTGGCGTAGTCGACATCGCAGACTGCCAGTCCGGCAAGTGCGATCCCAACTTCCAAACGCTGTCTCGCCTCCGCCAACTCATCGTGTGCCCGGTGTGCTGATGTGACATCAATCGCCACACAGGTTAGGTATAGCGGCTTGCCATCTAGGCTGCGATCGACTCGGCCGCGACAATGCATCCAAAAGTAAGTTCCATCCGCCCCTCGAACTCGAAACTCCATTTGGTGATTGGTGCATTGGCTATCGTTCGCCTGAACCATCATGTGCTCGATCCGTTCACGATCGTCCGCATGACAGAGCTCCCAAAAATTCTGTACGCTAGGCAGGAAACTCGCTGGTTGATATCCCAACAAATGGAATAGTTGCGGCGACCAACTTACTTGACCGGTGATCATATTCCACTCCCACAAACACACATTGCTGGCCTCCATGGCAAACCGCCAGCGTTGTTCGTTCTTAGCAAGTTGCCGCTCGACAAGCCCTGGGCTGGTAATGTCGATGAAGTTGACTTTGCATCCTACGATTTCGCCGTCACGTACATCGGGCGTTGACCAGTACTCCACGGGGAAACTAGTCCCGTCCTTCCGCCAGAAAACCTCGTCATCTACGTGAGACATTTTCATGTCGCGAGTTGCGATCGCTACCCGACAATCGGCCTCGTCATATTCCACTCCGTCGCTGTGATGGTGATGAACCAGCTTGTGCATGTTCCTTCCCAAGAGCTCATCAACTGTCTCGTATCCCAGTAATCGTGCGCATGCTTGATTGGCATCCGTACAGACTCCAGACAAATCAATGCGGTAAATACCTTCCGCAACACTTTGAGTCAACGGATTTGCATAGGCTTCACTTGGATCAGACATTGTCAAATCGTCTCAATCATCGGTTTGTAGTCTTCGCCGAAGCTAGGACTCGGCTGGTCATCGCTAGAATTCGACACCGCGCAGATCTTCAAAATGCTACCTTCAGCAAGTTGTGTGCCTCCACGATCTGGTAGAGCTTTGCTTCCACTCTCGGCTACTTACGCCCGTCAGACAATGCAGCATTAGGACCGAGTGAACGCGAATCTTCCAGTCAGGTCGACCAAGTGCCATTCGCTTCGATCTCTATGGCATGGTACGGACTCCAGACTGATGCAACTTCGTCGGCGAGTTAAATCAAATCAGTTTAGTGCAACCGACCGTTGCGAATCGATACTCCCAGCGATGCCATGCGTTGTAGCTGAGGGAAAACCAATACACGGCGGACTCACTCAGCCGCTACATTGCATCCTGACTTAGTATTAGGCAACAATAAGCTCCGATAGAGATTTCCGCAGAGAAGGGCATGCCATCCCAGGGAGATTCCTCTGCCCACACAGGATGCGTTTGCGTTCCGTCAAACGGCTCTCCATACAACTCGGCGTCTCCGTTGAAACGCACTTGCCATTGGCCTAGACGAGGCAATCCGATTCGGTAGTTTGTCACGGCTGACTCGCTGAACTTGAGTACAACTACAACGTCGTCTCCGGGACCGCCTTCTTTCCAGCGATGCATTGCGAGCACCTTTTGCTGCTCGTTTTCATGAAATACGTTCACATGTTGCCCAAGCAGCCCAGCAGTTCTCCCATCCAGGTTTCGTCGCAGACGCAAGAGATCTGCATAGAGTCGAACTACTGCAGCATATTCTTCGCTACGTGTCCAGTCGATCGGACGCCCGTCGTCAAACCACTTATCGCGCAGGAACTCCTGTCCCTGCATTAGCATGGGAATACCCGGGGCAGTCAGCATGACGCATGCCCCTAAGGTGGAGCGTTTGACAGCGTATCGGTTGGGTTCATTGCTGGGATCGATTTCCGACACCACACGCTGCTTTCCGTTGGCAACTTCGTCGTGCGACTCAGTATAAACCACGCGTTGGAAAACATCCGAGTTGTAGCGATGGTAGATAGCATCGCGTACTACGGCAATCGACCGGTCAGTATCCTCAATGAGCGTTACTTGCTGCCGGATGGGATGAACAAAACTCGCATCCCATTGCGATGAGAAATTTGCACCTCCCATAGAATCGCATTCGGTCAAGTATCGGTTGTTCCGCAGATCCTCGGCGATCGTAATCTTTCCTGGAAACCGCTGTGCTATATCTCGATTGATCCACTGCGTTAGCGAGAACCCCTCTGAAATCGCATTGTTTTCGCTACCATCAACACTACGCATGTATAAAGTCATGTCATACCGCAACCCATCGGCACGAAATTCATCGAGCCACATCATTGCGTTATCATAAATGTATTGACGAACTTCTCCTCGACCATAATCCGGACGAGTATCGCCCCAAGGCGTAGCCGAACGCCAGTCGTTGTAAAAATAGATTCCGCCTTTGTTGTTTTCGCTCCAGCCGTCAAACTGCCAGAGCTCTAGGTCCGAAGGCCCGAAGTGGTTGTAAACAACATCGATGACTACTGCGATTCCGTGGCGATGAGCCTCGCGAATAAATCTTTTTAGCTCATTGGGTCCTCCATAGGCCGTCTCCACTGCGAATGGATGTGCAGGATTGTACCCCCAGGAGTAGTCGCCAGCGAACTCGGCCAAAGGCATCAACTCGATCGCGTTGATACCAAGTCGCTGTAAGTAGGGGAGCTTCTCGCATGCCGTGCGGAAGTTGCCTACCGAATTCTCAGCACCATTGAAGGTGCCGATATGCAATTCGTAGATCACCAACTCATTGAATGCAGGTGTTGTGAATTGATCGCCCTCCCAGTCAAAATCGTTGGCGACAATAATTCCGTGCCCAACGGAATTGGTGACCTGCCTCGCTCTCGGATCGATGCGTTGAAACTGAAGGTCGCCATTTTGTATGAAGAACTTGTACCCTTGACCAGTCTTTGCTGTCGGCACGAACTTCCACCAGTTTCCGTTTCCGATCGCTTCGCAGGGATCGGATTGAGCGTCCCAGTCATTAAATTCGCCGACTACGGCAACGGAACTTGCATGCGGTGCCCACACAGAGAAATGCACACCTCCCTCTACCGCGAGAGCTCCCAATTTCTGAAATCCACTTTCTGACTCTATCGTCCTACTCATTTCGCATACTCGCATTCAATCAACTCCGAGACTACTGAGATTCTTCAACTTGAGTCAAAGCCTAACGACTATCACGGGAAGTATCCGCATTCATGAAATTCGCTGCCGCAGGCTTCCCTGATTGACTCTGGTACCTTTGTGACTTCATGGCAGCAGATGTCGGGGGCTCAGCAGGCGAGTCGACACGAATCAATTCACCTGACTTCGTTGCAGCATGTGCGACCGCGGAATCAATGTCGGTGGTCTGACTCCCATCGCGATCTTCCGGCTTCTCAAGTTGAGCGTCTTCGGCTTCTTCGGGCCCCACTTCGAAAAACTGTCCTAAGATCTGCAAAAGCGGTTTCAGGTGTATGGGCTTCTCTACAAAACCATCGCATCCCGACCGTTCCGCTCGTTCCCTGTCACCGGCCAGCGGATGTGCTGTGCACATGATCACCGGGATTGTGGCTGTGGCCGGGTTCGATTTCAAAAACTCGGTTGCTTCACAGCCATCGAGCTCGGGCATGTTCATGTCCATTACAATCGCATCGATGCCCTGAGCCTCGCAGATTCTCGGGATTTCTCGTGCATCCGTGCTGGCCTCAGTTACAAAGCCTCGCTTCTGCAGCTTTGCTTGCAGCACTTCAATTGCATCGCGTCGATCATCGACAATTAAGATCTTGGGCATGTACTACTCCGATAGGACTGGTTTCGATGGATGAAAATGAGACTTTCTTTCCAGTTGGTGGATCGAATCCGTCGCGCTGTCCAGTTTGTGCTGGGCCTCGAACCGAGATCCAATCCGAGCAATCTTTTGAACCAGCTGGCTTGCGGAGGTAACCAGTTGATTGGCACCACGCTTCCTGTAGCTTTGCAGCAACAGATCGTAGTTCTTGAATTTGCCAAAACACGCTACAATAATGTCGCCTCGAAAGCCCGCTTTGCGAAGCGATGAGCACCAATACCTGGCTTGCTCCATTCCGCCGGGCGGAATCACACCAATGACGATGGCTTGAGGTCGCTCAGTCGATAGTCGCTGGGCGTCGCGATCAGGCAAATCGTCATTTTCGAAAACCGTGATACGCAGCGACTCCTCAAGATGATGGCCTATCGCCTCCAGAACAAGCTGCTCCCCGGCATTGCGAACCGGTACAGCGATCACATGCGCGAGTGGTGCTTGAGCAGGAGGCTCTTTCGCATCTGAGTCGACGGTAAGGTCAGGCTTTTCCTCAGTCCGCATTTCCGCCGTTTCAGTGGGAGCTGCTATGATGCCGGCGTCACTAGCCCCTATGTGTAACAGCTTAAGCATTTGCTCATCGCTCAATTCTCGCTTCTGCTCATCGTCAATTATCAATTTGACTGTGGGCACGAGCAGCTCGTCGATCAGCTGCACGCGTTCCAGGCTGCTTGCCTGCGCTCTGATAAACTCGGAGACGCGATGTTGCTCGCCGCTCAGAAGCCGCTGGTAAGCTCGCACAGAGGTTTTCACTTGGATTTCATCGCTAAGCAACATCGAAAGAAATCGAAATCTAGGTACATACTGCCCCAAAACCACTGCACAGACCGTCAGTGGTGTAGCCAACAACAGACCGATCGGTCCCCACAACCACCCCCAAAAAACTGCCGCTACGATCACGGCCATTGGCGAGACGCCCGTGCTACTGCCATAAAGCCACGGTTCTAGGACGTTGTTAAATACCAGTTCCATCGTGATGATTAGCAGGGCGACCGCCGTTACCACCTGAAATCCCGGAAACAACAGCATGGCCAGCGTGAGAGGTAGTCCCGCGCCGATCAATGGGCCAATATACGGAACAAACCGCACTAACCCAGCAGCCGTCCCCAGCACGGTAACATAAGGGAACCATCCATCCTCGGTTAGAAAGTAGCCGATGATTATCAGCCCAATTGAGAATAAGACACCATAAGATACGTTCAATACCAATTGCGCTACCAGATACTTACCAATGCGCTGAGAGGCCTCGTTGAGCGCTTCGGTAGTCACAACATAGTTGCCCTGAGCAACGACACTTACGACACGATCTCTCAAGTCTTCTCGGTAAAGCAGGCCAAACAGTGCAAACACAGATACCAAGCCGGCTGTCCCAACGGGCCCAAGAATCGCAGCCGCACCGCCGGCCCACGATTTCAGATCAATGTTGGCTACGCCGCTATCAACTACGTAGAGTGGCTTTTTCGGCGTTGAGCCGTCATTCGTTTCACCTTCATCCGCCATGCCTAGTATTCGACTAGTGATGGAGGGTACTGAAGCTGAGTCGGATTCAGCTGCATTAGCGTCCTCTGAATTCGACGAGCCATCGACCGCGTTGCTGATGTCCCTGAAACGAGCGCCCAGACCAGCAACCAGCTCCCGTGCGTTTTCCACTTTGTTTCTTAGCTCGACTCGGTACTTGGGCAACTCCTCCGTGAATCCAGCAACACTGGAACCGATCGAAACAAGGAACACACCGATCGCTAATGGCACCACTGCTGCCGCCGCAATTACCGCCATAGTACTAGACAAACCCCGGCGTTGAAGCTGTGTAACCAGTGGACTCAGCGCAAAAGCCACCAGCATACCGAGCGAGACTGGAATGAGTACGTCGCGCGCTAGATATAGAGCTGCTACGAAAATGAAGACCCCGGCAATTTGCAACGACCTTGCAATGGATTGTTCCGGCTCTGGCTGACGCATTGTGCACTCCGTGCGTACTGAGATTGGACCTAAACGCCGCGACAGCATTTGGGCTATAAGACTTGCCCACTACAACCGCTGGCGAAGCAGTTCGCTATCTCGCGAGCCATCCACAGAAAGCACGTGCTATGCCAATAACTGAAAGACCCTTCCAATCTGGCCAGCATTACAAATTCTTGCAGTTAGCAGCCCACCTGCACCAAGCAATGGTCCAAGCTCGCTGATCTAAAGCCATACTAGCGTAGCACCGCTCGAAAAACGAGCGACTGCATGGTCGGCAATATTTCAGCATGATTCCGGAATGACCAGCCTGAATTCTGAATAGTGGTAGCACACCGCCAATGTTCTCGACTAAGCGCGCAGCGGGGTGTGGGAAGTAAGAAAACTATCCTTGGCACAACGTTTGCTGATCTGTCGATGATGTCCCAACAGCGTGGCTCACTCGGTCCGCTGTCTATCGCTTTCTCTCACACTCGACACTGCTGCACACCGCAGCAAGAAATGATGTAGGTATCCATGCGAGTTCATCGCAAGCAAATGTACAATTTATTGCTAAGTCTTCTGGTCAGCGGCGGTTGCGTACTATCCGGCTGCCAAAGCAGAGAGCCCCAAGTTGACATTGAAACTCCGGCCGTCGATATTGAGGTGAAGGGTGATCGGCAGGATAGTGGAGAATCCAAACTCGAATTGGAAACACCGACCAGCGCACTAGAACGGCGCGACGACCGGCGCGAAAAAATTCTTGACGCGATAGACAACGTGGATGTCAAAGTCAACGATGGAAGTGTGAAAGTCGATGTGAATGCGTCCGAGCCTAAATAGCGAACGGACGATTGGGTGAACCGAGTAATTCGGGAACTAATCTAAGAAATGCGGTACGACTATACCCGTCCAACGAACGCTGGACACCAATGTTGAAGAGGGTCGCTCCCCAACCCTTGTTGGACAGCGCACTTTAGGCCCGAATATCAGCTCGAAGCGCCAGCAAGTGGGTCGCTTGTAAAATAGAAAAAAATCCAAGAAACTCGCACGCTTACAACCCACTCGCTGGCGCGTCGAGCTGGTATTGCCACGATTTTCCTCAAAGTGGCGCTGTCCAATTAGTGTCGACTGGACTTCATCTAGCTGCACTGATGCCGATAATAACTTGAGCAAGCTTGCCCACACTTATCGGTTTCACCAGGTATTGATCAAAGCCAGACTCGGCCGCAAGTTGCCGACTGGTAAGATCTGCGTTTCCGGAAAGTGCGATCAGAACAATTTCGTTGAAATCCGCGCGTTTGCGAACCTCCCGAGCAAGCTCATATCCGCTCATGCCCTGCATCTGCAAGTCCATAAATACGAGATGCGGACTGACTTCCAGGATAGCTTTCAAGGCCGCCTCGCCGCTGTCGGCAACCGTTACCGACTGCTCAAGCGTTTTTAATAATCGCGACATCAGAAACCGAATAGAACGATCATCGTCAACCACAACTATAAGGCAATGTGGCAGAAGCGATCGCTTTATCTCTTTGTCACTGAAATTGTTTTTTGAAGTCGTTAGCAAGTCAGCGTTCTGAATTTTTGCCAAAGGCAGAGTCACAACAAACTCGCTTCCGCACCCCGTTCCTTCACTGAACGCTTTAATTGTGCCACCGTGCAGTTCTACGATCGACTTAGCCAACTGCAGACCGATTCCGAGCCCGCCGCCTGGACCTCTGGAACAGTACAGAGTCGAACGAGGCGGACGGAAAACCTCTTGCACTCGCTCGTCACACATACCGCAACCGCTATCGCGGACGCTGACAACTGCTGTATCACCACCCCTCGCAACTGCGATGTGCAGCTGGCCATGTTGGTCAGTGAACTTTGCAGCATTGTGCAACAGGTTTGCAAAAACCTGAGTTAGCTTTGATTCATCTCCAAGCAAAGTCAGTGGCTGCTCAGTATTCGCTATTGTGATGGAGAGACCACACTGTGTAATAAAAGGTCGAATCTCCTCACAAGCGTTCTTTATTACTTGTTCCAGATTGATAGTGCTCTGGATGATCGAAAGGTCCGCTTGGGATTTTTTCCCTGCGTCCAACATGTCAGTGCATAATCTCGTCAATTGTGCCACTTGTCGCCGCATTATCTGTAGCAATTCTCTTTCCAGCTGAGGTTCATCCTTCGTAGTAGGCCAGGCTTCAAGAGCGAAGTTCAGCGCGCTAAGCGGGTTTCGAATCTCGTGCCCGAGAATTGTGAACCTGTCATCAGAAGACGTCGTTCTTCTGGCGGTACGCGTTTCCACATCCTCGCTCAATAATTCGGTGCCGTTCAAGATTTGATTGTCTGCGGTCATTGAAATTACTTCCTGCCGTGGATGTGGGACAGTCATGGGGACAGCGATATCCTATAGCGGTTTATTTCTATTCGACAAATCAAACTTAGCGTATCGCGTGACTTGTTGTTTTGGCATGGCGGAATCCCTGCCACGCTACGATGTTTTAAAGTTGCGCTATTTGACGCACTTTTCGCTTCTGACCGCCATATCAGCTCGACGCGCCAGCGAGCGAGTTGCCTGTTTTAGCCCCTTTGGATTTCACCACGCCCACGGAAGCCGGGGATTCACTCGCTGGCTCGTCGAGCTAACATTAAAAGCGCAACTTCAAAACTACGATGCCGGCCTTAGACATTTTCGAGCATTGCATGGAAAGCAAGTCGGCTGAGTTCATTGGCCGTATTAACATTCAGCTTTCGCTTGATATGCTCACGATGAGTATCTATGGTGTGCGTGCTGAGAAATAGCTGTTCGGCAATTGCCCCCGTTGTTTTTCCTTCTCCGATGAGCCGGAAAATTTCCTTTTCACGATCACTTAGAGTGCACAGCGGGTCCGCATCAACGGAGGTATTACCAAGCGCCGACGCCACTAATCTCGTTTTCAATTCTTCACTCAAAAATCGCTCACACCGCAACACCGTCCGTATCGCCTCGATTAGTTTTTCATTCGTCTCCTGCTTATTCAGATAGCCCAACGCGCCAGCTCGCAACGCACGCTCCGCGTAAAGAGACTCTTTGTAAGCTGAGATTGCCAAAAACTTCACACTGGAATTGCGGGCTCGAACACGCTTAATCAACTCAATCCCATTGCCAGACTTGAGTGAGATATCGACCAAGACCAGGTCAGGACATTCCTCAGTCACGAGCGAGAAGCCCTCTTCCTCAGTCGCCGCGACTCCACACACCTCCCAACCTGGCTGAGCCGTAATTCGCATGGTGAGTCCATCTCGCATCATCGGATGATCATCAATAATCGCGATTCTCGTTTTAAGAATAGCACTGCTCACTTGATTTTTCCTTTATTTTGGTATCGTACAACGTACGGAGGTTCCCTTGCTCTTACCGGCTTCAACGGACAGTGAGCCGCCAATCATGCTGGCGCGGTAAGCCATAATCTGCAATCCAGCTCCGTGATTCACCTTGCCATTCACATTCATTAACGACGCATGCATGCCGCAGCCGTCGTCGGTAATTTCCAGAATTACGTTTTGCTGCACTGTTGCCAACGAGACTCGAATGTGTTGCGCCATTCCATGTCTTTGCGCATTGTTTATCGCCTCTTGCGCGATTCTATAGAGGTGGGTAGCTACTGCGTTGCTTTCAATTTGAAGCGAACCGCTGTGAACAAACTTGCAGTCCACCTTACCTTCAACGGTAGTTTCATTGGCTAGCTCGGACAGCGCAGAATGCAGGCCCTTTACATCAATTTGCACTGGCATGATACCGCGCGAGAGAGATTGCACGTGGCGATTTGCTGCATTCAAGCCTTGAACAAGCTTTGACGCGCTAAAGAGCAGCCGCGACGATTCTGCATCATCCAGTGACAGTTGGCGGTGGCCATCTGCGTCCGGGATGGATCGTTGACTTAAAAGGTCTTCAATAGTGCCTGCGATTAAGGATAGCCCAGTCAATTCTTGCTGAGTTCCATCGTGTAACTCTTGTCCAATACGTCGCTGCTCGTCTGAGGCAATCTCAAGAATTCTCTTCTCAAGGTTCTTTCGCTGGGTGGCGTCGCGAACGACAACGATAAAGAGCGGGCAATGGTCGATCCGACTCACCGTCAACTCCGCATCGAATTCGCTACCATCCTTCCGTTTTGCCTTGAGTTCCAGATAGTCGCCTGTACCGGATTCCGGCATTGGCAGCCGTTGGACTGAGTCTGAGTGGACCGGTGAGCTATTCCCGTCAAGCGTTAAAAAAGCAACTGCCGGCTTCCCTAGCATCTGACACCGGGAATGGCCAAACATTCTTTCTGCTGCCGGATTGAGCCTCGCAATGACTCCTTGGTCGTCGACTGTTAGAATGGCATCGACAGCAGAGTCGAGAATTGCCTCCAAGTGATCCTTGCTTTCCTTCAGGGATTTCTCCAGCAAAAGTCTCTCAGTCAGGTCGACGAACGTAATGACCACACCAACGATTTTATCTCCCTGTGACCGATAGGGTAAAATACGTCGTAGGTAAATGCATGAGTTTGCTCCTTCAATCGTATTTTGAATCGGCGTAGATTCTCGAAAGACAGTCGCACAATCTTCAATGAAGGAATCGTCGACAATGCGGGTCGCTATCTCACTAAGCGGACGTCCTATGTCGGACGAGCGGAGATTCAGTAGTGCTAATGTGGGCGGTGTGAACCTTTGGATCAGAAATTCTTCGTCTAAGAACAACGTGGCAATATCGGTACTGGTGAGTAGATTTAGAATTTCATTGTTGGCGACATCGAGCTCCGTGACCTTCTCTAACAGTTCAAGATTTACAGTACTGAGTTCCTCATTAAGCGACTGCAATTCTTCTTTCGAAGTTTCTAGCTCTTCCTTCGCCGATTGCAATTCCTCGTTCATCGACATGATTTCTTCGTTTGAAGTTGTGAGGTCCTCGTTCGCCTCCTCTAGTTCTTCAATTGCACTTCCCAGTTCCTCGGAGTTGAGTCTAAGTTCCTGTTCGAGCTGATCTGAATAAGCTGTACTCTTGATGCTTTGCGGTTCCAAATCGCCGGTTGTTTCAATTACCCGCGGCGAAGTATCCACAAAGCTCACTAAAAGTAGCGGCTCGTCATCGAGGCGCGTCTTCTGCGGGCGAACCTGGATAGAGCAACTGACAGCGTCATTGCCGCGTTTCATCTGCGTTTCGACTTTCATGTCGGCATTCTCCGCAAATGCAGTCTCGCAAGCGAATCGTAGTTGTGGACGCAAGCCTGGGCGACAAATTGAAAGAAGATTGTGGTTTGGCTCGCCCGCAGGAAATTCCAAATAGTCAACCAGCGGTCCAGCAATATAAAGGACCTCATAGTGCCGATTGACTAGAACAGTAGCTGGTGCATAGTGCCTGATAATGGCTTTCTCGACGAGCTCTCTACGATCTTGACCTGTCGGAGTATCAACTGTTTGGAGCGTACGTAATTCACGGATGCGATGGCTCGCAACAATTGGAACTGATATTTTGACACTGCGGCTCGATGCCACTTTCCTAAAGATCCGCCATTTCTTCGAAATCGGCTCGAACAGATGTTCTGTGTTGCTAAGCGATTCGGATGGTCCTAACATCAGGATGCCATTGTCATTGAGTGAAAAATGCAAGAGCGAAATCACTTTTCGCTGCATCTCGGGTTCAAAGTAAATCAATAAGTTGCGGCAAGAGATGAGATCGATTTTGGAAAACGGTGCATCCTGGATGAGATTCTGACGCGAGAAGACAACAGACTCACGCAGCTGCTTGCCGATCCGGAATTTACCTGCCTCACGCGCAAGAAAAAACCTATCTAGCCTCCCCTGCGAAACGTCTTTGCTGATGCTGGACGGGTAGTTCCCTGCCCGCGCCGCTGCGATGGCCACTTCATCAATGTCGCTCGCAAACATTTGTAGAAGTGCCGGACCATTTGTGTCATCCGTCGTAGGCCCCGCGCGCTGTTGGTCAAAGCACTCAAAACAAAGGAGTGCAAGGGAGTAGGCTTCCTCGCCAGTGGCGCAACCCGGAACCCAAACGCGGTACGGAAAACGGCTTGGATCAGTACTGATTAGCTCTGGAAGCAGGTACGTGCGCAGAGCCTCAAAGGCATCGGGATCTCGAAAAAATGCAGTCACGCTGATGAGCAAATCTCGATATAGCGCATTGACTTCCTCGGGATTCTCTTCGAGAAGTACGCTATATTGTTGTTGGCTCTCAAGTTGATGCAAGTCCATACGTCGGAGAATCCGACGAAGCAACATGTTCTTGCGATAGCTACTAAAATCGCATTGCGTTTGCTTTCGTAGCAGCTTGAGTATGGTTGCAAAGCTCTCGGCCTCGACAGTTGTATCTTCTAAACCTCGTTGTTCGGGTTCGGTGCGCGAAAGTTGGAAATGCTCGATCAGCCTTGCTGCGATTTCGTTGGGCGGTAAGACATAGTCGGCGAGTCCTTCGCGAATGAGATTTGCTGGCATCGCATCAAACTCGGCCGACTTTGGCTCTTGAGCGATTGCCAAGCCGCTGGCGAGCTTAATATCTCGAACTCCTAGTGTTCCGTGATTTCCCGTTCCTGATAGTACGACTCCAACGGCCAGTTCCCGTTGATCTTTCGCCAGTGATTGCAAGAATAAGTCAATGGCGGTTTCGCTACCCTGCGGTGTGGGAGGTTTAGACAATTGTAGGGCACCGTCCTGTATCGCTAAGAAATGGTTTGCAGGAATCACGTAAACATTGTCTGGCTCAACTACCATTCCTTGGGTTGCCTTCATTACCGGAATCAAACTGACTCTGGATAGCAGGGGAACCATCTGACTTTCGTAGGACGGATCAAGATGCGGAACAAGGATGAAAGCCATGCCGCAATGTACGGGAACGGAACCGAGCAATTCCTTAAAGGCTTCCAAGCCACCTGCGGACGCAACAATCCCAACAATGGGAAACCGCTTCAAATTCTGCTGTGAGATTTGTGTCAAGCTTTTCTTTCGCGCCGATACGGGGCGGTGTCAAACGATTTATCCGACAACTGCCTTGATTGTATCCGGTTACTGCAACCGATAGTGTTATCAATAACCGATTGGTTGAATCCGCCATACGGACGGGTTCGTCCGCTCGCTCACGGGACAGGACGAACATTTCACCCCACGATGGACCGACTGCTAGTCCAAAACTGCGATGCCGAGTTTCCTCTTCAATGTTGGCACTGGACAAGTTTTGATGTAATCGAGCAATTCAGCCAAGTTTGCAGTTGCCAACGCGATACACGAGTCGGCACCGCCATAATACATGCGAACGACCCCGGTCGCTTCGTCCAGCACCCAGCCACAGGGAAAGACTACACCGCTGACATCGCCATGCTGCTCGTAGGGATACTCGGGCGCGAATATCCATTCATCGCTACGGTTGAGAACCTGCCACGGCTTCTCCAGGTCTAACAGCGCCAAACCAAGTCGGTAAATGCAGCCGCCGGGAGTGTGTCGGACCCCGTGATATAGCAGCAACCATCCGTCAGGCGTCTCCATCGGCGGCGGGCTTAATCCGATCTTATTGGCATCCCACCAGGCACCGCGCCGAGCATTGAGTAACACATGATGATCTCCCCAATGCCTCAAGTCTGGCGAAAAGGACAACCAAATATGTGCGCCACCCGAACCCGCAGCCACCGGGCGATGAATCATCGCGTATCGCCCGTCGAAACGGCGAGGAAACACTGCCGCGTCTTTATCTTCGGGAGGCATGACGGGGCCGATACGATCAAAAGTTTTAAAATCCTTGGTTGATGCGAGTGAAACCATAGCGCCGCTTTGAGAAAACGCTGTATAAGCAATGATCCACTCATTGCGATCTTCTACCCAAGTGAGTCTAGGATCTTCGACACCCCAGATCTCCTCCGGGAAAGAATCCGGCGCCGGAACGAAGCTTGGTTCTGATTCGATTCGCCAGCCCGAGATGCCATCACTGCTGCGCGCAACCGTTAGGTGAGAATGCCCCCTGCGATCTTCAACCCTCACCAGCAGTATAGTGTCATTGCCGCATTGACAGGCACCTGCATTGAAAACGGTATGTGCTTGATAGGGCCAATCAGCCGCAGTCAGAATTGGGTTCTTCGGGCTGCGTTTAAATAGCGAAACCCATGCGTCGGAGTGAGGCGCGGTAGTGTTCATCTAAAACTCGATTTCTTCTAGGTGTGGAAGTGGGTTGCACTTGAAACGTTGGTTGGACTACGCCACTTTGCGGAAATTTTTGGCAATACCAGCTCGACGCGCCTGCGAGTGGGTCGCTTGTAAAAAAGAAATTAATTCAAAGAATTCGCACGCTTACGACCCACTCGCTGGCCCGTCGATCTGATTTTCGGGCCTAGAGTGCCGCTGTCCAATTAGGCAGTATCGGCTGGGGAACAACTGGACTCCAAAGTGATTGCGACCGTTTGCAGCGCCTCCTGTTCTGCTCGAAGCAACTCCGTCCACAAGTACGCGAGTGTTGACTCGGCGCCTTGATTTTTGTTTAAACCCACGGGTGTCAGCCCGTCGCAACAAGAGCCGTCAGCGGCATCCGCCAACGCGACTCCGAGTATGTTCTCTCCTGTGAACCAAGCACACGACTGGTCAAAGGTGCGCAAATATTTCGAGTGCCCCGTAACTCGCCAAGCTGCCAACGCTGCGCCCGCCATAGTGGAAGCTTCGACTGGTTGCTGGTCAAAGGCGGATTTTTCTTCTCCGTGCTGGTACCATTCACGGTTACCAACCGGCATGAACCGCCCATCGCTGAATGTAGAAAGCTCGAGGAAACCAAAGGTCGTCTCAGCGACTTCGCGGAAGGCTGCATTTTCCCAAAGCTCTGCCGCATTGAACAATGCGTGAGGTAAAACCGCGTTGGCATAGGTCATCCGTGACTCAAACCAAAACCAGTCACTGCGTTTCGATCGGCCGTAGCGATCTAGTAGCTGATCAGATGCGTGTCTGGCAATCTTCTCCAGTTCATCGAACGTATCGATATTTCCGACTTTCAGCTGATACCACGCCTGAACCAGATAGGCAATTGCTCGCAGACTCTTCAGTTCTTTAGCTGGTCGCAAGGCGTCCGCCAAAAGCTCGGCCGCCAAATCATGAAAGCCATTGGGCAAATTGCAAGCCAAGACTTCAGCAAGTGCTAACAGTGCTTGGCCTTGACAATCCTCGGTACCTCCGGAGTCCAGCCAGTCTCGCTGATATCCCATAAAATTATGGAATCCACGCGAAGGCGATCGAGCGTGCTCCATGAAACTCAGGTAACAAGCAACACGCGAAAGGTGGCTTGCACATGGCTGTATCTTCCATAGTCTCGTTGCCAACCTCAATGCGCGTGCATTGTCATCAGTCGTGTAACCGCTTTCGCGGCGTGGAAGACTATATATTCCATGCTGAATGATGCCTGTCGAGTCTGTCATGCGGTCGAGATGAGTCAACGACGGTAGCTGTGCTCGCGACATGTTTTACTGCCTTGCTGGAGTTGCAGCGGTTTGAGGTCGATTGCCGCCGCTAGCAATCATGCGGGCTTTTGAACGCGAAAATTCCGCTAGAACAGAAGCTCCTTCAAAGACTTGAAGATACTGCCGCCCTACATGAGGCCAGAACATAGACTGTGTGTAGCGATATGCCAGACGACGAGTACTCTCTATGAGCTCGGGTTCAACTATATAGCGAAGTACAGCTTCAGATAAGGCACTATCACTCGAGAACGGCACAATCAATCCGCGTCCAGCGGCCAAAACTTCCTGTGCGTACAAATAGGGTGTGCTGACGACAGCTCCCACTGCCGCCATCGCATAAGCCATAGTGCCACTTGCGATTTGATCTTTACCGGGATACGGCGTAACAAATATATCGCATGACTGTAAGTAGCCGATCAACTCGGGCAAACTGAGATACTCGTTCACAAAACGAATGTTGTTGCTCATACCCAACGACTGCGCCAATTCAACTAATTGCTCGCGATAGATCTCACCCGACTGGCGCTTCACCTGGGGATGCGTCACTCCCACGATACAGTAAATCGCCTCTGGACATTCGGCGACGATCGCTGGCATTGCCCGAATCATTGACTCAAGCCCCTTACCTGGGTTGATCAAGCCGAACGTGCATAGAACTCTGTGGCCGGCTAAGCCAAGTTCCTCTCGTCGGCTCCGATCGCGTTGAAATGGAACCGTCGGAACACCGTGAGGGATGATGCGTACCGCTGCACTGGACACGCCATAAACCGACCGAAGTAGAGTCTCAGCAACTTTCGTCATGACAATGGTCGTTTCACTGCGAGCGGCAAGTTCGCGAATCAATCCACGAGGCAACTCAGCCGGATGGGACGGGAGCGTGTGTAATGTCGTGACAAGTGGTTTCTTGCACTGTCGAACAAACTGCAAGACTTCAGCGCCCCATTCTCCCGGATACAGCCCGAATTCATGTTGAAGGCTGACAACATCCCACGGACCTTCGTTGACGATCCTCGCCGCTTCTCCGTAGGAACCCCGCTGGCTATTATCAATCACGTGCACAATCCGCCCCCTCGCGCCTGAAAGTGAGCGAGTTTTCTCGATTGCGATTACCGACGAGACCGGTCGACCTGCGACCAAATCAATTGCATCCGCGGAATCCTTAGTAAACGTTGCCAAGCCACACTGCTCTGGCGGATAGGTCGAAACAAAAACTGGACAGACACGATTCATACTCGAACTCCCGCGTCAGGTGGCAGCTCGTTGATTTGGGGCTGCGTTGAAAGGACGGCACGAAAACTAGCGACTCTGCTGGCTGCTTCGTCCAGGCTCCATTTGTAGCGCTGAATCAAATGCGTCCGCAGTCGCTCGGAACTTCCCTCAATGTTGTCGATGTCTTGCTGATCGAGCTTACCAAACGTCCGCAAAATCTCTGCATTGAAGGCTAGTCTTTCACGCCGCTTCTTTTGTCCTAACATCTTAGATTTTCTTCATTTAGTTTGAGGGAGTTATTGAAAGATTCATTAACTATGCACGACGGATCTCTTTCGTATCTTGTCGACGCATGGAGTCTGCGGGTTAAACCCCGCCACGCATTAGCAGTGAAAGCCATTGTTGGGTCGGCGCATGCCTACGAATATCGCGACGCCCGCTAAACCTGTATGGCGGATACAACTATCGTTCAATCTCTAGTTAAATGCGGTTCTTCGTTGCATCACTCCCCCGCGCTCTGGTGGATTCCGCCACGTCCGTTTCAGACTCTGCTCGATGGATCAGTCTACGAGCCTAGGATAGGATTCAACCAATCAAGACGCATTTCCTATTTATGAAAGAATGTCGTGCATTTCGTGTTGAAGTGCCATTGATCGAACAAGAAGAGATGCAATGAAAAGCCTCGGATTTGTCCGCCAGACACGCGCATCGCGGTGAGTGTCACTTGAGCAAATCTGTGAACCTCTGCTAAGGAGAATAATAATGTTAGGCACAATTCTGATCGTTATCCTGATCCTGATGTTACTGGGCGTCATGCCCACATGGCCACACAGTCGAAACTGGGGATACGGACCGAGTGGGCTGCTGGGGTTGGTCGTCGTCATACTACTTGTTTTGCTGCTGATGGGACGATTGCCGCTCTGATTAACGAAGTGGACTTGAGATTTGGTGGTAAACACAACATGTCCCTTGCAGTAGATTATGTCGACTGCTAGCGACTGTATTGGGAGACTCTTTGTCAAATTCACCGTTCTCAGCCCCGCCCACCGAGGCGTGGCATACCTTGCCAGTGGCTGAGGTATTTCAATTGGCGCAGAGTGACGCTGCAAGAGGCCTGTCGCAGTCGGAAGTGGCTCTTAGGCGCGCCCATTACGGCACCAATGCGCTATCACCGACGCGTCAAAGACCGGCGTTAGCCATTCTCATCGCGCAGTTTCGAAGTCTCACCATGGCCCTGCTCGCGGCCGCGACAGTGATTGCTTTAGCCATGGGAGAACATCTTGAGGCCATGTCTGTGCTGGTTGTAATCATCATCAACACGGCCATCGGATTCTTAACCGAATGGAGAGCTTCTGTCGCGCTGTTGGCACTTCAAAAGCAGTCAGTGAAGGTCGCGCAGGTAATTCGCGAAGGCTTTGAAGCTGAGATCCCTGCGGTAGACTTGGTGCCAGGTGACCTTGTCATTCTAGCGGCAGGTGCACGTGTACCTGCGGACGGTCGCATCGTCGACGTGGCGCGTTTGCAAATTGAGGAAGCAGCACTAACGGGCGAGTCGCACGCGGTAAGCAAACAGGTCGAACAACTCGACAACGATGACATTGCCCTTGCGGACCGCATCAATATGGCCTTTCTCGGTACAACCATTACCGATGGCCGTGGTCGGTTACTGGTCACAGCCACTGGCGCGCTCAGTGAGGTCGGCAAGATTGGCAAATTGATCGACGAGGCAGCTGTTCGCACAACGCCGCTTGAGAAGAAGCTGGCCAGGTTGGGCCGTGTGCTGATTGTACTGGTGATCACCTTGTGTATCGTCATCGTTTTTGCCGGATGGATCCGCGGCATCGCTAATGTCGTACAGATGCTTGAGATAGGACTTACTTTGGCCATCGCAGCAGTGCCCGAGGGATTGCCCGCTGTTGCCACCATGACCTTAGCACTGGGAATGCAGCGTATGGCAAAGATGGGGGCGCTTGTCCGTCGACTTCCCGCCGTCGAGACGCTCGGTTCGACGACAATCATCTGCACCGACAAAACGGGAACTTTGACCAAGAATGAAATGACTGCATGTAGTTACATGCTCGATCGACAGCGAATCGACGTGAGCGGCACAGGCTACTCGCAAAAGGGGGCATTTAAGGTTGACCATAAAACCATAGAACCGCAGCTTGACGAGCATCTTTTGTTGGCCTTGCGAATTGGGATGCTGTGCAACGATGCCAAAGTCGAACGCAGCGCCGATCGCTGTACTGTCCTGGGGGATCCAACCGAAGCCGCTCTAGTGGTTGCCGCCGAGAAAGCTGGCCTAACATATGCCACGCTGAATACCGAATTTCAAAGACTCAGTGAAATACCGTTTGATAGCACAAGCAAACGAATGGTAACCATTCATCGCTCACCCAAGGGAAACACGATTGCCTACGTAAAGGGAGCTCCAGCGACGGTGATGGATGAGAGCAATTTCGAATTGCGTGCCTCAGGAAGCGAGCCCCTCACAAAAGTGGAACGTCAGTATTGGAATGAGGCGAATCAGCAATTGGCGGGCGCGAGCTTGCGTGTACTCGCCCTGGCCTATCGCGATCTGCCGGATGGCTATGCCGAATCCGACTTTGCTCAAGGCCTGACCCTCGTCGGCTTGGTCGGCATGACCGACCCGCTGCGCGAAGAAGCCCAGACTGCCATCGCTACCTGCAGAGAAGCAGGCATTCGTACCATCATGATCACCGGCGACCAGCAGTCAACGGCAGCCGAGATCGCGCGGCAGCTGGGGATTGACATCGATTCTAGCGGCAGAAAATTGCGAACGGTCCACGGCAGTGAACTAACACACCTCGATGGCGATGGATGGAAACAGGTGGTAGCTGAAACAGCGGTTTTTGCCCGCGTTTCGCCGGAGCACAAACTAAGAATTGTGGAAGCCTTCCAGCAACTGGGGCATGTGGTCGCGATGACCGGCGATGGTGTCAACGATGCCCCAGCAATGAAGCAAGCAGATATTGGCATCGCCATGGGCATCAAGGGAACAGAGGTCGCGAAGGAAAATGCCGACATGGTAATCACTGATGATGATTTCGCGAGCATTGTTGCTGCCGTCGAACAGGGACGAGTCATCTATGGAAACATCCTAAAGTTCTTACACTTCCTTTTGTCCTGCAACCTATCCGAGATCCTGACTGTTTTTTTCGCCCTAATGATCGGCTGGCCACTGCCGCTAGCGGCGCTACAAATTCTGTGGCTCAATTTAATCACAGATATCTTTCCGGCGTTTGCCCTAGCACTTGAGCCATCTGCGCCAGACGTGATGAATCAGCCACCGCGCGATCCGAAGGAGTCACTGCTGACACGACCTTTCATTGGACTCATCGTTTGGCAGGGGGGGTTGCTGACTGCTGTCACACTGGCTGCGTTCAGTGTAGGGTTGCATTGGCACGGGACACACGACCTGGGCTTGCGTCGAGCAACCACAATGGCATTTATGACGCTTGCACTGGCCCAAGTGATCCATGCATTTAGCTCGCGATCGCAGCTGCGTTCGGCATTCACCCAGACACTGTTCACTAACGGTTGGCTTTGGTCCGCAGTGGGAGTCTGTTTAATGCTCCAGCTAGCAGCAGTCTACCTGCCCCTGCTGCAAAGAGTGCTTGGCACTGTTCCACCTACAGCCTTCGAATGGGGCGTGATTTTGGCATGCGCTTTGATACCGCTGGCAGTGGTGGAATTGGTCAAGTTGATTCAGCGCTCCGCCAAAAGCAAGTCATCCACCTCAAAGGTTTGAGCTACGTACACCTACCACTGCTCGGCATTCGCCTTCGCTCAGAATTCGAGTTTAGCCAGGCCGAATAGTCGACAAAAGATCGCTGGCAATTTTAATTTTTGATATTTTGCAGACGACCTTTTGTTCCCTGCCGAAGCGACGACACTGAGCCTGGTACGGCATCTGGTGAAGTCCTCCTTGGGGCAAATGGTGCTCATTCGATTGAATCAGGCTCGCTGATGATAACAATTGGCTACCATCCCAATGCGCGATGCGTTCTAAACGTAATGGACACTTCCCAGGACAAAGACCTGACATGAACTTATCGATGCGATTGAATTTGCAGATCAGCACGGAAACCTGCATTACAAATGCAACAGTCTATGACGCCATTAGTCGTTGGCTGTGGCTATATACCATTCGAATTGTGTACTGATCGTGGATCTAGATCTTAAAGAAAGTAGGTGCCAATGAGCAAATTATTGCGGGGCTTAGTAGCTGGAGCAGGCGCCAGGAAACTGGGCGGCGGGTGCCCTTCGACAATTGTTGTCTTTCTGCTGCTGTGGCGGGTATCTGGTGGACTCAACGTGTTCCGCTGAGATCGAGAGAAGGCAAACGCCTCTGTCTGAAAAATACCAATTGACTAACGACCTCTGCCAGCTCTACCTTGCAACTCGACGTCTTACAAACTCTGCCTTCGGTTTTTGATATCCTGCCGATGACGAAACTTGGCTCACACCGAGGCGGAACACTGTAATTTTCGCTATCCAAGGCAGCCCAGAACATCGAACGAGCTCTTCGGGACTTGTCGTTCAGCCAAGCTGCAAACGCGATTCAAATAGCTTTCGGCCTTTGATGCTGGGATACAAACCGAACGTTCTTGGGCTGAGTTTGCGCAAGCCAGTTCGCCGATTCTCGTTTAGAATTCGTCCGCAGCGCTCTGAAAGGCCTCTTGCAACTCTTCCCATGCCAACTGTGTTCCCTTCGTAACTTCGTCCCATGCTCGGGCAGTCGAGTTCTCGATCTCCACCAATTTGGCTTTGGCTGCGCGACGTTTGAGGTCGAGTCTCGACAACTTACTATCCCAACTATCCTTTGCTTCATTGGCGAGTTCAGCCCCTTGAATTCGAAGATCCTCAATTTTACCATCCATGGCAACTAGTTGTTCATTCAGTTCATTCACAAGTCTGTCCTGATCTTGGTGTGCATAGGTCGCAATCGTCTCTGCGGAGTTGGCCGCTTCGCGTCTCACATCGTCAATGTTTACTTTCGCTGGGTTCAATGAATCTGTCGGTGGCGTCATCGTCTGAGGTTCACACCCCACGACAGTGAGTAAGTAGGCTGTGAAGATTGTCAAAAATGCGCGAGTCATCGCGAAAGCTCCTCCTCTAATAGGTTGTTACAACGTGCATTACCGGTGGGCTGTTTGCAACTCGACAACTACACAGACACTAACCGTGCCTCGATCTTCCCCCCAACAAAGAGGTCGTGCAGTTTTTAAGTATTGTTTTTGCATGGCTTTTCTGTGCGTCGCTGCAACTTATCGAGCCGAAGCAGGTTCTGGGAGAGAACCATGAGACCGGTCTCGCAGGATGCTCGGCGTAGTCCTCGACCGTGAAATC